>JAYRUL010000060.1:0-15881 GCA_041919095.1 Rhodoferax sp. | reverse complement strand
TGACGTACCACCGCCAGCCGCCCCGCTTCCTTCACGCTCATTCGTTCCACCTGGTTCCCCTTTGCATCCCCAACAAGGGGACACTTCTACTTGGGGCACAGGGGACATTACCGTTTGGGGCTCACAGTCTACGGGAATACTGCTGCCGCGACTAAAATCTACGCAATCCTTTGCCCAAGGCTTTGGGTTGTGGCATCGCCCCAGTCGCCGGAAGACCGGGGCTTTTTTATGCCGCTTGAGCGAAATTCAGCAAAGCCTGTTCGTCATTGGATGCTGCAAACACGGCCCCCATGTTTGCCAGATCGCGACGAACTTCCTCAAACGCTCCAAAACGATCGGTATCCACAGGAGGTTGCGTTACGGCCAAGAGCATGGACTTGGGCATGGCCTTTACGCGCTCTAGATGGCGCAAACGGCCCAACCATTGATTGCCATGGTCAAGAATGCGCAGTGGGTCATCGTAGGCCAAGTGCATGGGCTTGATCACGCGCAAGGCCTTGCCATCTGCATCCAACTCAGCAAACGGCACTTTGAACTGAAGGCCGTCCACCCCAAGCTTGGCGCTCTGATACCGCGCGCTCAACCCCTCACGTCGCAGCACACCACGAACCGCCTTCTCAATCAGCTTTTCCTGGTATTCGGGCGTTGCAAAGTCGTGCTCAACATAGTGGTCAAACAACTCCTGCAACTTGGCCCGCGGAGACTCCGCCATAACTGCGCGCACAGCCGAAAAACGAAACAAGGCCTCACGCGGGCGCACTAAGTCGTCGAACACCCACTGGGCAGACGACTCCTGCCCAGCCATCTGTCGGGTACGAGCCAACTCTTCAGAAAAAGCGGCAACACCTTGCGCAAAGACACGCCTATCCAGCTTGTCAAAAAAACCACTCAGGCGCCTCCACTTATTGGAAAGCTGAAAGTCGAAATAGCGCGCAGTAGGCGCATACAAGACGATGCCAACGTTGGCGAACTCCTCCGTCTCTGCATAGGGCAGAAATCGGATGATGGAATAGCGGGCAACGTGTGTCATTGGAAACCTCTCTCAAGCTGGGCACGAAGCGACAACCGGCGCTTGATTGCTACAAAGTCTACCTGAACCGGCAAAGTACGCTCCTCGCCATCCAGCCATAGCCATTCTGGCGGTATGCCCTGCACCACCGCGTCATAGCAGGACAACGCAGCCTCAAGCAGTGCCGCAGTCTCTGCGCGGCAGACCAAATCACCAAACAAGGTGGCCGCATCGTGGCGAAAAACATGGGTGTCAAAGAATGCCGCTTCATCAAAATCAGCATCGAACGCCAAGTTGTGATCAATCACCAGCAGCTTGTTCTCCGCCGCGCTCCAAAGCAAGTTGGGGTTGCCCCCATGGGGCGACAAGGAGCGATCTGCGTTTTCCACCCACCAGTCAAAGGCCAGCAGCATGCGCCGCTGCTCTGCATCTACCCGTTTGAGCTGGGTCACGGCGAATTCCTGCACCGCCATTTGCTGCAAAGAGCCAAATACTGCTCCCTGCCCCAAGGCGGCCATTTCCTGCCCCAGCGCAGACACCAGCTCAGGGGGCACCTGCAACAACGAGAACGCTGGTACCGGCAAGCCCAACTGCTGCGCCAGATGCGCACAGATCCATTCCGCAATCAAGCCCCGCTGCGTGGTCTCCCGACCTTTGGCAATGTACAAGGCATCATCGTCTGCACGGACCAAAAACGGGCGTGTCATACCCTGCTCCAGGCGGCGCATGATTTCAGTTACTTGCAGTATGGGCATTACACAAACCTTGTTTTACTGAATCACAACCTTGCAGTCTGCGCCAGCTCAGGCCGGGCCTTGACCTGCGGCAGCAGCGCACGCGGGAACACCAGCGCCTTGCCGATCCAGTTGGACTTGTCGACGATGCGCAGGCCGTCGGGGTCGCCGTCGGCGACGAAGATGCGGAGAGAGAAAGGGGTTGAATTCATGGCGTTCAATGTTTGGGTGCTGCCACCGTCCGGTACGCTTGATCTGGCCGGTTCGGCACATCCGGGAAGCGCAACTCCAGCAGCCCCTTCTTCACCATCCCGCCAAGAATGCGGCCCTGCAGGTTTTCTGCATCGCGACTCAACAACGCGGCCAAATCCTTGGACGTAAGCCACCGGCCATCGCACAGGCGCATAACCAAAGCCTGCATTTCAGCCGCAGGCAGCTTGCCTTTGAGCCGGGCCGGTTCCGCCAATGACAGGAGTTCCGGCGGCAAATGAGGGGACTTCGCCGTCAAATGAGGGGAGTCCCCAGCCAATTGGGGGGAGCTTTGGGGGGAGTCTGCTTCCAAATGAGGGGAGCTATCGCCCAATTGGGGGGAGTCCTCCGCCACGCGGTAGCTGGCCCAGCGCCGCTGGTTCTGCTGGGTCAGCAAGCCATCGCGCACCAGGCTTTGCAGCACGCTGGTGATGTCTTTGGAGTGCTCACCCGTGATTTCCTGCATGCGGGCATTGGTCACGCTGCCTTCCACCTGCGCGGTCACCACGGCTTGCACCGCCGTCTTGTCCAGCTTGGCAAACCGGTCGCCAAAGCGCACACGCAGTGCCTGATCCACTTCATCCGGGATCAGACTGACCATCGGCAACACCAGCTTCACTCGGTCTGGCTGCAAAGATTCTTCCAGCCGGGGCGAACGCCAGTGCTGTGCACGCCAACCGGCACGAATCTTGTCCATGCCCGAGCCCGCCTTGTCGCCACCGCCCATGAGCTGGAACATCAGCTGCAAACTCTTGTTGCGGCACTCGCTCACACCACCCTGCAGCAACTGCACCCGAGACACCAGCAGCGAGCCGGGGTTGGACAACTCAATGCGGTCCGGGTAGCGCTCAATCACCACCCCGCCCTGCCCGCGATGGTCCGCATGCACCAGCGCGTTGACCACCGCCTCGCGCAGCGCCTCGTGCACGGCAGAGTCGTCCTTGCGGTACAGCTCGCGGTCCAGCTGAAAGGGGATTTTCAAATCGCCCGACAGGCGCTGCATCACCCGCACATAAAACTGGAACAGGTTGTTTTCCCACGTGCCATCGGGCACCACGCGGTCGGTCCAGCGCACTGCAGGGTCGTCAGACATGCGCTCGCGATAGTCCACATGAAAGCCCGGCAGCGCATCACGCAGCGCCTCAAACCGGCCAAACATCAGCAGGCCCGCCACTGTGGCGCCCTCCAGCCCCGTGGCGCGGTCTCGGCGCAAGGCGCTCAGCTTGGTGAGCAGCGGCGCATCGTCCAACAGCAGCCAAGGATGGTCTGGCGCGCGGGAGGCAAAGCGGTTGCGGTATTGCTTGACCGTCTCCGGGTCAAAGTCTGCCTGCCCAAAGTGCTCCACGATTTGTGAATCCGCAGGCGTGTCGGACTGGTCGGCCAGCATGCGGCGCACCTCGTCATCCGAGCAACGGTAGTCGCCCTCTTCCGCTCTACGGAAGGTGCCCGTCATGGGGTTGGGCCCCACAAACACCGGGCGCTGCAGCCGCGAGGCACGCGGCACATTCACCACCACAAACTGGCGGCCCTCGTCTTCCACCGTGCGCACATCGTCATCGCGCAGCAGATTGGCGCTGACCTTGTGCCGGTCATTTAGCTGGCCCCACAGCACGGTGCGCAACTGCGCGGCATCGGGCACGCCCTCCCACACCAGGCCGGTGGGCTTTTCGGCCACGCCCAACACAATGGTGCCGCCCTGGGTGTTGGCCATGGCGGAATAAGACTCCCAAAAACTGCCCGGCATGCCACCGCGCGCTGACTTGAATTCGGTGTCGATGCCCTCGGTGCTGGACTGCAGGGCGGAGAAGAGGTCGAGTTGGCGCATGGGGTCTCTACCCAAACGCTTTTACAAACCCATCTTCCAACTGGTTGATCAGAACATGAGTGTCCGACTCGATCTTTAGCAGCAAGTCTGAGTCCACCGCAAACACTTCACGGTCAGCCGATTCAAATGGGTCACCACTGATAGCGTCCATCAATTCCCCGCACGCGCCGGTCACGTCGAATTGCGCGTGTTTGCCTTCTAAGCGTTCAACTCGGGTAATGAGCCTCTGTAGCTCGAATCGTATTTCGGAAGCCCTTGATTTCGACAGTGGATCAGAAGCCGCTGCGCCAAAGTAGGTCCTAGATTTGACTACCAACTCCGCCAGCAATTTGATACAGGCATCAATTTCAGCCCGGGCTTCCTTTCGCTTCTCTCGACTATTAGCTTGGGCGTTGGAGACAAGCCAGCCAACTATAGTGAAAAACCAACCACCGGCTATCAACAGGTCCTTGGCAGTCAATCCAAGAAAAATTACATCGGGGTTAACTGCCGTTGGCATACCTTTGATTAACCCTTTGGTTTGGCGTCATCAACGTAACGCCAAATCCGCTGCTCGTAAGTCTTAAGTTTCGACGAGATACGTAGTTTTTCGTGAAGCGCTTCCGCCTTCAATCCGGCCTCACGGACTAGGCCGCCAAATGCCTCTTCGAGAAATGAAGACCCGAAGCCAAGAGCACCATCGAGTTGCACCTCAACTGTTTCCGATTGCCGCAGCGCTGGCAACAACAAATTTTCTCGGAAAGCTTGGCCAGAAAAAGGACCGTCAGTCAGATACCGGCCGGCAGGGCTACGGGAAAACTGCTTTGCAATATTTAGAACGATTGTCATGGCGTTGTTCCTGACAAGTTGAGCATCCATACTATTAAGGTCCCTGTGATAGGCTTGGTCAGTCTGCCAACGCTCTCCATTTGTTCACGCCCGCTAAACCTGAAAAATCCGCGGCGGCTGTAGATAGCCAGCTCACCGTTTTCAGCAGCCTTCGTGAACTGTAGCATTTCAGGCAAACCTTTTCCTCGATAAGGCAACTTGGTACTTGTCCGCCCATCTGCCGCCGCAGAAATCAATTTACCGTCGGCTCTTCCCTGCCGCCAAACCCTACCTGTCAGATAGTCCCAAATCTCTGGCTTTTCAAGAAGGGTCGCTGGAATAGATGCCCCGCGATCATGCATGGCAACAAAAATGCGCCTTTCTGAAATCGTTGCAAAAATCCACCACCGACCGCCACCGCTATTTTCATAAGCATGGTGGCGGACGTTTGTCATCGCCTCGTTGACGCAATCGGCAAGCCCCATTTGCGCCTCTTCGCCAACAACCGCGCGTACCTGTTCCATGAAAGGTTCAACCGGCGTCGCATCGACATTCATACCAGTGAAGTAATGCCATCTAGTCACGTCATCGTGTGAGATCTTCTTTCGAGGAGGCAGTCCAAGTTTCTTCAACACTTCAACATGCTGCAACATTTGCTCGACTAGGTCATCGGCGGGGTAATTTGCAGTCAGCCGATTAGGAAACCTTTGCACCCAGTCATCTACCACCCCCATGATGATTAGAACGCCACAAGGGAACAATCGCTTTGTGTTGCTGAAGTCCAGGTAAACGCTCCTACCTTGAACAAGGTAGTGTTCAACCCGCTCCAAGAATCGCCCAAACTCTTTCCTTTGCTCCTTGGGTGCGTAGTAGCGCACGTGGACAGGCACATGAATGACTTCCACCGGATGTTTTGGACTGGAAACTCGCGAGCCAGCTTTTCGACTACTGCGCCGAGCAGCCGACGCTTTGGCGCGCAATCGCATAGCATTTTTTGCTCGCCGGGCGCAAAGCAGTTTTTGTTTGGGACTCAACTTTTTCATGATTGGAATGCCCTTGAAAGAGTCGCCTGCCGCAACGCCTGCGCGCGCTGGAGGTTGGCGTCGACCTCGGCTTCGACTTCGCGGATGATGGACAGGTGGCGGTCGACTTCGGCGACGATTCGGGTTTGCTCTGCGAGCGGCGGCAGGGCAATTGGCAGCGCCCGCACTTGTTCAAGACTCAATCCCGGTTTTCCTGCACCGTAAGCCCAGGACTCCAATGTCTTGCGACCATTCGCGGGCGAAATGACCCAATTGAAAACAAATGATGCTGTTTCAGGCATAGCCAACTTCATAAGCGCGACGTGTTGGCTAACAAATGCGAGTTCACCCAACGCGGGTACCAAAGCGGACTTGGTGACGTTTGCACCGGTGATGGTGACGAGAATGTCGCCTTCCGTCACACTGCTACGCGTTCCCTCGGCATCTATGGGCACATCAACTCGCGCAGCATCAGAAAAGTTCAGCGCATCCGTCTTTATGTCTTGAGCTCGAATGAACAGGACACCAGTGTCCGAATAGAAATCACCCCACCCGCGTGAACCGCTCGTGATGAGGTGCGTCAATTGATCTGCATTTGCCCAAGTCCACCCATCCGGCAATGAGGGCAGCCCATCTTTCAATAGCACGACTGGAAGCTTGTACTTTCCACGCCCGGCCCACTTCGCCCGCCGCTCCTCAAGCATCCGCCGCAAAAGCTGTTCGCCGGTCTCGTAGGTGCGGCCTTCGCGGCGGGCCAGGGTGGCTTCGGTTTCTACGAGGCGGCCTTCGACGGCGGCTTGGAGGACGGAGGCTTTGTAGCGTTTGAGGTTGGCTTTGACGCGCCGGAGATTGGCGACGGCTTCGTCGAGGCGGGAGAACTGTTTTTCGAGTTCGGCGACGATTTCTCGCTGCTTCTCCAATGGAGCCAATGGCAATGTGAGCGACTCAATATCGCCGCGCCGAAGATTGTTGATGTTGACGCCAAGTGCCTTCTTGCCGACTTGCCTCCAATAGCTGGGTGATTGCAGAAACGCGGCCAAGTAGCGCGCCTCGATGTTTGCCTTTGGACGAATGGCTGCGCAAAACGCACCGAATGAGCCACGCCAATCTGCGTGGACAAGCCCAGACTTGCCAACCAAATGCTTGCTGCCGCTGGACGTAGCGACAACAATGTCGCCCGCGCGCAGGCGCTGATTTGCAGACACATTGCCGTCCGGCACAAACACCAAGTCCGATTCAAGGACGAGCCGTGATTCTTGAATGTTGGTGGCGCGCAAGACCGGTGTGTAACCGTCCTGAGGTTTATCGGTCGCATGCTCTTTTGAATATGTGACGCCGCGAATCAACTCCGAAACGTCGCTGACAAAAACCTCTGGCCAGCTTGCGGCGGCATTCTCAAGAACCTCACTCACGCCGCCAACTCCCGATTCAGTTCCTCAATCACCTTGGGCAGTTCCGCGCCAAAGAGTTGGTGCACCTTGCCCAGGCCGCCTTGGGCGTTGAAGGGGGCGTATTCAAAGTCGTCTATTTCGATGCCGAGGTTGGCGGCGATGTGGTCGCGGATCATTTCTAGCCAGTGTTGTTGCTCAGTGGTGAACGGGTTTGTGTCTGTCTGCTGGTGTTGGGCCAGCCAGGCTTTGAAGTTGGCCTGCACGCGCTCGGGGTAGGGCACCAGCTCATTGGTCTGCTGCATGGCAAAGCGCACCAGGCTGACCAAATCGGTGAGCAGGCGGCGTTGCGTGGCGCCTTTGACCTTGTCTTTGCGCAGCGTGGCGTAGGCCTGCCACAGGGCGCCCTCGTCAATGTTCACGGGCGGGGCGTGCAGGGCGTCGGCCAAGGCTTTCACGTCTTCAAACTTGAGCGGTGCACGCGTGGGCCTGCTGTACAAAATTTGCAGGGCGGTGATTTCGTCTTTGTGATGGGTGATGAAGTCTTCAAAGCTTTGCACCAGGGCCCCAGCGTGACCTTCGCGGTCGCTCCCCTCGCTAAAGCCGGCGTGCAGCAGGCTGTCTTGGGTGACCACATCAATCACCAAGTCTGCCTTTTGCTTCATTTTTAATAGCTGCTCGCGCAGGGCGGGTGCGGCAAAGGGTTTGGTTGCATCCCGCAACCTTTGGTCAGCCTCGGCGGGCGGCATGTCTTGGGTGGCGTCTATGGCGAGCGCGTCCACAATGCCGCGGGCCAGCTCGCGCAGGGTTTTGCCACCACTCAGCTCCACCACCTTGGCGCGGTCAGCGTCGCTGGCGTCTTTGTCCAGCCGGGCCAAGCGGGCGGCGATGCTGCTCAGCACGTCGTCCTCCACATTGCCCAGGCTCACGGCTTGCAGCAGTTTGTCCAGGGGCACGCTCTTTTTGGTGTCCATGGGGCGGCTGTCGGTTTTGTCGCGCTCGCACACGCCCACGCAATCGACGATGACGAAGTGGTCTTTCTTGATGTGCTCGCCGGGGTTCACGGCGGCCAGGTCGGTGGGGTTGCACACACGCACGCCACGGCCTTTCATTTGCTCGAAGAAGCTGCGGCTTTTCACACTGCGCATGAAGACGACGATTTCCACCGGCTTGATGTCAGTGCCGGTGGCGATCATGTCCACGGTGACGGCCACGCGGGGGTAGTAGCCGGTGCGAAAGTCTTTAATCAGCTGCTCAGGGCTGGTGCCGCCGCCCTGGGCGCTGCGGTAGGTGATCTTTTGTGCGAACTCGTTGCCGCGGCCAAACTCTTCGCGCAATATCTCCACAATCTTCTCAGCGTGGTTGTCGTCTTTGGCAAATATCAGGGTCTTGGGCAGCTCGGTGCGGGCGGGGAACATGTCGGCCTGCCAGCGGTCGCGCAGGGTGCGGACCACGGTGCGGATCTGGTCGGGCGTTTGCACGGCGCGGTCCAGCTCTTCGGGCTGGTATTCAAAGTCGTCGTCCAGCTGCCAGGCGGTTTTGCGGCGGGTGGCCTTGTCTTGCGTTTCCAGCCAGAAGCCTTTGTCCACTTTGGCGCCTTGCTCGCCCACCTCGGTTTTGATGCGGTACACGTCGTAGTTGACGTTCACGCCATCGGCCACGGCCTGGGCGTGGCCGTATTCCATGACCAGGTTTTGGTTGAAGAAGCCGAAGGTTTGTTTGTTGGGCGTGGCGGTCAGGCCAATGAGGTAGGCGTCAAAGTACTCCAACACCTGGCGCCACAGGTTGTAGATGCTGCGGTGGGCCTCGTCGGTGACCACAATGTCAAAGCTCTCGATGGGGATGGCCGGGTTGTAGCCAATGGGCTCGGGCTCTTTGAACAGGGTCTCAATCTTTTCGGTGGACTCTTCGTCGGCCTCATCACTCAGCTCGCGCCCCTTGAGCATGCTGAACATGCGCTGGATGGTGCAAATGACCACGCGGGCGCTGGTGTCCAGCTGGTTGCCCTGCAGGTGCTGGACGATGTATTCCTCGCCAAACTTGTAGTTGTTGTAGGGCGAAGCGTAGGCGTCAAATTCTTTTTTGGTCTGGCGGGCCAGGTTGCCCCGGTCTACCAGGAAGAGTACGCGGCGGGCACCGCCGAACTTGATGAGGCGGTAGATAAAGCCGATGCTGGTGAACGTCTTGCCGCTGCCGGTGGCCATTTGGATCAGGGCCTTGGGCTTGTTGGCGGCGAGGGATTTCTCCAGGTTGGTGATGGCGCTGATTTGGGCGGGCCACAGGGAATAGTGCGCGCCGCCGCTGCCCCATTGGGTGACGAGCTGGGGCATGCTGCGCATGCGGTGCAGAAAGGTGCCAGGGGCTTCTTGCGCGGTAGTGGGACCCGCCGCTACCTGCAAATAGGCCAGCCACTGCACCAGCAGCTCGGGGCGGAAGAAGGCGAACACACTGCGGGCGCGCGGCTCGGGGTCGAGGCCGTTGGTGAAGTGGGTCTCGATGCCGGTGCTTTCCCACACAAAGGGCAGCGGGCGGCGCCAGGCGGGCAAGGTAGTGGGCAGGCCTTGGGCGTAGCGGCCGCTTTGCAGCTCCACGCCGGTTAGCGTGGCGCCTTCTTTTTTGGCCTCGATCACGCCGCAGGCTTTGCCGTTTACATAGAGCAGATAGTCAGCGAAGCCAAAGCCGGAATTGAGGGGGAATTCGCGAATGGCCACGCCGGTAGCGGCGTGGATGTTGGCAGTGGCCACGTTGCAGACGTGCCAACCGGCTTGCTGCAATAGCGCGTCGATGCTGACTCTGGCTTTCTGCTCTGGCGTCATGCTTTGCCCCCCGTTAAGACCTTCATTCTAGTTTGCATGCAAAAATAGCCTCTAGCCCTCGTGGCGTATGCGTAAGCAGCTATCTATTTAATAGCATTTACCTTGCAAATCCGTGTACTTCGCACTGCGCCCCCGGGCTTTGGTAGCCGGGTATTTCAGTGCGTTGGCTTGCAGCTTGGCATGCGCTGCGGCGGCCAGGTCGATGCCGAGCTGGTCGCACAGTTGCAGCAGGTACAACAGGACGTCCGCCGCCTCGGTGCCGACCTGGGCGCGTTGGGCTTCGGTCAGGTTGCGGCTCTGGTCTTCGGTGAGCCACTGAAAGTGTTCCAGCAGTTCCGCCGCCTCGACCGAGAGGGCGCAGGCCAGGTTCTTGGGGGCGTGGAATTGCGCCCAATCGCGTTCCTGCGCAAAGGCACGCAGAGCCAGGGTCAGGGCATGGAGGGTGGGGTCGTCGGGCATGCGGCAATGGTGCCACAGGCAGCGCGCGTTTACGCCGTGTTGCCACGCTTTACAAGCGGTTCAAACCATGGCCCTACAGCATCGGCTACAAACACACCACCCAAGCGCGTGCTACCCCACGCACGGCAGCAACCCGTTGAAAGCCACCCCATGCGCAGCCACCCGAACCCCATCCGATACCGCACCCCCGTTCTGGCCCTGCTGGGCGCGCTGCTGTTGGGCAGCCCGCTGCAAGCCCAAACCCTGCGCGAACGCCTGCAGGAACGCATGGCCGAGCGCGCCGCCCAACGCGACACCCCAAGTTCCGCCAACCTGCAGGAATTCGTGCTGGAGCATGGCGGTCTGCAGCGGCGCTACCTGCTGTACGTGCCCGCGCGGTTGTCTGCCAACCAGGCGGTGCCGCTGGTGCTGGCCTTTCATGGCGGCGGCGGGCATGCCGAATACATGGCCAACGATGCCCACTATGGCTTGCAGAGCATGGCCGAGCGCGAGGGCTTTGCCATTGCCTTTCCCAACGGGTACAGCAAGCTGCCTGGCGGCAAGTTCGCCACCTGGAACGCCGGGAGTTGCTGCGGCGATGCGCGCGACCGCAACGTGGACGACGTGGGCTTTGCCCGCGCCGTGGTGGCCGATGTGCAGCGACGCCGGGCCATTGACCGCAACCGCATCTTTGCCACCGGCATGTCCAATGGCGGCATGATGAGCCACCGCCTGGCCTGCGACGCGGCCGATCTGTTCCGGGCCGTGGCTTCTGTCGCGGGGACCGATGCCACCACCACCTGCCAGCCCAGCCGCGCCGTGGCGGTGCTGAACATCCACGCCCAGGACGACACGCATGTGCTCTACAACGGCGGTGCCGGTGCGGACGCGTTTCGCGATACCAGCAAGGTAATGGATTTTGTGTCCGTGCCCGACACCATGGCACGCTGGGTGGCGCGCAACCAGTGCGCCGCCACCCCGCAGCGCATCTGGGACAAGCCGGGCGCTCGCTGTGACATCTACCCCGGCTGCCGCGCCCACGCCGCCGTGGAGCTGTGCACCACCGACAGCGGCGGGCACAGCTGGCCGGGTGCCAGCATGGTGCGCAAGGGCAAGTCGGATGCCACCCAGGCGCTGGACGCCAGCCGGGTGATTGGGGCCTTCTTTACGCAGGCGGGCAACCGCCACCGCTAAGCGGGGCGTGGTCAAGTCGGGCGTGGTCAAGCCGGGGGTGCTGGCAAATCCACTTGCACCGCCAGCCCCGGCTTGGCATTGCGCACAAAGAACGCGCCACCATGCGCCTGCGCCACCAGGCGGCACAGGTACAGGCCCAGTCCCACACCACCGCCTTCGCGGGTGCGGGCCGAATCGGGGCGGTAGAAGGGCTGGCCCAGGTGGGGCAGTTGCGCGTCGGGCACGCCGGGGCCGAAATCGCGCACCGTGATGCGCAGGCCCGCCGCATCGGGCAGTGGCGTGATCTGCAGTTGCGGGCCCTGCGCAGCCTGGGCGCTGTGGCGCAGGGCGTTGTCCAGCAGGTTGCGCAGCAGCAGGCGCACGCGGTGCGGGTCCACCGATTGCAGGGGCAGGCCGGGGTCGATCTGCACCTGCACACCGGCGGCACCCGGCAGGCTGGCAACCACCTCATGCGCCAAGGCAGCCAGGTCAGTGGGCTCGCGGTACAGGGGGGCGTGGCGGTTGGCCAGGCGCTCGCTTTCCAGCAAGTCAGTAACCAGGTCGCGCATCAGCCCCAGGTCGCGCAGCAGGGCGTCGCGGCTGGCCTGCACCTCGGGGCTGTCGGGCAGCAGTTCGGTGTTGAGCCGCGCGCGCGTGAGCGGGCTGCGCAGCTCGTGGCTGATAGCCAGCAGCATCGCGCGCTTGGCCTCCAGCATCTGGTGGATGTCAGCCCCCATGGTGTTGATGGTGGCGGCCAGCTGGCCCAGTTCATCGGGGTGGTGGGCGTGGCGCACGGGAATGTCTTGGGTGAAGTCGCCCGCGCCAAAGCGCTGGGCACCGGCGCGGATGTCGTCCAGTGGGCGCAGCAAGCGCCGCACCCGCCAGTACAACAGGGCGGTGAGCACCAGCAGCACGCCCAGGGTGATCCAGCCCATGAAGCGCGGCCGGTCGTGCCAGTCTTGCACGTTCAGGCCAAAGCGAATCAGATGGCCATCGGCCGTGGTGCGTTCGAAGAAACGCGGGCCTTCGGCTTCCCAGCGCGGCTCTGCAGCAGACGGCCCGCGCCAACTGGGCAGGTAGTGGGTATCTGCGCCGGGGCTGCTCCAGTTGACCACCGGCCCGCTGATGCGCACCGTCAGCGGCAGGCGCGCCACCAGCGCCTGGGCCCGCTCCACGCTGGGGGGGTCGCCAATTTCGGCGGCCAGTTTGTGTACGTAGTCGGTGGCCAGGGGCTTGGCCGCATCGCGCCAGCCAATGCGCAGCGCCTGCTGCATGCCCAGCACAAAGGTGATGGTCATGGAGGCCGCCAGCAGCAGGAACATCACCACCAACCGAAACCGCAGCGAATGCTTGAGCGCATGGCGCGCGTCGCGCTGCAAATTCTTGCACCAGGGAAAGAAGCGCGTGCGGGCCATGGGAGTGCGGCTTGGCAGTCTCTCAGGGCTGCGGGGCCAGCGCCAGGGTGTAACCGGCGTTGCGCAGGGTTTTGATGCAGTCCAGCGGTTCGAGCTTCTTGCGCAGGCGGCTGACCACAATGTCCACCGCGCGGGTGTACAGCTCAGCGTCCACGCCGCGCAATTGGTTCAGGATGTCGTCGCGGCTGAACACCTTGCCCGGCGCACGGGCCAGCAACAGCAGCAAATCGAATTCGGTGCTGGTGAGCTCCAGCGCCTGGCCTTGGCGCTGCGCGGTGCGGGTCACCGGGTCGATGCGCAGGCCGTCAAATTGCAAAGCCCCGTCGCCGCCGGCGTGCGCAGTGCGGGGCGCGCGCCGGCGCAGCACGGTCTGCACCCGGGCCACCAGTTCGCGCGGCTCGAACGGTTTGGGCACGTAGTCGTCCGCGCCCAGTTCCAGGCCGACCACGCGGTCCATCACCTCGCCGCGCGCGGTGAGCATGACGAGGGGCAGGTCGTTGTCCTTGCGGATGGCACGGCACAGGGCAAAGCCATCCATTTCGGGCAGCATCACGTCCAGGATGGCGCAGTCCACACCCCCCTGGCGCAGCCGCTGCAGCCCCGCGCTGGGGGTCAGGGCGCATTCCAGCACCAAATCGAAACGCGCAAAGTAGGCCGCCAGGGGCGGCCCCAATTGGGCGTCGTCATCGATGAGCAGAATGCGGTGCATGCGCGGTTTTAGTGGGCAGTGGTGGCATTGTCCCACCGGCGCTGGTGGCGCTGGATGATGCGGCGCAGGCGTTGCTGCTCGGCCGGCTGGAGCTGGTCAAACCGGTCCGCCGCGCGCTGCACCGACTGCAGCACCTGCGGCACGTAGCCGGGTTTGCGCTCCAGCAGGCTGCGCGCGCCTTCGCGGTCAAAGCGCGGCCCCCAGACCAGGGCCATGACCTCGGCATGGGGATCATCCACGGCGTCGAGCACCACTGGCCCGTAGGCCCGCAGCGGTTCCACCACGGTTTGCAGGGCTTGCGAGCGCATCGCCCTTACCCCCGGTGGAACCAGCGTCCACGCCCGTCCAGGTACTCGCGCACCTTTTGCTGCTGCGCGGGATTTAGGCTGTCATAAAAGGCGGCCAGCGCGGCAATCACCTCGGGGCTGCGGGTTTGCAGTGCGGTGGTCTTTTCGTTGACCAGGGCCTGGGCCCGGGCGGCGTCAAATTTCTCGCCCGCAATCAGCGCCTTGATTTCGGCACGCGGCTCTTTGGTGGTGCCCATCACCGCCTGGCGCTGGGCGTGCAGCACATCGCCCAGACTTGCTAGCTTTTGCTTCTGTTCGGCATTGAGTTCCAGGCGGCTGGCCACTTTGTCGACCACCTTGTCGCGTTTCTGCGCGAACTCCTCGGCGCTCATGGCCATGCCGGACTCGTGGTGGCGGTGGTGGCCACACGCGGTAAGGCTACCGGCCACCAGGGTGATGCCCAGCAGGCCCAACAGGGTGCGCTTGATGTGGTGTGGGTGAAAGTGAAACATGACGGCCTTTCTGACCCCAGCGGGTCGCAGTGGTTGATGGCCGTATCGTCGCGCCGGGGCGTGTAGCGGGGGTGTCAGGGGGGTTGCGGTTTGTATCGTTTTTTTTCAGGGTCGAAGGTGGGCATCCCGCCCGGGCTGGGTTGTCCCTATTTCTGGGGACATACAACCGGGCTGCGCTGTCGCAGAATTTTCCTGTACCCGACATCCATCACACAAAAGAACAGGAGCGCCCCCGATGTCCAAGACCCGACTCTCAATCGCTACAACCTTCATCGCTGTCACATCACTGGCCCCCGCTGCGCACGCCGCACCGGACCTTGACACGCTTAGTGCCACGCAAGCCGCTGCCGACATCTGCGCAGGCAAGTACACCAGTGAAGCACTGGTGACAGCGGCTCTGGAACGTGCCAAAGCACATCCAGAGCTCAATGCCTTCATTACGTTGGACGAGGTTGGCGCTCTTCGCGCAGCCAAGTCGGCGGACGCTGCACGCAAGCGCGGCCGTTGCAAGCCCCTGGAAGGCGTGCCGGTAGTCATCAAGGACAACATTGAAGTGGCGGGCCTGCCTGCCAGCGCGGGCACACCCGCCCTGAAAAACTTCAGGCCCAAGACCGACGCACCGGTTGCCGCAAAGCTTCGCGCCGCAGGTGCCATCGTGCTGGGTAAGACCAACATGCATGAGCTGGCCTTTGGCATTTCGGGCTACAACACCGCATTTCAAAGTGGCCCCCAGCCGGGGGTACGCAACGCCTACGATGTGAGCAAAATTGCCGGCGGGTCCTCGTCGGGCAACGGCGCTGCGATTGGCTCTCGCATTGCCATGATCGGGCTGGGAACCGATACCGGTGGTTCCGTACGCATTCCCTGCGCACTCAATGGCTGCGTGTCCTTACGCCCAACCGTGGGTCGCTACAGCCAGAAGGGGATTGCGCCCATTTCTCACACCCGCGACACCGCTGGGCCCATGGGTGTTTCGGTATCCGACGTAGCACTGCTGGACCGCACCATAGCGGGTGGCAGCGCCATTGAGCCCGCTGCACTGGGCAAGGTACGCGTGGGCGTTGCGCAAGCGTTCTTGGCCAACCTGGATCCCGACACCCAGGCCGCATTTGATGCTGCGGTTGCAAAAATGAAAACAGCCGGGGTAACCGTGGTCCCGGTGGACATGCCCCAACTCATGGAGATCAACGGTGCCATCGGGTTTCCGTTGGCGTTGTACGAAGCCTCTGACGACATGGTGCACTACCTGAAGACCAATGGCTCCGGCTTGACCATGGCGGCACTGGCCAAAGAGATATCGAGTCCCGATGTCAAGGGCACTTACGATGCCCTGGTCATCCCTCGCAAGTTGCCAGGGCCGAACAACACTGTGGTGCCAGCCCAACCTGCGTACGCAGCGGCCATGAAAACGGCACGCCCTGCGCTACAGAAGCTCTACCAACGCACCTTCAGGCAGCACCAACTCGATGCCCTCATTTTCCCGACGGTGCCCCGAGT
>JAYRUL010000059.1:0-15898 GCA_041919095.1 Rhodoferax sp. | reverse complement strand
GCAACCTGTCCGAAGGCGTGCCGCGCAGCTTCACCATCTCCAGCAACGAGATCCTGGAAGCCTTGACCGACCCGCTCAACAACATCGTCTCTGCCGTCAAGAACGCGCTCGAGCAAACCCCGCCGGAGCTGGGTGCCGACATTGCCGATCGCGGCATGATGCTCACCGGTGGTGGCGCGCTGTTGCGGGACCTGGACCGTTTGTTGGCCGAGGAAACCGGCCTGCCGGTGCTGGTCGCCGAAGACCCACTCACCTGCGTGGTGCGTGGTTGCGGTATCGCCCTGGACCAGATGGAGCGTCTGGGCTCGATCTTCACCAGCGAATAAGCGCCAGGCGGCGCTGGCACGACCATGCCCCTGGGTACGCTGGATCGCCGTCCACCCCCTTTCTTTCGCCAGGGTCCTTCGGCCCTGTCGAAGCTGGCCGTGTGCAGTGCGCTGGCCCTGTTGCTGATGGTGGCCGATGCGCGCTTCAAGGTCATGCAGCCGGTACGCACCGCCTTGGCCACGGTACTGGTCCCGGCACAATGGCTGGCGCTGCGCCCGGTTGTCGCGTACCAGTTTGTGAGCCAATACTTTGCATCCCTGGCCCAGGCGCAGGCAGACAAGGATGAGGTCACGCGCAAGCATCACTTGCAGTCCCTGCGTGCCAATCAGGTCGAACAATTGACCCTGGAAAACCAGCGCTTGCGCCAGTTGTTGAGCCTGCGCGATCGCCTGCAGGCTCCGGCCTTGTCCGCCCAGGTACTGTACGACGCTGCCGATCCGTACAGCCGAAAAGTCATCATCGACAAAGGGCTTGCCGACCAGGTGGGATTGGGCTCACCCGTGTTGGATGAGTCCGGTGTACTGGGTCAGGTCACGCGGGTGTATCCGACGGTCAGCGAGGTCACCCTATTGACCGACCGCGATCACGCCATACCCGTACTCAACACCCGCACAGGTGCGCGCGGCGTGGCGTTTGGCGATGTTTCCCAACGGGTCGATGCCATGGAGCTGCGTTACATGGCCGCCAACGCCGACGTAGCCACGGGCGACTTGCTCACTACCAGCGGGGTCGATGGTGTCTATCCGCCGGGCCTGCCGGTGGCCCGTGTGGAAAAAGTGGAGCGCCGTGTCGACGCCGCGTTTGCCCGCATCTACTGCGTGCCCCTGGCCCTGGTGGCCGGTGCCAGCCATGTCCTGGTACTGGAGTCGCCCGCATCGCAAATGCCTGCGCGCCCGCTTGCCGAGCCCGCCCCGGCACCGCGTAAGGGGGCCAGCAAGTGATCGCAACCCGACGAACCGCGAAAGGGGCCTTGGCATGATCATGCGTCCCGGCCAGCAATTGCTGTTGCCAGCCAACCCTTTGTTCATCTGGGGCAGTCTCCTGGTGGCCATGCTCGTCAACATGTTGCAGAACATGGGTCTGTGGGGGCGCGCAGCCTGGACGCCTGATGTGCTTGCGGTGGTGCTCGTGTTCTGGACCGTCCACCAGCCCCTGCGGGTGGGCATTGGCGCGGCATTCGTGTTCGGACTGCTCACCGATGTGCACCAAAGCAGCTTGCTCGGCCAGCATGCCCTGGCCTACACGGTGCTCAGCTTTTTTGCCATCACCATTCACCGCCGGTTGCTATGGTTTGCGGTGCACTCGCAAGCCGCTCAGGTGCTACCTTTGTTTGTCGCCGCGCATGCGGTGGAATTGATGGTGCGTTTGGTCCATGGCGGAAGCTTTCCGGGGCCTTGGCTGCTGTTGGCACCGGTAGTGGAGTCCGTGCTCTGGCCGCTGGCATCCGTCATCTTGCTGGCGCCGCAGCGACGCGCACCGGATCCGGATGCCAACCGGCCCCTATGACGGAAATACGCAATATTGAACGGGACCTGGCGCGTTTTAGGACGCGCGTGCTGGTGGTCAGCCTGTTGGTCCTGGTTTGCTTTGCTCTTCTGATCGCCCGCCTGGTGTATTTGCAGGTGCTGCGCCATGACGACTTGCGAGCCCAGGCGGAAAGCAACCGCACTGCGATCGTGCCGATCGTGCCCAACCGGGGCCTGATCGTAGACCGCAACGGCATCGTGCTGGCCAGCAACTATTCGGCCTACACGCTTGAGATCACGCCCTCCAAGACCTTGGGCGGATGGGAGGCGACAGCAGACGAACTGGCCAAGGTGCTCGACATCACACCGCGGGATAGGCGTCGCTTCAAGAAGCTGTTGGAAGAGTCCAAGAGTTTTGAGTCATTGCCCATCCGCACACGCCTGACCGACACCGAAGTCGCACGATTTGCCGCCCTGCGCTTTCGTTTTCCTGGCGTCGAGATCAAGGCGCGGCTGTTTCGCAACTACCCCTACGGCGAATTGGCCAGCCATGTCATTGGTTACATCGGACGCATCAACCAGGCCGAAAAGGCCAAGATCGAAGACGACGACAACCAGGCCAACTACCGGGGCACGGAGTACATCGGCAAGCTCGGCGTCGAACAAAGCTTTGAGAATCAATTGCACGGCATCACCGGTGTGGAGCGGGTCGAAACCTCGGCCGGCGGGCGTGCCGTGCGCAAGCTTGCCAGCACGCCCTCCACTCCCGGCAACATGGTTGCACTGTCCATTGACATCAAACTGCAAAAACTGGTGGAAGACCTGTATGGCGAACGCCGGGGCGCCTTGGTCGCCATGGATCCGCGCAATGGCGAGGTCCTGGCCTTTGTCTCCAAACCAACCTTCGACCCCAACCTGTTTGTCGACGGCATTGACTCCGAAAGCTGGACCGCACTCAATGAAGATGTCGACAAGCCCTTGCTCAACCGCGCGCTGCGCGGCACCTACCCACCGGGCTCCACCTACAAGCCCTTGATGGCCATGGCGGCACTCAATAGCGGCAAGCGCGCCGCCAACGTCGTCATTCAAGACAACCTGACCTACAGCTTTGGTGGGCGCGTCTTCGGCAGCCCCGAGGCGGACCGCCCGGGCCCGAAGGACATGCGTCTGGCGATTGTGGGCTCATCCAACGTGTACTTCTACAGCCTGGCCAACGAAATGGGCGTTGACCTGATTCACGACCAGTTGGAACCTTTTAGCCTGGGGCGGCGTACCGGCATCGATCTGCAAGGCGAGGTGACCGGGGATCTGCCCTCGCAAGAATGGAAACGCAAGAAGTTCCGCAAGCCCGAGCACCAAAAATGGTACGCCGGGGAGACCATTTCCCTGGGCATCGGCCAAGGCTACAACAACTTCACCATGCTGCAGATGGCCACGGCCTATGCCACCATCGCCTCGGGGGGCCTGCGTTTCAAGCCCCGCATCGTGCGCGAAGTCAAAGACCTGGAACAGCACACCAGCCAGCGTGTGGCCAGCGATGCATTGGACCCGCTGGCGCTCAAGCCGGAACACGTGAATGTCATCCGCAACGCCATGCATGGGGTAACCGTTGAAGGCACCTCGGCCAAGGTGTTCGCCGGTGCGGGCTACACCAGTGGCGGCAAGACCGGAACGGCCCAGGCCGTCGGTTTGCGTGCCGGTGAAAAATACAGCAGCGTCAAGGCGGACGAGCACAAGCGGGACCACTCCCTGTATGTTGCTTTTGCCCCAGTGGAGAACCCCACCATTGCACTCGCGCTGATTGTGGAGAACGCGGGCTGGGGCTCCACCGCAGCGGCCCCGATTGCGCGACGCGTGTTCGACTACTGGTTGATGGGCTTGTATCCCAACGACGACGACATGGTGGCCGTGCGCAAGGGACAAGCCGGCGCCCCAGTTGGCAAGCCCCTGCCGGCCAAGGACGTGCCCTGGCCACGCGTGGCGCCAGCCAATGATCCCCCGCGCTAACGGTCTCCGTAGCAGCCGCGCGCTGGCACCCACGCGCCGTTACACTGTTTCGCATGCAAGCCGTCGTCCTCATTACCGGAGCCTCGCGCGGCATAGGTGCAGCGACCGCGCTCCTGGCTGCGCAAGCTGGCTATGCGGTTGCAGTCAACTATGCGCACAATTCCCTGGCAGCCGACGAAGTAGTGCGCCAGATCCGGGCCAGCGGCGGCACGGCCATGGCGGTGCAAGCCGATGTCGGGGTGGAGTCGGACATCCTGTCCATGTTCAACCGCATCGACGCCAAGCTCGGGCCTGTGACGGCCTTGGTCAACAACGCCGGGGTGGTGGATGTGGCTTGCCGCGTGGAATCGCTCACCTGGGCGCGCATGCAACGGCTGTTCGCCATCAATGTCCTGGGCTCCATGGCCTGCGCGCGCGAGGCGGTGCGGCGCATGAGCACCCGCCATGGGGGCACTGGCGGCAGCATCGTCAATGTATCCAGCGTGGCCGCGCGCGGGGGCGGCGCGGGCCAGTACGCTGACTACGCCGCCACCAAAGGGGCCATCGAAACCTTCACCGTGGGTCTGGCCAAGGAAGTCGTGCAAGAAGGGATTCGCGTCAATGCGGTGCGCCCGGGCATCATCGACACCGACATCCACGCCAGCGGTGGACAACCCGAGCGCGCGCACCAGTTGGCGCCCCAGATTCCGATGCAGCGCCCCGGGACGGCTGTGGAAGTGGCGCGTTCCATCGTCTGGTTGCTGGGCGACCAGTCCAGCTACACCACCGGTAGCATCCTGGACGTAACCGGCGGACGCTGAACCCTGGAGGCCTTATGGATTTCAAACCCCTCATCACCCTGTTGGCCATCGTCAACCCCCTGGCCATCGTGCCGTTTTTCATCCACTACACGCAGGGATTTTCGGCCCAGCAACGCCAGCGCACGATCTTTGTGTCGACGGTCAGTTGCTTCACCGTCATTGCCGTCAGTGCACTCGCGGGCCTGCATATCCTGGACTTCTTCAGCATCTCGCTGGCCAGCTTCCAGGTGGGCGGTGGCATGCTGCTCATGACCTCGGCGCTCAATATGCTCAACGCCCAACCGGCCGAAGCCAAGGCCGCCACCCACGAGATGGAAGACGGTGCGGAAAAGGCAGCCATGGGTGCCAGCATTGCCGTCGTCCCGCTGACCATCCCTTTGCTCACCGGGCCGGCCACCATGTCCACCGTGGTGATCTATGCCGAAAAGGCCAAGACGTTCTGGCAAATGACGGCCCTGGTCGGCTATGGCGTCGTCATTGCACTGGCCACGGCCCTGTGCTTTCGACTGGCCGAACCGATTGCACGGGTACTGGGCAAGACGGGCATCAACGTCATGACCCGCCTGATGGGCCTGATCCTGGCGGCCCTGGCCGTCGAGGTGATGTCCGACGGTTTGATCAAGCTCTTTCCGGCGCTGGGTCGCTGAGGAGCATTTGTAAAGGAGTCACCATGATCAGAAGACTGTTTCTAGGGCTCGCCGTCCTGTTCGTGCTGCTGGCACTGGCGGTGGGCGTCAACACGGCGCGCAAGGGCTCGCGCCAGTTGCAGGTGCAACCCTTGGCCCCAGTGGCCGTGGATGCAAAAGCGGTGGCCGAGCGCCTGGCGCAGGCGGTGCGCCTGCGTACCATTTCCTCGCGGGAAGATGCCCGGCTCAACGCCGATCAGTTCAAGGCCCTGCACTCGCTGCTGCAGACCCAGTTTCCCAAGGTGCATGCCACCCTCCAGCGCGAAGTGGTGGGCGAGCTGAGCCTGCTCTACACCTGGAAGGGCAGTGACCCCCAGGCCAAACCGATCTTGCTGTTGGCGCACCAGGACGTGGTGCCCGTGGCACCCGGCACCGAAGGGGACTGGAAGCAGCCCCCGTTCTCGGGCGCGGTGGCCGATGGCTTTGTGTGGGGCCGTGGTGCCTGGGACGACAAAGGCAACCTCATGAGCCAGATGGAGGCGGTGGAGATGCTGGTCGCCAGCGGCTACCAGCCCACGCGCACGGTGTACCTGGCATTTGGCGCGGATGAAGAAATCGGCGGCCCCCAAGGCGCTGCGCAGATTGCAGCCCTGCTCAAATCCCGAGGCGTCAGCCTGGACTTTGTGATCGACGAGGGCCTGCTGGTGCTGGACGGTGTGGTCCCCGGTGTGCGCCAACCTGCCGCGCTGGTGGGAATCGCCGAAAAGGGCTACATGTCGGTGGTGCTGCGCATTGCGGCCACCCCGGGCCACTCCTCGGTACCCCCGCTCAAGGGCACCAGCGCCATTGCCATGCTGTCGGCCTCGCTCAAGCGCCTCGATGACGAGCAGTTGCCAGCCGCCTTGCAAGGGGTCGCCTTCGAAATGTTCGACACCCTGGCTCCGGAAATGAGCGGCTTCTCGCGCGTGGCCCTGTCCAACCTGTGGCTGTTCGGGCCGCTGGTGCAAAAGCAGCTGGAGGGTGCCGCCAGCACCAACGCCATGCTGCGCACCACCACGGCACTGACCATTGTGAACGCCGGCAACAAGGACAACGTGCTGCCCGGACGCGCCGAAGGCACTGTCAACTTCCGCCTGCTGCCGGGCGATACCCCCGACAAGGTGCTGCAGCACATGCGCTCCAAGGTGGCCGCACCCGAGGGGCAGTACGAATTGTTTGCGCTGGAGCATGGCAAACCGGCCGACCTGTACAAGGTGGCCCCCACCGCCTCGCGCCAGTACGCCACACTCAACCAAACCATCCGTGAGGTGTTTCCCGACGCCGTGGTGGCCCCCGGGCTGATGGTGGCCGGCACCGATTCGATTCACTTTGGCGAGATCAGCGACCATATCTTCAAGTTTTCGCCGATCCGCGCCACCAACGACGACCTCAAACGCTTTCACGGCACCAACGAGCGCCTGAGCATCCAGAACTACCAAGACGCCATTCGCTTCTACCACCGTTTGATTGCACAGGTTTCAAGCACAAAATAGGGCTATAGAGCTTATGGAGCAAGCGTAAGCAGCTATCATTTTTGTAGCGAATGCAGCTTTCGCGCAAACCGCTACCATGGGCACCATTGCAGCGTATCCGCCATGGTCAAGAAGTTTCCCGCCGTCCCCAAGAACCCCGAGCGCATCTGCTGGGGCTGCGACCGGTACTGCGCTGCAGGCGACATGCGCTGCGGCAACGGATCTGACCGTACGCCCCACCCGGTGGAGTTGTTTGGAGAAGACTGGCTGGACTGGGAGCCCACTCCCGCCACACCAGAAGCCCCGCCGACACCCGACGCACCGACCCAGCCCGACTAACGCCGAGACCATCCCTATGCCCCTGCCACCCGTGCCTGCTGCGTATTTCGGTGCCGTTCTGGGATTGAGCGGCATGGGTCAGGCCTGGCGCGTGGCGCACCGCCTGTGGGGGGTGCCGCCCTGGATCGGCGAAGCCGTCCTGGCCGTGGCAACCCTGGTGTGGGCCAGCCTGCTGCTGGCCTACCTGGTGCGCGCCCTGCGCGACCGTGCCGGCGTGCTGGCTGAGATGCACCATCCGGTGCAAGGTGGCACGCCCGCGCTGCTGGCCGTCTCCACGCTGCTGATCGCCCTGGCGGCCGTGCCCTACAGCACGCCCGGGGCCTGGGTATTGGCCACCCTGGGGCTGGCCTGGAACCTGGGCTATTCGCTGTGGCACACGGGCCAGCTGTGGCAAGGGGGGCGCCAGCCGCAAGACACCGTGCCCACCCTGTACCTGCCCACGGTGGCCGGCAATTTCACCAGTGCCGCCGCCTTGGGCGCGCTGGGCCATGCCGACTGGGGTTGGCTGTTTCTAGGCATGGGGGTGTTTTCCTGGCTGTCGCTGGAGCCCTTGTTCGTGCAGCGCTTCTGGCAAACACCGGGCCTGCCAGCGCCCCAACGCGCCACGCTGGGCATCCAGTTCGCCCCGGCCGTGGTGTGCGCCATGGCGTGGCTGTTGTTGGCACCGGGAACGACCGACCACTGGGTACTCATGCTATGGGGCTATGGACTGTTCCAGCTCGCGCTGGGGCTGCGCCTGGGAGCCTGGCTGGGGGCGCAGCCGTATTCGGCAGCGTACTGGGCCTATACCTTCGGCATTAGCGCCGCCACCGTGACCACCCTGAAGCTGGCCCTGTCCGGCGTGGGTGCAGCGCAGGTGCTGGCCGTGCCGGTCTTTGTCGGGGCCAACCTGTTTATCGGGGTGCTGGCGCTGCGCAGCGGCGCGCGGGTGTTGCGTACACTCTCGCCACCATGACCCCTTCTGAAGCAACGGCCGCCCTGGCCCCGGCACCCGGCTGGGAGAGCGCCGCCGAGTCCGCACCGCCCCCGGCCATCCCCGACAACCAACCCCCCGGCTACAAGGCCATGTGGGTGGGCGTCTGCCTGGAGTGCCTGGAGTTTGCGGTGTTCTTCGCGGTGTATTTCATCGCCCGCTGGCACCAGCCGCAGGCCTTTCAGGAAGGAGCCGCGCGGCTCTGGACCCTGGGCGGCTTGCTCATCACGCTGGTCATGCTCACCAGCGGCTACATGCTCACCCGCGTGCTGCACCACCTGGAATCCGGTCGGCGCCAGCGTGCCGTGGTCTGGATGGCGCTCGCCCTGTGCACCGGGCTGGCCTACCCGCTGCTGAAAATCCTGGAATGGCAGTGGAATCTGGCCCAGGGGCTCGATGCCAGTGCCGGCATCTTTGTGGTGGTGTACTACTACCTCACCATCAACCACTTCATCCATGCCAGTTGGGGATTGCTGGGCATGGGCTGGATTCTGGCGCGCATGCTCGCTGGGGGCTACAGCGCGCAGGATTGCCGGGGCCCGCAGGCGCTGGCTACGTATTGGCATGTGACCGACATGATCTGGCTCATGATCTTTGCCCTGTTCTACGCCTTCGCATGAAAAACCTGATCCAACGTATCCCGCTGTCGGCGGTCACCCTGGCCTGGTTGCTGCTGTGTGGCCTGTCGATCCTCAGTGTGGTGGTGGCAGCGCAGTCCCACGTGGGTGCGGCGCGCATGGGCCTGACGCTGCTGGTAGCGGCGCTGGCCTGGTACAAGGCGCGCGTGCTGATGCGCCACTACCTGGAGCTGCACCGCGCCGGGGCAGTGTTTGCCCGCTTGCTCGGGGGCTTTGCCGTGCTGGCCCCGCTGGGGTTGACCGTGTCGGCGCTGCGCGAGTATTTTTGGCTGTAATGCCCAACCGCCCGTTGGTCTAGCGCGCCACGGCACCGTCCATCCAACCCAGCAACTCGCTCACCAGGGCATCGCTGGCCTGGCCCAGTGCCTGCACGCCCCCGGCGGCATCAGGTGTGGGCGCGGGGCGCTGCAGCGTGAAGCTGCGCTGCGCCAGCAGGCGGTAGCCACTGGCTTCGAGCTGCGCCAAGGTGGCGTGGGCGCGCAGCAGGGCGTGGCTGTGGCTGGGGCTGTCAAAGACCTGACTGAATTCGTCCAGTTCCACATACAGGCGCAGGCTGCCCGGTGGTACCACCAGCCCCTGGCCATCTTGCAGCAAGGCGCGGTGGGCCCCCAACTGGCTGCGCAGGCGCTGCTGCAACAACTCTGCCGGTGCCATGCTCCAGCGCGCTTGGGCATAGGGGCGCAGTTGCTGGGCATTGGCATAGGCCAGGCGGTACTGCAGTGCAGTGCCGTCCAGGGCCGCGCGGGCTTGGACGGGTTCCAGCAGCAAGGCAGGCGCGGGCATCGGGCGCACCGGTGCGCGGGTGTCGGCGGGCAGGGCGGTGGGGCCAAAGTCGTACACCGCCGCCGCTGCAGGCACCTGCAAGCTGGTGCAGCCGCTCCCACCCAGCAGGGCATAGGCTACCACCGCAAAAAAAGCATGAAATAGGGCTCCAGACCTTGTGGAACTTGCGTAAGCAGCTAGCGTTTTCATAGCAACTTTCAGGATGATTGAGGGGTCTGCAACCGGCTTCAGGGCGCACGGGTGGTTGCAGGGACAGCAAATCCGGCCTCACCCGGGCCCGGCGGGGTGGCCCCTTTGCCCAGGATCAGGCTTTGCGGGTGTTCCTGCAGTTGCTCGGCAACGCGCGCGGTGCCGCGCAGGGTGCGTCCGGTGGCCTCGGCGGTGCGGTTCAGACGCGGCAGCAGGTTGGCTTGCAGGGCCTGGGTGCTGGCAACCAAGGCGTCGGCAGCGGCACCGAGCTGGTCCAGCGTGCCGCCGGGGGCGGTCATGCGGTTGGTGGCCAGGGCAAAGGCGTCGGCGCTGGCCCCGACCGCGTCGGCATTGTGGTCCACCTTGTCCAGCGTGGCCTGCAGTGCCACCAAGGTGGTGCTGGCCTGCCGTCCCAGGGTGTCCAGACGGGCACCTTGCCACTGGCGCGCCAGCACGTCAATGGAATGGGCGGCCTGGCCCATCTGCTGCACGGCATCCATCAGCGTCTTCTGGTTGCGGGTATCGAGCAGTTGGTTGGCTTTTTCGGCGGACTCGGCCACCTGGCCCAGCAAGCCCGCACCCTGGTCGCTCAGGCGCGAGAGCAAGTTGGCGCGCAAGGGAATGCGGCTGGGTTGGTCGTCGTTCGTGGCCAACTCACCGGCAGCGCTGCCGTCATCATCCAGGTGCACGTAGGCCAGCCCGGTCACCCCCTGAAAGCCCAGCGTGGCATAGGTGTTGGTAGAGATGGGCGCATTGCCGTCGAGCGACAGGCGCACCAGCACCTGACCGCGCAGCGCACTGTCCAGGCGAATGGACTGCACCCGCCCGACGGCCACGCCCTTGTAGCGCACCGGCGCTTGTTCCTGCAGTCCGGTCACCCCCTCGCGGCTGGCGATTTCGTACACCCGGTGCAAGCCGGTGTCACGCGTGAGCCAGGCGGCCAGGGCGACCAGCAGCGCCGCCACCGCCAGCACGAAGGTGCCGGCCGCCAGGGCGTGGGACTTGTTTTCCATAGGGCCTCCTTGTTATCCGAGCGCTTCTTGCTGGTGCAACAGTTCTTTGGCGCGCAAGCCACGTCCGCCCAAAAAGAATTCGCGCACAAAGGGATGATCGTGGGCGATGACCTGGCGCGGGCTGCCGTGAATGATGACGCGCTTGTCCGCCACGACCACCACGTCGGTGCTGATGGCGTAGATGGTGTCCAGATCGTGCGTGACCATGATGACGGTCAGCCCCAGGTCGCGGTGCAGGGCCTGCACCAGGTTGCAAAAGGCATCCGAGCGGTCAGGGTCCAGCCCAGCGGTGGGTTCATCCAGCAGCAACAGCGGCGGGTCCATGATGAGGGCACGCGCCAACGCCACGCGCTTGACCATGCCGCCGGACAGGTCGGCCGGCATTTTGTGCGCATGCGCCGGGTCCAGCCCCACCATCTGCAACTTGACCAGGGCCGCATCGCGCACCAGGTCGTCGGGCAGGGTCCCGAGCTCGCGCAGGGGAAAGGCAATGTTCTCCAGCACCGTGAAAGCGGAGTAGAGCGCCCCGTGCTGGAACAGCATGCCCACGCGGCTGGCCGCGCCCGGGCCGGTGAGCTCCTGGGCGGGACGACCCAGCACCTGGATCTGGCCGCGCGCGGGCACTTCCAACCCCAGGATCTGGCGCAGCAAGGTGGTCTTGCCGCTGCCCGAGCCGCCCACGATGGACACCAGTTCGCCGTGCCCGATGCGCAGGTTCAGGTCCTTGTGAATGACCGTTTCTACCCCGGCGGTACGAAACACCGTCCACAGCCCCTGAATGTCCACCACCGGATCGGCGTCGGGCAGCACGGACACCACGGCGTTCATAGCCCGATGTCCTTGAACACCACGGCAAACAGCGCGTCCACCAGCAGCACCATGGTGATGGCGGTGACCACCGATGCGGTGGTTCCTTCGCCCAGACTTTGCGTGTTGGGCTGGATGCGCAAGCCGTAATGGCAACCGATCAGCGCAATAAGCAGCCCAAACACCGCCGACTTGGCGCAGGCCAGCCACAGGTTGGACACCAGCACCACCTGCGACATCGCCCGCACAAAGTAGGCCGGCGTCAGCCCCATGACCCACTCCGAAGCCAGCATGCCCCCCAACAGAGCCGCCAGCGTGGTCCAGACCGACAGCAACGGCATGGCCAGCGCCATGGCCAGGGCGCGTGGCAGCACCAGGCGGTAGCCGCGCGGGATGCCCATGATGCGCATGGCATCGAGCTCTTCGGTGACGCGCATCACCCCAATCTGCGCGGTGATGGCCGAACCCGAGCGCCCCGCAATCAGGATGGCAGCCAGTACCGGTCCGAGCTCGCGAATGATGGCAATACCGAGAATGTTGACGATGAAGGCATCCGCCCCAAATTGGCGCAGCTGCTGGCTCATCAGGTAGGCCAGCACTACCCCAATCAAGAAACCCACCAGCGCGGTGATCGGCAGCGCCGTGGTTCCCACATGGTAGATATGGCCGGAGATGTCACGCCAGGGCCCGTGGCGGGGATGGCGAACCAGGCGCACCGCATCGAGCCACAACTGGCCCAGCAGGCGCAGGGCGTCGGTGGCGCGTTCGCCGTGGCGTTGCACGCGCTCTCCCAGGCGCAACACGTTGGCCGTGGCGGTGCGCCGGCGCGTGGGCGGCAGCACCGCCGTGTACTGGGCCACCCGCTCCAGTGTGGCGCGCTGTCCGGCACTGGCGTGCAGTTGTTCGGGCCACTCGTGAAACCAGCTGTTCCAGAGCAACTGCGCGCCCACATGGTCCAGTCGTTGCACCTGCGACACATCCCAGTGGTACTGCCGCCAATTCGCGGGCAGTTGCTGCAAGCTGGTTTGCAAGGCCTGCCACTGCCCCGGCTGGGCCAGGGACTGCGCCGTCCAGCGCCCCAGTACCTGCGCCCGCATGCCCTGTGCGGTGGTTTCCAGTGCAATGCGCGGGTTGGCAGCCTCCATGCTGGCATGGTACAGGCTGCTGGCATGATTGCCACCTTGGCAATACCCTAACCCGCCCGCTTTTTCTTGACGACCGGAGACCCCCACCATGTCCGCTTCCCCCGCCCCGTACACCACCACGCCCGAACTCGCCGCCGAACTGCGCGGCCCCGTGCTGTGGCTCACCATCACCCGTGAGGAGCGGCGCAACGCCATGAGCCACGGCGTGCTGGCAGCCATGGCAGCTGCGATGACCACCGCCCAGGGCGACCGCAGCGTGCGCGCCATCGTCATTACCGGCGCCGGTACCAAGGCCTTCTGCGCCGGGGCCGACCTGCAATCGGCCCAGGCCTTCACCACCGACTACTCCGAGCCGCACGGCCACCTGGCGCAGGTACTGCGCGTGGCCAAGGCCAGCACCGTGCCGCTGATCGCCAGGGTCAACGGCGCTTGCATGGCCGGTGGCATGGGTCTCATGAGCATGTGCGACATGGCCGTGGCCGCCAGCCACGCCGTGTTTGGCCTGCCCGAAGTGAAGGTGGGCGTGTTCCCGGCCCAGGTCTTGAGCGTGCTGCAGCACCTGATCCCGCGGCGCAAGCTCTCCGAGATGTGCCTGACCGGCGAACCCCTCACCGCCGCCGAAGCGCTGGCCTACGGCCTGGTGAACTATGTCGATGACGACGTGGACGCCAAGCTGCAGTGGCTGCTGGAGCGTCTGCTGGACAAGTCCCCGGCTGCCATCCGCCGCGGCCTGTACACCATGAAAAAGGCTGAAGCCATGTCCTTTGAGGAAAGCATGTCATTTACCGAGAGTCAGATCGCGCTTTTTACCCTGACCGAAGATGCCAAGGAAGGCCAAAAGGCCTTCCAGGAGAAACGCAAGCCACAATGGGCGGGGCGCTGACCCCGTCAGCCAGCCCGGGGCACGCGTGGATTACGATGGCACCATGAGCGAGACCACCTTTGACTACATCATCGTCGGTGCCGGTACGGCCGGGTGCCTGCTGGCCAACCGGCTCAGTGCCAACGCCTCCAAGCGCGTGCTGCTGATTGAAGCCGGACGCAAGGACGACTACCACTGGATCCACATTCCCGTCGGTTACCTGTACTGCATTGGCAACCCCCGCACCGACTGGCTCTACCAGACCGAACCGGATGCCGGCTTGAACGGGCGCGCCCTGCGCTACCCGCGCGGCAAGACCCTGGGGGGCTGCTCCAGCATCAACGGCATGATCTACATGCGCGGCCAGGCACGCGACTACGACCAGTGGGCGCAGCTGCTAGGTGATGCCTCCTGGGGTTGGGCGCAGTCGCTGCCCTATTTCATGCTGCACGAAGACCACTACCAAGGTGCCAACGCCTACCATGGCAGCCAGGGCAAGGAGCCGGCGCTGCACCACGTGGGGCCGGAGTACCGCCAGATCCTGCGCCACCACAAGGCCGGGGGTGAGTGGCGCGTGGACAAACAGCGCCTGCGCTGGGAGGTGCTCGATGCGTTTGCCCTGGCAGCGGTGCAAGCCGGTGTGCCGGCCAGTGCCGACTTCAACCGTGGCGACAACGAAGGTGTGGGCTATTTCGAAGTCAACCAGAAAAACGGCTGGCGCTGGAACACCGCCAAGGCCTTCCTGCGCCCGACCTGCTATGCGCGCCCCAACTTCGAGCTGTGGAACAGCGCCCAAGTGGCCAAGCTGGAACTGACGCCGTCCGAGCAAGGATTGCGCTGCACCGGTGTGCAGGTGTGGGATGGCCACCAGATGGTGAGCGCCAGCGCCCGTGCCGAGGTGCTGCTGTGTGCGGGGTCCATTGGCTCGCCGCAGATCCTGGAATTGTCCGGACTGGGCCACGCCAGTCATTTGCACAGCCTGGGCATTCCCGTGCTGCACGACCTGCCGGGCGTGGGCGCCAACCTGCAAGACCATTTGCAGATCCGCACCGTATACCAGGTCAGTAACGCATCCACCCTCAACACCCTGGCCGCCACGTGGTGGGGCAAGGCACGCATCGGACTGGAGTACGTATTCAAACGCAGCGGCCCCATGAGCATGGCCCCCAGCCAGCTCGGAGCCTTTACCCGCAGCGACCCGGCGCAGCCCTATGCCAACCTCGAATTCCATGTGCAACCCCTGAGCCTGGATGCCTTTGGCGAGCCGCTGCACCGCTTCAACGCCATGACGGCCAGTGTCTGCAACCTCAACCCCACCAGCCGGGGCACGGTACATATCCGCTCCCCCCACTTTGCCGATGCACCCGCCATTGCACCCAACTACCTCAGTACCGAGGCCGATCGCAAGGTGGCGGCGGACTCGCTGCGGGTGGCGCGGCGCATCATGGCGCAGCCCGCCATGGCCCCCTACCAGCCGCAGGAGTACAAACCCGGCGCGCAGTACCAGAGCGATGCCGACTTGGCACGCCTGGCCGGTGACATTGCGACCACCATCTTTCACCCGGTGGGCACGACCAAGATGGGCCGCGAGGACGACCCGCTGGCCGTGGTGGATGCGCGCCTGCAGGTGCGCGGCGTGGCCGGTCTGCGTGTGGTGGATGCAGGCGTCATGCCGCGCATTACCAGCGGCAACACCAACTCGCCCACGCTCATGATTGCCGAGAAGGCAGCGCAATGGGTGATGGAAGAGGCCCTGCTGCAAACGAAGGGTTAATCCCAATGTGCGCAGCACCGAAGCTGCGTACAGTACGCCCACTCACAGGTAAACGGCAACCGCAAGGGCCCGAAGGTAACGAAGGCCGAGGAGACGGCAAGTAACAAAGCACAAATTCTGCATCCGCCTGAGATGCAGCTCCAACCAGCACCGACACAGTCGGTGCTTTTTTTTGCCCGCAGCGTCCCCGAGGGGGGCAGGGCCCAACACCAAGGCTGCGTGCTTTGCGATACTCGCGCCTTCCAAAAATTACCAGGGGTAGAACATGCAGGGGTGGGCAATGCGCAGCGCTGGCGCTGCTTGGATAGCGGGCTTGCTGTGCCTGCCACTGGAGGCTAGCGCGGGCGTCAGCCAGCCCTGCCGCGTGGACGGCATTCCCAACGAAGTGCAGTGCGGTTCGGTGCGTCGCGCCCTGGATCCTGCCCGCGCCGATGGGCCCCAGATTGACGTGCACTACCTGGTGGTGCCCGCCATGGCACGCAACAAGCGCCCCGATGCGGTGCTGGTACTCGCCGGTGGCCCTGGCCAAAGCGCCATCAACCTCGCACCGCTGATGCTGCCCGGACTGGCCCGGCTGAACAACCAGCGCGACCTGGTGTTCATCGACCAGCGCGGCACCGGCCAATCCGCACCGCTGC
>JAYRUL010000058.1:0-16053 GCA_041919095.1 Rhodoferax sp. | reverse complement strand
TGCTCAGCGACAGCGAGGGATCGGGCCATGAGGTCAGCAGTGCGCGGCGCCGGGAAATGCTGGAAGTCTTCGGGCAAGCACGCCTGGCGCGCTGGAGCGCCGGTGACATTGCCGACCTGATCGAGCACACCGCCGGACAAACCCACCACCAGAGCGTGCTGGAGCAAGACCTGGCGCAGCAGCGCCTCGCGCTGGCCGACCAGGTGGCTTACGGCGAGCGCCTGGCGCAAGCCCTGGCCCTGCAAACCCAGGCCGCCTACGACCTGGAGGAAACCTTGCGCGGTGCGCAGGCCCATGGGCAGGCGCTGCAAGCGCAGCTCCAGGACTTGGGTGTGCACTTTGCGGCCCTCAACCAGTTGCATGCCCAGTTGGTGGGGTCGCGTTCCTGGCGCATCACCCATCCTTTGCGCGTGGCGCAGGCGGTCATGCGCAAGGTTAGTGTCGGCTACCTGGCGCGCCAGGTGTTGCGGTGCCTACCCGTGCCGGTGTCCTTCAAGCAGCGCATCAAGAACCGCCTGGCGACACATGGCACCGGCGCACGCGCGCTGGGTTGGCTGACCGGCGAAGGCCCGGTCGCCGTGGCGCCTGCGCAGCCCGTCGTGGACAAGGAGCAGGTGCGGGCCCAGGCCCAGGCTGATCTGGATGGGTTCTTGCAGGGCGACGGCCGCATCGACCTGGCCTGCACCGCAGCACAGCCTGCCGTCAGCGTCATCGTGGTGCTGTACAACCAGGCCGGTTTGACGCTGCAGTGCCTGCAATCGCTCAGCCGCAGTAGCGGCGTGGCTTTTGAAACCATCATCGTGGACAACGCATCCTTCGATGCCATGCCCCGCTTGCTGCAGCGCGTGGACGGGGCACGGCTGCTGGTGCAGACGGAAAACCTGGGGTTTCTGCGGGCAGTGAACCTGGCCGCGGATTACGCGACCGGGGAACACATCTTGCTCCTCAACAACGACGCCATGGTCGAGCCCACCACCCTGGCCAACGCCTGCGCGCGCCTGGCGGCAGAGCCCGATGCCGGGGCCGTAGGCGGCCCCATCCACTTGTGGGATGACCGCTTGCAAGAAGCCGGCAGCATCGTCTGGAATGACGGCAGTTGCCTGGGCTATGGGCGCGGCGACTCGCCCGCGCTGCCCCAGTACCAGTTCGTGCGGGATGTGGATTACTGCTCGGGTGCTTTTCTGTTGATCCGCCGCGCCCTGTTCGAGCAACTGGGCCGGTTTGATACGGTGTTTGCCCCGGCCTACTATGAGGAAAGCGACTTCTGCGTGCGTCTATGGGAACACGGCCACCGCGTGGTGTACGACCCGGCTGTGCGCATCCGGCACTTTGAATTTGCCAGCGACGTCAACAGCGGCCAGGCCATGGCCTTGCAGGCGCGCAACCGGGCCATCTTCGTCGAACGCCATACCGAGTTTCTGGCCTCCCGCCTGGCGCCCACGCCGCGCAACGTGCTGCTCGCCCGGCAGGTGGTTCCCCCGGGGCGCAAGCGGGTGCTCATCATCGACGACCGCGTGCCCTACCCGTCGCTGGGGCGGGGCTATCCACGCGCCTGCATGATCGCCCATCTGGTGGCTGAACACGCGGGTGCGCTCACCTACTACCCCCTGCAAACCCCGGAAGACGACTGGTCCAAGGTCTACACCGCATTGCCCGAGCAGACCGAGATCATGCTCAACCACGGGTTGCCGGGCTTGTCTGCCTTTCTGGAGCAACGCGCGGGCACGTTCGACACCATCATCGTCAGCCGCCCGCACAACATGGAACCCTTTGCCGCCATCCGGCGCAAGCACCCGCATTGGTTTGCGGGCGTGACGGTTGCGTACGATGCCGAAGCCCTCTTTAGCCTGCGCGAAATCGAGCGTGCCAGGGTCATGGGCAAGCCGCTGACCGAGGCCCAGGGCAAGGCCCTCATCGCCCAAGAGCTGGAACTGGCCACCACGGCGGATCGCATCGTGGCCGTATCCGAAGTCGAAGCCCAGCAATACCGCGCAGCGGGCTGCCGTGATGTCATCGTGCTGGGGCATGCGCTGCAAGTGCAGCCCACCGCAGCAGACTTTGGTCCGCGCAGTGGCTTCCTGTTCGTGGGGGCCATCACCCAAGACGACTGCCCCAACGGCGACAGCATCCTGTGGTTCCTGGACCAGGTCTGGCCCACGGTTCAGGCCCAGCTGGGCGAAGCGGCGGTATTGGACATTGTGGGGGTGTGCGAGTCGCCCTTGGTGCAGGCGCGGCGTTCGGCTTCGGTGCGCCTGTGCGGTCGCGTGGACGACCTGGCGCCCTATTTTGAGCGGCGTCGCGTCTTCATTGTGCCGACCCGCTTTGCGGCGGGCGTTCCGCACAAGGCGCACGAGGCAGCTTCGCGCGGCCTGCCCATGGTGACCACGCCCTTGATTGCCAGCCAATTGAACTGGACGGACGAGTTGCTGGTGGGAACCGATGCTGCGGCCTTTGCCCAGGCCTGCGTGCGCCTGCACCAGTCGCAGACTGACTGGACCCGCATCCGCCAGGCCGCCCTGACCGCGATCGAGCGGGACTGCAGCGCCCCGGTCTTTGCCGCGTCGGTCGCGGGGCTCTTGCGGTGAGTCGTTTGCTGCGCCGCGCGCTGGACGGCGTGCGCAAGGCTATTCGCCTGTATGGCTGGCGTGGGCTGCTGGTGCGCCTGCCGCAGTACCTGCGGTTGTTCGCGCAGGAGGTGCGCCCCACGACTTTGCCGGGTGCATCCAACCCGAAGGAGGGCGGCGCGCCGCCCGCGCCTGCACGCCTGCATCCGGAGCTGGTGATGGATGCGGGTGCGCCACCCACCATTGACGCCAGCGTGTCCATCGTCATCCCCACGCTCAATGCCGGTGCCGAGTTCCTGGCGCTGCTGCGCAAACTCCAGACCCAGCGCGGCGTGCGGCAGATCGAGCTGCTGGTATTGGACTCCGGCTCCAAAGACGGTACGGTCGCCGCCGCCCAGGCCGCCGGTGCGCGCGTGCAGGCCGTGGCCCAAGGCGATTTCAGCCACAGCGGCACGCGCAACCGGGGGGCCGAGCTGGCCACCGGCACGCATGTGCTCTTCATGGTGCAAGACGCCTACCCGATTGGCGACTGGTGGCTGCACGGCCTGCTGCGCTATCTGCTTGACCACCAGGACCAGGGACTGGTCGCGTTGTCCTGCACCGAGTATTGCCGCGATGACAGCGACATGATGTACGAATGCAACATCGCCACCTACTACCGCTTCCTGGGGTGCAAGGAAAGCGACCGCATGGCGCAACTGGCGGGCCAAGGGCATGAAAGCCTGCGCACCATGGGCCAGCTCAGCGACATTGCCTGCCTGATCGCGCGGGATCGCTTTCTGCAGTACCGCTACCGGGGCGAGTTTGCCGAAGACCTGGACCTGGGGGTGCGCCTGATCCAGGACGGCTACCGCATCGCCATGCTGGCCTCGGTCAAGGTGATCCATTCCCACAACCGCCCGGCGCTCTATTACCTCAAGCGTTCGTTCGTGGATATCGAATTTCTGAAGCGCCGTTTCACCGACTTTGAACGCCCCCGGCCGGTCAGTGCCCTGGGCCTGCTGGCAGGGGCCTTGTACGTGGCGCACTTGCTGAGCCGGGAGCGGCCTGGCGCGCATTCGGCGCAGGCCCAGCAGCCGCTGGAGGCAGGCTTTGACCGTTGGTTGGGCACGCTGCGTGCCGACATTCCTCCCGCGCTGGCCGTCCACCAGGACATCGGGCTCGGGGATACCCGCCTGGAGACGGTGCTGCGCCAGTTGTTGCAGGAGGCTGCCGCCCTGCCCGCAGCACTGCCCAAGGACGTCGCGGCCGGAGCACGCGCCTTTGTGGACGACTTCATGGCCCGTATGGCGTTCTTCAACCAATATGCCTGCTCGGTCTATGGCGGCAGCGAAGCCGCAGTCGGGTACGCCTGGTGGGAGGCTGCGTGCAAGGTCTTTGCCGCCGGGCTGGGTGCCAACCTGGCCGACCTGTACCTGGACCGCTGCGAGCGCCCAGAGACCGACGCCGAGCGCACCTGGCTGCACGGCGTGGCCCGACAGCTGATGGCGGGGGTCTGATGCGCATACTCCTCATCACCCCGGACTACGCAGCAGGCCCCCTGGCGTCGCTCACCCACCATGTGGCGCATGCCCTAGTGCGCCTGGCCCAGCGCGAGGGCCACCAAGTACGCGTGGGCAGCGTGGTGGACCACACCGATGCGCATGGCAGCACCACCTGGGTGGGTGGGGCGGCTGTCACGGCACTGCACACCGGTGCCGCGTGTGGCCAGCCCGCCGAATTCGCGCAATGGGTGCAGGCCCTGCCAGCCGACGCCATCCATTGCATCGCCCCTACGCCGCAGGCGGTGGACCTGCCTTGGCCGCAGGGTTTGGCCCCCACGGTCGTGACGCTAACGGGGCTGCCCGGCAAAGCGCAGGGTGTCCTGCCCGGGTGGTTGCACCAGGCGCGCCACCGGGTGTGTGCATCGGCACCGGCCCGGGACGGTTGGCAAACCTGCGGGCCCGCCTTGGCGTGGCGGGTGCTGCCGCATGGCGTCGACCTGCTGGCGTTGCTGCGCCAATTTCCCCAACCGGCTGCCCGCTTGTCGGCGGCACCGGAACAACCCCTGCTGGCCAGCGCGAGCCCCTCGGATGTGCCGCCCTCGGTGCGTTGGGTCCCGCTTCACCCGGTCAGCCTGCTGGGGCTCGATGGCGCGGTGGATGCGGTGGTGATGCCGCCACCGGCCGCTGAAGCGTTTTCCCTGGTCGTCAACGAGTGCGCGGCCCTGGGGCTGCCCTGTCTGGAGCCATCGCAGCTGTCGGCGTGGCTGGCCCGGTGGCCATCGGAAGGCGAGTCCCCAGCGCTGCAAGCCCTGGCCCAGCCCATGCCGATGCGCATCGAAGAAGAAGCCTTTTTCTACGACTGCCTGTACCGTATGTAAAAAAAGCCGCTACCAATTTGGTAGCGGCTTACGCATATTCCACGGGGTCTGAGCCCCGTTTTTGCTAAAAATTACACCAACAGCGCATTCACCCGTTTCACATACGCCGCTGGGTCGGTGGGCATGCCGCCTTCGGCCAGCAGCGCCTGGTCGAACAGGATGTGGGCCAGGTCATTGAAGTGGACGTTGGCGTCGAGCTTTTTCACCAGGGCATGCTCGGGGTTGATCTCCAGCACCGGTTTGACGTCGGGGGCAGCCTGACCGGCTTGCTTGAGCATGCGCGCCAGCTGGGTGCTCATGCCGTCGTCCTTGACCACCAGGCAAGCCGGGCTGTCCACCAGACGGGTGGTCACGCGCACGTCGTCGGCCTTGTCTTTCAGGGCCTCCTTCAGCTTGGCCAACAGGGGCTTGAGGGTTTCGGCGGCTTCCTCGGCGGCCTTCTTCTCGGCCTCGTCTTGCAGTTTGCCCAGATCGGCGGCGCCCTTGGCCACACTTTGCATGGGGGTACCGTCGAACTCGTGCACGAAGTTCAGCGCCCACTCGTCCACGCGGTCGGTCATGAGCAGCACTTCGATGCCCTTCTTCTTGAACACTTCCAGTTGCGGGCTGTTCTTGGCGGCCGCCAGGGTGTCGGCCGTGATGTAGTAGATGGCTTCCTGGCCTTCCTTCATGCGGGCCTTGTAGTCGGCCAGGGACACGGTGGCGCTGTCGCTGGTGGTGGAGGCAAAGCGCAGCAGGCCCAGCAGGCGCTCCTTGTTGGTGAAGTCTTCGCCCAGGCCCTCCTTGAGCACAGCACCAAACTCACCGTAGAACTTGCTGTATTTGCCGACCAGGGCCTTGTCTTCTTCACTGACCACGTCGGTGACGGCATCGCCTGACCGGGCTTCGGGCAGCTGGTCATGCGCGGCCAGGTTTTCCAGCATGGACAGCACCCGCTTGGTGTTGCCTTCGCGGATGGCCTTCACGTCGCGGCTTTCCTGCAGCAGTTCGCGGCTCACGTTCAGGGGCAGGTCGGCGCTGTCGACCACGCCTTTCACAAAGCGCAGGTACACCGGCAGCAGGCTCTCGGCATCGTCCATGATGAAGACGCGCTTCACGTACAGCTTGAGGCCCCCCTTCTTCTCGCGGTTCCACAGATCAAACGGGGCCTTGGCGGGCAGGTACAGCAGCTGGGTGTACTCGGTGCTGCCTTCCACGCGGTTGTGGGTGTGGGCCAGGGGCGCTTCGAAGTCGTGGCTGATGGCCTTGTAGAACTCGTCGTACTGCTCCTGGGTGACGTCCTTCTTGGGGCGGGTCCACAGGGCGCTGGCCTTGTTCACGGTTTCCCATTCGCCGGTCTTGACCATGGCGCCGGGCTGGCGGCCGCCGTTTTCGTCGTTGGGGTTGATCAGTTCGCCGTCCTTCCACTCTTCCTTTTCCATCTGGATAGGCAGGCTGATGTGGTCGGAATACTTGTTGACGATGTTCTTGATCTTCCAGGTCTGGGTGTAGTCCTGCGCGTCGTCGCGCAGGTGCAGGATCACGCTGGTGCCGCGCGCCTCGCGGGTGATGGGTTCCACCTCGAAGGCGTCACCACCGCTGGCCCCGCCGTCGCTCACCCAGCGCACGGCTTCATTGGCGGGCAGACCGGCGCGGCGCGATTCCACGGTGATCTTGTCGGCCACGATAAAGCCCGAGTAAAAGCCCACGCCGAACTGGCCGATCAGGTTGGAGTCGGCCTTTTGGTCGCCCGTGAGTTTGGAGACGAAATCCTTGGTGCCGCTCTTGGCGATGGTGCCCAGGTTGTCAATGGCTTCCTGCATGGACATGCCGATGCCGTTGTCGGTGATGGTCAGCGTCTTGGCGTCCTGGTCCAAGGTGAGGCGCAGCTTGAGTTCGGAGTCGCTGCCGTACAGGCTGGCATCGTTGATGGCCTCAAAGCGCAGCTTGTCGCAGGCGTCGGACGCGTTGGAGATCAGCTCGCGCAGGAAGATTTCCTTGTTGGAATACAGCGAGTGGGTGACCAGGTGCAGGAGTTGGGCCACTTCGGCCTGGAATGCGAGGGTTTTCTTGCTCATAGTTATCTAGTCTCGGAAAAACAAGACACGCCAGGGCTGGCGTGCGCGACAAAACCCACAATTATGGGCGACGGTCGGAGTTTCAAGGGACCGTCAACCAGCCCAGCAGCTTCTGGGTAACGGCCGGGCTGTGCAGCAGCGCCATGTGGTGGGTGCGGTACAGGATGGCCTGGTGCGACTTGTCGAAAACCAGTTGGTGACGCGCCTCGGGGTGCTGGCCCAGGGCGCTGGGCAGGGGCACCAGGCCGTCGCCCAGCAGACGGTCTGCCACCAAACTGCGTTGGGATGCCGTGGTGGCGGCTACGGTGTAGCAGGCCACGCCGGCGGGTAGTGGCAGGGGTTGGCGCCTATCGGGCCCGCGCCGGAAGCGGTCGCGGCCTTGCCAGTCGGCCTCTTGTACACAACCGTGGCGCAGGTCGGTGATGCCTGCGCTGCGCAATTGGCCCAGCTTGGCGAAGGGGCGGCTGAACGGTGTGACGCCCAGCACCGTGTCGACCCAATTGCCCGCCCGCTCCAGTGGGGCACCGTGGTGGGGCGTGCCCAGGAAGACCAGGTTTTTCAACAGGCCCGGCCAGTGCAGCCCCTGTTGCCCGGCGGTATGCACGGCACTACGCATGACCAGGCCGCCCATGCTGTGGGCGACCACCGCCAGCTCTTGCACCGGCACGGGCCAGCGCGCCAGCACTTGCTCCAGCAGGGCGGCCAGATCGTGGCCGTTGTCCGAGATATGCCGTCCGGTGTTGTAGCGCAGGAAAACCGGGGTGTAGCCGTGCGCGGCCAATGCGCCAGCATGGTCGGAGAAGGGCGTGTCATCGCCCTGGGATGCAGCGCGCCACTGCAGGTCGTTCATGCACAGGCCATGGAGCATCAGCAAGACCTTGCCCGTGGCACCCGGCAGGGGTGGCATGGCCTGGGGGTTCAGGCTCTGGCCTTGCCAGCGCAACGTCATGGGCGTGGCCAAGGGGTTGTGGGTTTGTGCCAGGCGGTCGCCCAGTACGCCGTTGAGTGCAGCCAGCACGGCTTCGCGCTCGGGCGTCTCTTCGGGGGCATCCACCAGGGATTCGAGCAGCGGTTCGAGGCGGGTGAAGGTGGCTTGCAGGCCTTGGCCCACCAGTTCGGTTACGCCGTGCACGGTGCGGTAGACAAAGCCGGTCAGGCCGCGCGTGCGCGCCTTGGATGCCGGGTGATTCGGTGCACCCAGGGTGGACCAGACCGCCTGGTGCACGCCTTCGGCCAGGGTTGCCACGCCCCGGGTGGCTGCCGTGGCCAGCTGCGCAACGCCGCGCAGGTCCGACGCGCGCACGTGGCGCAAGGGAGCGGGCTTCAAAAGACCTCGCCCGGCGCCAGGTAGCGCCACTGGCCCACGGGCAGCTTGCCCAGCAGCACGCGACCCACGCGCACGCGCTTCAAGCCCACCACCTTCAGACCCACCAATTCGCACATGCGCCGGATCTGGCGCTTCTTGCCCTCGGTCAGCACAAAGCGCAACTGCTCGGGGTTTTGCCAGTCCACCTGGGCGGGCTTGAGTGGCTGGCCGTCCAGCGCCAGACCGTGGCGCAGCAGGGCCAGCTTGTCGGCCGGGAAGACGGAGCGCACATCGCTTTGCACCGGGTCGTTCGCGTCAATGGCTTGCAGCGGGCTGGCCTTGACTCCACCTGAAACGCCAGGGTAGGTGGCTGCCGCCGACGTGGCCGCCGCCGGGTTGGCGACACCGGTGTAGGCCACGCGCACCAGGTATTCCTTTTCCATCTGGGAGTCTTCGCCGATGAGCTGGCGGGCCACGCGGCCGTCCTGCGTCAGCACCAACAGACCGGTGGAGTCGATGTCCAGCCGCCCGGCTGGGACCAGGCTCTTGAGCTGGCCGCCGTGAAAGCGGGTGCGGCTGCGGTCGTCCTTCCAGTGCGTGGCGGCCTGGATCAGCTTGATGGCGGGCTGGTGGCCGTCTTCGGCCTGGCCGCTGACCACGCCCATGGGCTTGTGCAGCAAGATGGTGACCTGGCTGGCCTGCTGGCCCTGGGCCTGCTGGGTGACTTCGATGCGCGCGTTAGGCAGCACCTGCATGCCCATCTCGGCCACCTTGCCCTCCACGGTGACCCAACCCTTGGCGATCCAGTCGTCGGCCTCGCGCCGCGAGGCCAGGCCCAGCTCGGCCATGCGCTTGTTCAAGCGGATGGTGCCGCCAGGGCCATGGGCAGCGGTGTTGGTCTGCCCGGCCGGAATGGGGGCCCCCGAGGGGTTGGCGGGACGGGGTGCACGGCGAAAGCCGGCTGGGGGAGGGGAAGTTGTCATGCTATAAAAAAAGTAGCTATTTAGGCAATTTTTACGGGGGCTAACAGCTATTTTTGCTGGAATCGTCGCCCAGGAAGCGGTTCGCTTTCATGGGATGCCGGGAGTCTGGAGCTCGGGTGGGGAATGGCGCATCGTACTGCGATTGGTGGTGTGCAAGCGAGGTTCTTTGGAATCTGACCCCCATTAAATCGACAGTGGGTCCACGTCGATTGCCCAGCGGATCAGGCCGCGCGCCTCGGGCTGGCTGCGTGCGCCGTGCAGCAAGGGCTGCCAGGCGGCCAGGAATTGCTGCAGTGCGGTGCGTGAGGGGCTTTCCACCAGCATCTGGGCGCGCTCCACATTGGCCACGCGCTGCAAGGCCATGGGCACGGCGCCGTAGAGCGTGATCTGGGCCAGCACGGTGTCCCAGCCGTCCCAGGCCGCCATGTCGCGCAGGGCGCAATCGCGTGCCGCGTTCAAGAAGGCCTGTGCTACGGCTTGGGTGCGGGCCTCGGCGCGCACCAGGGCCTGCGCCGTGAAGGGGGGCAGGCCGGCTTGTTCGCGCTCGCGCAACTGGGTCTGGGCAAAGGCTGGGTAGTCGTGCGCCTTGAGGGTGGCAAACAGAGGGTGGTCCACCTGGAAGGTCTGGATCCAGACTTCGCTGTGCGCGCGCAAGGCGGGATCGCGCCCGGCACGTCCGCCCGCTTGCATGAGCAGGGCAAACAGCCGCTCGGGGGCCCGGTAGTCGCTGGAGAACAGCGCGCCATCGGGGTTGATGGCCGCCACCAGGGTGACGCGGCGAAAGTCGTGGCCCTTGGCCACCATCTGCGTGCCCACCAGCACGTCCACGTCGCCAGCGTGCACGGCGGCCAGCTGGCTTTGCAAGGCGCCCTGGGCACGGGTGGTGTCGGCGTCGATGCGGGCAATGCGCGCGGGGGCGCCGTCGGGGCACTCGGCGCCGCCAGGGCGGCGTACGTCCACCAGCAGTTCGGCCAGGTGTTCTTCCAGGCGTTCGGTGCCACGGCCGATGGTGCCGATGTCGACATTGCCGCATTCGGGGCAGCCGCGCGGCACCCGCTCGGCCAGGCCGCAGTGGTGGCAGCGCAGGCTGCGGTCGATCTTGTGGAAGACCCGAAACGCACTGCAGTGCGGGCATTGGCTTTTCCAGCCGCAATCGGCGCAGTGCAGCACCGGAGCGTAGCCGCGCCGGTTCAGCAGCAGCAGGCTTTGCTCACCGCGCTCGACGCGCGCTTGGATGGCTTGCAGCAACGGTGGCGCAATCACGCAGCCGCGCGGCTGGTGCTGCATGTCGATGCGGCGCACCGTGGGCCCGTCGGCCGTGCCGCTGGACGTGGCCTGGGCTGTACTGCGTTGCCCCATGTCCAGGCGGCGGTAGCGTCCGCCCTCGGCAACGGGGCGGGCGTGGTGCCAGCTTTCCAGGGACGGTGTGGCGGACCCCAGGATGACCTTGGCGCCGTCTAGCCGGGCGCGGTACACGGCCAGGTCGCGTGCGGAGTAGCGCGCGCCTTCGCCACTTTTGTAACTGGGGTCGTGTTCTTCATCGACGACGATCAGTTGCAGCCCTGGCATGGATGCAAAGACTGCCATGCGTGTGCCCAGCACGATGCGGGCGGTGCCCTGGTGTGCGGCCAGCCAGGCGTTCAGGCGCTGGGCGGGTGTCATGGCGCTGTGCAGGGACACCACGGCCTGCGCGCCAAACCGCGGTGCAAAACGCGCGATGAAGCGGGCCTCCAGCTGGGGCGTGAGGTTGATTTCGGGCACCATCACCAACGCCTGGGCCGCAGGGTTGGAGTCCAGCGCATGTTCCACCGCCTGGAGGTACACCTCGGTCTTGCCGCTGCCGGTGGCGCCAAACAATAAGAAGGGGCCGGGCTCGGTGGTGATGGCGTCCAGGGCAAGGGCCTGCTCGTGGGACAACACCAAAGGTTGAACTGCCACTGGGGCTTGTGCTGGTTTCGCGGCGCTGGAACTAGGGAGGCTGGGTGGGCAAGCGTTCTGCGCAGGTAAAGGAGGAGCCCGCGTAGCGGGCGGGGGACACGGAGCAGAACGCTTGCCCACCCAGCCTGCGCCCATGCGTTTGATGCGCCGCGCCCATTGCAGGGGGGACAACTCGCGCAACTGGGGTGGCAATGCCGCCAGCGCCACTTCGCCCAGTGCGCGTTGGTAATACTGGGCGGTGAAGGTAACCAGTTGTAGCCAGGACGCGGGCAGGGGGGCCACGCCTTCCAATACCGCCGCAACGGGGCGTATTTTCTCGGCTTCAAGCGCCGTGTTCCCGGATTGCTCGCCTGCCTTCCACACCACACCCAAGGTCTCGCGCGAGCCCAGGGGAACCCGCACCAGCGTTCCCGGCGCGAGTAGGGACTCACACCGATAGGTCAGGACCGACCCCAGCGCGGCGTGGGCCGGGGTGGCAACCAGAACGCTCAGACGGTGCGGCATACAAAAGGAAGTGGGGCGGGGTGTACGGACACCAGTTACAGGCAAAAGTTGAGGTGAACTTGCGATAACGCGCCTAAGTTCATGATTTACAAGGAAATTACGGTCTACCCAGGATTTTTGTGGATAACTTTGTTCATATCTTGTCGCAACCGCCGTCAAAGCCTTGCCAATCAAGGGTTTTTACAAATTGCCCTCAAAAAAGGCAAAACCACAAATCCTTACAAATCAACAACTTACGAGCGCTATCGGATTGGTAGCGGTACATCTCCGGTTGGTGCGGCGGGATCGTGCCGTCGGCACCATTTTGTGCATAAGTACAACTCCCGGCACCACTTTTGGCTGGATTTCATGCTAGAGGGGAAACCCTTGCTGCCATTCAGGCGCGCTGCGCACGCGAATAGGCATGCACCGTCTCCACCAGCGCCGCCACATGGTCGGGGGGGGTGTACTGGCTGATGCCGTGCCCCAGGTTGAAGATGTGCGTGGGACCGGTGCCGCTGCCTTGGTAAGGCGTGCCAAAGCTGTCCAGCACGCGGCGCACCTCGATGCCGATTTGCGTAGGGGGTGCAAACAGCACATTGGGGTCGATATTGCCTTGCAGGGCCTTTCCGGGGCCGTTCTCGGTACCCCCCACCAAGGCACGGGCGGTCCCCAAGTTCACGGTCCAGTCCAGGCCGAGCACCTCGCAGTCCAAGGCGGCCATGTCGTTCAGCCACAGGCCCCCGCCCTTGGTGAAGACAATGCGGGGAATGGTCTCGCCGTTGGCGCCTTGGCGTTTGAGCTGGGCCAGCACGCGTGCGGTGTACGCCAGGCTGAACGTCTGGAAGGCACCGTCCGCCAGCACCCCGCCCCAGCTGTCAAACACCATCACCGCCTGGGCTCCGGCGTCGATCTGGGCATTCAGGTAGGCGGCCACCGCGTCGGCATTGACCGCCAGGATGCGGTGCATCAGGTCGGGTCGGCTGTACATCAGGGTCTTGACGTGGCGGTAGTCGTCGGAACCAGCGCCTTCGACCATGTAGCACGCCAGCGTCCAGGGGCTGCCGCTAAAGCCGATCAGGGGCACACGGCCCTTGCCGTCCTGGGTCAGGGCCTTGCGGATGCTGCTGACCGCATCGAACACGTACTGCAGCTTGGCCATGTCCGGCACTTCCAGGGAGGCCACGGCGGCTTCGTCGCGCACGTACTTGGCAAAGCGCGGACCCTCGCCCGGGGCAAAGGACAGGCCTAAGCCCATGGCGTCAGGCACGGTCAGGATGTCGCTAAAGAGAATGGCCGCGTCCAGCGGGTAGCGCTCCAGGGGCTGCAGCGTGACTTCAGTGGCGTAGTCGCGGTTGGTGGCCAGGCCCATGAAGCTGCCGGCCTTGGCCCGGGTAGCGCAGTACTCGGGCAGGTAGCGCCCGGCCTGGCGCATCAACCACAGCGGCGTATAGGGCGTGGCGCGGCGCAGGCAGGCCTGCAGGAAGGTGGGGTTGTGCAGGGCAGCAAAGGCCCGCTCGTCGGCGCTCAGGCTCGGGGTTGTGGGGGTGGAGGCATTCATCCCTCCATTGTCGCAGTGTGTGGGCTCAGGTGTGCTTGCGATGTTCCACCAGCAGGCAGCGGTTCTGCACGGCGCGCAAACCGGCCGCGCGGGCTTTGGCCACGGCAGCGTCGTTCAAAACGCCCAGCTGCAGCCAGACGGCGGGAGCGTCGATGGCAATGGCTTCGTCGACGATGGGCGGCACGTCGTTGCTGTTGCGAAACACGTTCACCAGGTCAATCTTCTCCGCTGCAGCCGCTTCAGTGAGCGTGGCGTACACCCGCTCGCCCAGGATGGGCTGGCCGCTGGCTGCGGCCACGGGGTTCACCGGTACGATGCGCCAGCCCTGACGCTGCAGGTACTCGGCCACCTCGTAGCTGTCGCGGTGGGGCTTGGGTGAGAGCCCCACCACGGCCACGGTGCGGCTGTGCTGCAGGATGTGGGCGATGTCGGCTGCGGTCGCGGCGTGCATGGCAGGGCTTTCTACAAACGGTTGACCGCCTCGCGTAGTTCGGCGGCGTCCAGGATTTCAGAGAACACCACCGGGGCCTGGCCCGTGCGGTGCAGCACATAGACCGGTACGCCGCTGCGGCCCAGTTTCTCCAGCTCCTGGGTGATGGCGGGGTCGCGCCGGGTCCAGTCGGCACGCAGCAGCGTGACATTCTTGGCTGCAAAGGTGGCCAGTACGTCGGCGTTGGACAGGGTGGTTTTCTTGTTGTATTGGCAGGTGATGCACCAGGCGGCCGTAAAGTCGACAAACACCGCACGACCGGCGGCCAGTTCGGCTTGCACTGCGCCGGGAGCCCAGGCCTGCCAGCGCGTGGGTGCGCCGGGGGTGCTGGAAGCGGTTTCGGCCGGTTCCTCCATTTTTATGACAAATGAGCCGATAGAGCCCGCCAGTATTGCGTAAGCAGCTATCGAAAGCGTAGCAAATACCAGGCGGCTGCGCCCCTCCAGACCGAGCGACCAGATGACCCATCCCAAAGCTACCAGCAAGGCCAGCAACGCACCGGCCCCGTTGATGCCGCTCAAGTGCCCCAGCACCCACACCAGCCAGACCACGGTCGCAAACATGGGAAAGGCCATGAAGCGGCGCAGCGTGTCCATCCAGGCACCGGGGCGTGGCAACCAGTGACCGACCGCCGGTACCCAGCTGGCCGCCAGAAAGGGCAGGGCCAACCCCATTCCCAGCGCGGCAAAGATGGCCAGGGCCTGAGCGGCCGGCAAGGTGATGGCGTAGCCCAGCGACGCGCCCATGAACGGTGCCGTGCATGGCGAGGCAATGGCCACCGCCAGCACCCCGGACAAGAAGGCATCCACCACCGGATGGCGCGCCTGCAGCGAGGCCAGCTGGTGCGGTAGCAGGTTGCCTACTTCGAACAGCCCGGCCAGGTTCAGGCCGATCAGGGTAAACAGGGTCGCCAGGACGGCCACCACCCAGGGCGATTGCAGTTGGAAACCCCAGCCCAATTGTTCGCCCGTGGCCCGCAGCGCCAGCATCAGGCCACCGAGCGCCAGGAAAGAAAGCACCACGCCCGCGGTATAGGCCAGCCCCTGTGCCCGGTGCGACGTGTGGCCATGGTGGTTGTGCGTGGTAAAGCCCAGCACCTTGATGGCCAAAACCGGCAACACGCAAGGCATCAGGTTCAGGATCAAACCGCCCAGCAGCGCCGCCAGCAGGGCCAAGGCCAGGCTGCCCAGGCCGCTGCTGGAGGCGGCGCCAGGCGGCGCTGCGAGCGGCTCCTGCGCCGGGCCCGTGCCCACCGCCGGCAGGGGGCCAGCGGCCGGGTTGACCAGCGCGGGCCAGGTGCCTTGCACCGGCATCTGCGCACGCAGGCCCTGGCCTTGGAGCGCCAGCACCAAGCCGAGTTGGGTGGGCGCAGTTTCGCGCAGTGCCGACAGCGGCAGGCGTGCATGCCACTGGTCGTGCGCCCAGCTTTGCTGGCCGGTCGCCGGGGTGGCACCGGTTTGTGCCGCCAGGCCCGGATGGGGCGTGCGGGCGGGCTCCACCAGGTTGGTCCCCTCGGGCAACACCAGCAAGGGCTTGCCCGTCCAGGCGGCGGGCAAGCCCTGCACGCTCAGGACCAGGTCGGTGCCCTCCAGGCGGGCTTGGGCCTGGCCGTTCAAGGCCTGGGGCGTCTGGGTCTGGGCGTTGGCAAACGCGCTGCCATGCGCCGCCGTAGAACCTTGGGCCGGCACCTGCAGCACGAATTGGCCTTCCTGGGGGATGCACTCCTGGCGGCAGACCAACCACGAGGCGCCAAGGCGCAATTCCAGCGCACCTTGCGAGTTGGGCACAAACTCCTTGCCGATGGTGAGCGGCACGGGCAGCAGCACGGTGTCTTCAAAACCGTAATTCACCAGGTTGCCCACCGTCATGCGCCGTGGCACGGGCCAGGCAATGGGGCCGGCGCTGACCCCGGCGGGCAAGGTCCATTGCAGCGTGGTCGGCAGACCGGAGTCGCCCGGGTTCTGCCAGTAGGTGTGCCAGTGTGGCTGGTGCTGGATCTGCAGGCCGGCCCAAATCGTCTGCCCCGGTGCCACGCCATCCGGGGCATGGGCGATCAGCTCGGCACGCACCTGGCCGGTCTGGACCAGCGCGCTTGCGCCGGTATTGCCGGAATTTACAAGAATTTGGGCTGCAGCCCCGGTGGATAAAGCGTAAGCAGCTATGAAAACAGTAGCAAATCGAACAAAAAGGGAGCGCTGGCCGGGCCTGGCGCGCAAAATGAAAGACAGGTTCATGGCGATGTGGGAGCCGACCAGCGGCCAGTTAGTTCCACCGTTGCGCTCCGGCAGGCTGGCGCAGCGGGTGCGAGG
>JAYRUL010000057.1:0-16202 GCA_041919095.1 Rhodoferax sp. | reverse complement strand
TGGACGATGCGGCACTGACGCGCCTGGGGCAAATCGCTGACATGGCTGCGTCCACCATGCGCACCACGGTGGCTGACCCGCTGTACCGGCGCGGTGCGGCCTCGGTGCTGGCCACGCGGTTGGCGCGCCAGCTTTGGAATCAGGCTGCCTAGTAGCCATGGACAGCGTCAACCTCGAGGTCCTGCGCCGCGCGGTGGCCTGGGTGGAAGCCGGTATCCCGGCGACCCTGGCCACGGTGGTCAAGACCTGGGGAAGTGCGCCACGGGCCGATGGTGCGCTGTTGGCCATCAACGCCGACGGGCAGTTGGTGGGGTCTGTCTCGGGCGGCTGCATCGAAGACGATCTGTTGTTGCGCCTGCGCGCCGCCCAGCCCGCGCGCCCCGAACTGGTGGTGTACGGGGTGACAGCAGAGCAGACCCGCCGTTTTGGCTTGCCCTGTGGTGGCACCTTGCAACTGGTGCTGGAGCCGTTGACAGCTGACAGCGGGCTGCGCCCGGTGCTGGATGCGGTGCAGGCGGGCTCCTTGGTCGCACGCCAGCTGGATTTGCGCGATGGCAGCACACGGTTGGCGACGGCAGTACCCGACACCGCCATTGTTTTTGACGGCCAGACCCTGGTGTCGGCTTTCGGGCCGCGTTGGCGCATGCTCATCATCGGTGGTGGGCAGCTGGCACATTACCTGGCGCAGTTCGCCCTGGCGCTGGACTACCAGGTCATCCTGAGCGAGCCCCGCGAGGAATACCGGGCCAGCTGGACCTTGCCGCAGGTGACCGTACGCCGCGACATGCCCGACGATGCGGTGCAAGCCCTCCGGCCGGATCGGCGCACCATCGTGATTGCTGCCGCGCACGATCCCAAGCTGGACGACCTGGCCCTGATCGATGCACTTAAGACCGAGGCGTTCTACGTGGGGGCCATAGGGTCCCGCGCCAACAGCGTTCGACGCCGTGAACGGCTCAAACTCTTTGACCTGACCGACGCCGAACTGGACCGCCTGCACGGCCCGGTGGGGCTGGCCATGGGCAGCCGCACCCCGCCGGAGATTGCGCTGTCGGTGATGGCCGACATTGCGGCGCGCCGCAATGGGGTGGAACTGGTGGCGCGTACTGCACACGCAACGTCGTCTAGCGCCGTATGCCCGACCCTGATGGCTTGATCGTTGGTCTGTTGCTGGCCGCAGGTGCGGGCCGACGATTTGGTGGGGGTAAGTTACTCGCAACCCTGCCCGATGGGCGTAGCGTCGCCGTGGCGGCCTGTGCAGCACTGGCCGCTGGTGTGGACCAGGTCGTGGCCGTGGTACGCCCGGGTGACGCGGAACTGCACCAACAATTGCGCCAGGCCGGAGCCTTCGTACTGGAGTGTCCCAGCGCCGAGGAAGGCATGGGGGCGAGCCTGGCCTACGGTATTGCCCAAACCCCGGCTGCGGCTTGGGTGATCGGCTTGGCCGACATGCCGTTTGTGGAACCCTCTGATGTGCAACGGGTGGCCCAGGCGTTGCGCGCAGGCGCTCCCATGGTGGCGATGGGCAATGCCCAGGAACATGGTCACCCCGTGGGCTTTTCATCCGCTTTCGGTACGTCGTTGGCACAACTCACGGGCGACCAGGGAGCCCGTGCGCTGCTGCGCACCCATGCTGCAGAGGTCGTGTGGCTGCATGCGCCCCATCCGGCCAGTCAGCGCGACATCGATACGGTGGCGGACTGGCTCGCCATCCAAAGTTGAGGGTCGGTGTACGGCTTGGAGATGCTATTGTATTGATAGCTGCTTACGCAATCAAATAAAGGGCTAGGGCCCTATTTCGTATCCATTTTTGCCAAATTCCCTGTGCGGCGCAATGGGCGCATTGCACACCTCTTCGTATCGCAGCAGGCTGGGTTGCGGAGCTGTTGCTGTGTTTGCAGCGTCGGTCACGGTGCTACATTCATACGCAGTCTTTCGAAAGGAGCGGTAGTGCCATGGGATTGAACTTTCGTTGGATACCCGCCGTGCTGGCGTGTTCGGTCACCTGCGCCGCAGCCAATTCCTATGACGCAGGCCAATCGGAGCTGAAAGTCCACGAGGGCGGCCTTGCTGGCGATGCCACCCGCTACCGCGATGTGCGCATTCGGGTGCGCGCCATGCCGACGGTGCTCGTCAACGATGCCCGTGCTACGACCTTCAGTTATGACGCGGCCCAGGCTACGCTGCATTTGCCCAGCGTGGTGAGCAACGGCCAAGCCTACAACGGGGTACGCGTGGAAGGCGCACAGGTTGAGGTACTGGGCGTTGGCGCTACGGCGGCGGGGGTGGCACAAGCATTCCCGGGGGCGCAGGGGTTTGGTGCCCAGGCTACCGGGGGACGTGGTGGGCGCGTCATCGTAGTGACCAATCTGAACGCCGCCGGCCCGGGGTCTTTGCAAGCTGCGTTGGATGAAGAAGGGCCGCGCACCGTGGTCTTTGCGGTCAGCGGGTTGATAGACGCCCCCATTCACTTGACCCGCGGTGATGCCACGATTGCGGGGCAGACCTCACCGGGGGGCATCACGATACGACAGTTCCACACCACGGAGGAGCCGTACTGCGATCAGACGCCGACCTGCATCACCGCAAGCCGCAAAGCGGACAATTGGATATTGCGCCACGTGCGGATTCGCCCGGACGGTCGTCACGATGACGGGCTGCGCATGCGCTACACCCGGCGTGCCATCGTGGACCAGGTTTCCATTGGCGGGGCTACCGACGAGGCGGTGGAAATTTCCTACGCCAACGACATCACGATCCAAAACAGCATCATCGCCGAGACCGTGGGCGACCATGCCGATCGCGGTGGCGTGCTGGTCAACTACAGCAACCCTACCCAGGGCTATGCGCTGACCCGCCTGGCCCTGCACCACAACGTGTTCAACCGCATTCTTGGGCGCTACCCGGAATTTTCCCGCGAGAGTGCGGCAGCGGCCGGATCGGTGATGGATGTGGAGCTCTCCAACAACCTGTATTGGGACATGGGCTACTTCATCGACGTGAACAACACCACGGTGTCCGCATCGGACAGTGGTCAGCCCATCTACTACCGCATGAACCTGGTGGGGAACCAGGTCATTGCGCGCGGCCCCACGCAGGCCGAACCGTTTCGCTACGGGCTCATCAGCGTCGCCACCCCGCAGGGCGCGCAACCGCAAACGTCCATCTGGTTTTCGGGCAACCGCATCAACCTGTACCCCGAGCGCAGTGGCTACGCGCTCATGTACTGTTGTAACGACTACCCCGACCAAACCCCGGCATCCACCCCACCAGCGTGGGCAGCGGGGTCACGCCATGATTTTCCATTCATCGGGTACGACGATGCGGCCAACCTGCAACCATTGGCTGTGGCCCGAGCAGGTGCGTTTCCGCGCGACCCGATGGACCAACGGTTGATGGGTGCCGTCGCGCGCGGCGAGATCTTGCTGCAGCCACGCAACGTCAATCCAGCGGGTGACGGCAGTGCGTTGCCCAGCGGAATCGACCTGAGCGTACCCTTGGACAGCGACGGTGATGGGATGTCGGACGCCTGGGAAAGCGCCAACGGGCTCAACCCTTTGGTGCAGGATCACAACGGAACGCAGTTGTCCTTGTCCAAGCTGGGTGTGGGTGGATACACCAACTTGGAGGTGTACCTGCACGAACTGTCGGAGCAGCGCATTCGCCAAGGGCGCTAGCGTGTCTTTTGCGCGGCAAAGCGCCCGTTGATTGCGCTTTTGAACGCCAGGGGGTGCGGCATGATGGCTGAACAACTTTGGAAACTGATCCAATCGTTCAGCGCGTGCCATGGGCTTACGAGAAAGCATTTGGAGCCTGCTCACCGGGAGCAAAGACGTCGCACCGGCCGCCGTGCTGGAACTGGTGCGCGAGGCCATGCTCGATACCGTGGAGCAGCTGGGCGACGAGCGCCACCTGCGTCTGGGCGTCCGCATTGAACTAGCCCCCGATCTATCAACCCTGTGGTACCTGCGACCGGAAGTCATGCACATGGTGGCTTCGGTTCACGGCGAAGCTGCCGCACAGCGCTGCTTGTCACGTTTGACGCAACTGTTTGGGCCGTACCACCTGGGCGGCAAGGCCAGCGCGCTGCATTTCTAGGGTCTCAGGCGACCAGGCGGTTCTCGTAAATGAAGCGTTCGCGCGCGTCCAACAACGCATAAAGATCGGTGCGGGGCGCGCGTACGGGACAGAGCCAGGCGTCGATATGCTCGGGCGCAATAGGAATGATGCAGCGGTCGTGGCCCGCAGCGGCAACCTCAGGCGGTGGCGCGTCGGTAATCGCGGCAAACGACACCAGATCGTCTTGCCCGGGCGCTTGCCAGCGCGACCACAGGCAGGCAACCGCCATAGGTGCGGGAGGGTGCGGTTGGAACTCCAGAATCACGTTCTTTGTGCCAGTGCCGTCCCTACGGCTGACATGCTCGAAAAACGCATCGATCACCAACAGGGCGTGGTTGGCACCAAACAGGTTGCGCCAAAACCCGTCCAGGTTGTCCCGGCGCGCGTTGTAGGTGCCGGGAAACTGTGTGTCAAAGCTTGCTGGTTTTCCAGCCGGGCGGCACTGGTAGCGCATGGGCACGATGGTGCGTTGCCCGTCCCGCAGGATCAGCACCGGTGCGTAGGACCCAGGGTAAATGCGCGCATCGCTTTCGTTCAAGGTACTGCGTTGCAGGTCGGCCAGTCGGCCCAGGGTGGTTTGGAGCTTGCGGGTGGCAATGCGCACGTCTTCTTGGGCTGCTTTGGTGATGCGCGTTTGCAGGCGCCGCTGTGCGTCGGCCTGGCGATTCCTGAGTTGAAACAGCTCTTGCTCCAACTGGGTGGCTTGCGCCGCCTTGAAATCGGCTATCGACTTGCGCAACGGTGCCAGTTCGGCGCTGGTCGATATTTCAAAACTACGCTCGAGCGCCTTGGGGATTTTGATGCGGTTGTTATCCAAGCGGGAGTAGAACAGCGCCACAAAGGCTTCTACGTCGATATGCGCGTCGTACCGGCGCACATAGGTCAGGTAATCCGCCCAGATTTTGGCTGAATAGCACATGACGTTTTGGAGCGGGCGATGGGAATCGAACCCACGTTATTTGCTTGGGAAGCAAGAGTCCTACCATTGAACGACGCCCGCGAGACTGGCGCGATTCTAGCGCGCTGCATTCAATTCAAAATGTCCCCAATGCACAGGTACTTGATTTCCACATAGTCATCCATGCCGAAGTGCGAACCCTCACGGCCCAGGCCGGATTGCTTCACGCCGCCAAAGGGCACGTGTTCGGTGGCCAGGATGCCCACGTTGATGCCCACCATGCCGTATTCCAGCGCCTCGCCCACGCGGTAGATGCGCCCGATGTCGCGGCTGTAGAAATAGCTGGCCAGGCCGAACTCGGTGGCGTTAGCCGCGTCAATGGCTTCTTGCTCAGTACTGAACTTGAACACGGGGGCAAAGGGGCCAAAGGTTTCTTCACGCGCGCACAGCATGTCGGCGGATGCGTCGGCCACCACGGTAGGCTCGAAGAACTGGCCCGAGCCCAGGGTGTTCAGGCGCTTGCCGCCGGTGAGCACCTTGCCGCCCTTGGCGACCGCGTCGTCCACGTGGCGCTGAACTTTTTCCAGCGCGGCTTCCTCAATCAGCGGGCCTTGGTTGACGCCGTCTTCAAAGCCATTGCCGACCTTGGCGGTGCGCACCTTGGCTGCAAACTTTTCAACGAACTGGTCGTACACACCTGCTTGCACGTAAAAACGGTTGGAGCAGACGCAGGTCTGGCCCGCATTGCGGTACTTGCTGGCAAAGGCACCTTCTACCGCCGAGTCGATGTCGGCATCGTCAAACACGATGAAGGGGGCGTTGCCGCCCAGCTCCAGCGACAGCTTCTTGACCGTAGGCGCGCTCTGCGCCATCAAGATGCGGCCCACCTCGGTGGAACCAGTGAAGCTGATGTGGCGCACCACGCTGCTTTCGCACAGGACCTTGCCAATGGCAATGGAGTTGTTGCTATCGGCGCACAGCATGTTGAGCACCCCGGCGGGGATACCGGCACGCACGGCCAGTTCCGCCGCAGCCAGGGCCGTGAGTGGCGTCAGCTCGGCGGGCTTGATGATCACCGGGCAGCCCGCTGCCAGGGCCGGTGCCACCTTGCGCGTGATCATGGCCAGCGGGAAGTTCCAAGGGGTGATGGCGGCACACACGCCGATGGGTTGCTTGAGCACCATCAGGCGGCGGTTGTTGTCGAACTGGGGCAGGGTCTCGCCATTGACACGCTTGGCCTCCTCGGCAAACCACTCCACAAAGCTGGCACCGTAGGCAATCTCGCCCTTGGCTTCGGGGTAGGGCTTGCCCTGTTCGGCGGTCAGGATGGTCCCCAAGTCGTCCTGGTTGGCCGTGAGCAAATCGAACCACTTGCGCAGGATGATGGAGCGCTCCTTGGCAGTCTTGGCTTTCCAGGCGGGCCAGGCGGCATTGGCGGCGGCGATGGCCGCCTCGGCGTCAGGGGCGCCCAGGTTGGCCACGTCGGCCAGCTTGCTCCCGGTGGCGGGGTCCATCACGTCAAAGCGGGTGGCACCGGAGACCCACTGGCCATTGACCAACGCGTCCGTTCTTAGCAGGCTGGGATCTTTGAGCAAGGAGAGCGGCGATGCAGACATGAAAGCTCCAAAAAATACGAAAAAAGTGGGCTTAAGGCACGTGGAATATGCGTAAGCAGCTATGAAAAATATAGCAAATGGAAGGCGAAAGCGACTCGGGGTGCCGCTTTCAATTCTAGCGACGACGTCCCCGTAGCCTCCGTGTTCCGTGGCCTGTGCGGGACACCGCCACGGACATCCCTTCGAAGGCTCCAGCGGGGCGATAATCACCGGTTTTGGACTGCAGACGAACCGCCATGACCACCGCCGTAATGAGTGTTGCCGACATCCGCAAGACTTTCCTCGACTTCTTTGCCGCCAAGGGCCACACCGTGGTCGAAAGCAGCCCCTTGGTGCCGGGCAACGACCCCACGCTCATGTTCACCAACTCGGGCATGGTGCAGTTCAAGGATGTGTTCCTGGGCACCGACAAGCGCTCTTACGTGCGCGCCGCTTCCGTGCAGGCCTGCCTGCGCGCCGGGGGCAAACACAACGACCTGGAAAACGTGGGCTACACCGCACGCCACCACACCTTTTTTGAGATGCTGGGCAACTGGAGCTTTGGCGACTACTTCAAGCGCGAGTCGCTCAAGTGGGCCTGGGAACTGCTGACCCAGGTTTACAAGCTGCCACCCGAGCGCCTGCTGGCCACGGTCTATGCCGAAGACGACGAAGCCTACGACATCTGGACCAAGGAAATCGGCCTGCCGCCTGAGCGCGTGATCCGTATTGGCGACAACAAGGGCGGCCGCTACAAGAGCGACAACTTCTGGATGATGGCCGACACGGGCCCCTGCGGCCCGTGCAGCGAAATTTTCTACGACCACGGCGACCACATCCCCGGCGGGCCACCCGGCAGCCCGGACGAAGACGGTGACCGCTTCATTGAAATCTGGAACAACGTGTTCATGCAGTTCAACATGGACGAAACCGGTGCCGTCACCCCGCTGCCCGCACCCTGCGTGGACACCGGCATGGGGCTGGAGCGCCTGGCCGCCATCCTGCAGCATGTGCACAGCAACTACGAAATCGACCTGTTCGACAAGCTGATCCGCGCCGCCGCGCGCGAAACGCACACGACCGACCTGGCCAACCCCTCGCTCAAGGTCATTGCCGACCACATCCGCGCCACCGCATTCCTGGTCAGCGACGGCGTGCTGCCTAGCAACGAAGGCCGGGGCTATGTGCAGCGGCGCATCATCCGCCGCGCCATCCGCCACGGCTACAAGCTGGGCCAGAAGACGCCGTTCTTCCACAAGCTGGTGGCCGATCTGGTCGCAGTCATGGGCGACGCCTACCCCAAGTTGCGCGAGCAGCAAGCCCGCATCACCGAGGTGCTGCGCATTGAAGAAGAGCGCTTCTTTGAAACCCTGGCCGTTGGTATGGAAATTCTTGAAGGGGCAATGGATTCGAAGAAAGGCCATTGGACGGAGGTTGGTAGCGCTTCTCTTGAAGAACGAATTGCGTCTGGTGCGGTTGAGGTTGTTAAAGCCGGGAATGCACCGATCTTGCCGGGCGACGTGGCCTTCAAGCTGCACGATACCTACGGTTTCCCGCTGGACCTGACCAATGATGTGTGCCGCGAGCGCGGCCTTTCGGTGGACGAAGCGGGCTTTCACGCCGCCATGGAGCAGCAAAAGGCCAAGGGTCGCGCTGCGGGCAAGTTCAAGATGGACAAGGCGCTGGAATACAGCGGCGCGGGCAACACCTTCGTCGGCTACGACCATCTCACGCAAGCTACCAAAATCGTCGCGCTGTACGCAGACGGTACGCCGGTGGCCACGCTCAAGGCCGGTCAACCCGGTGTGGTGGTGCTGGAAACCACGCCGTTCTACGCCGAGAGCGGTGGCCAGGTGGGCGACCAGGGTGCTATCTTCTGCGACGGCGGCCTGTTCCAGGTGGAAGACACGCAAAAGATCAAGGCCGACGTCTTTGGCCACCACGGCCTGCTGCAAAGCGGCATCCTGGCTGTGGGCGATGCCGTCACTGCCCATGTGGACGCTGCGGTGCGCGCTGCGACCGTGCGCAACCACTCGGCCACCCACCTCATGCACAAGGCCCTGCGTGCGGTGCTAGGCGAGCACGTGCAGCAAAAGGGCAGCCTGGTCAATGCCGAGCGCACGCGCTTTGACTTTGCTCACAACGCCCCGGTCACCGACGAACAAATCCGCCATATCGAAACCCTGGTCAATGCCGAAGTGCTGGCCAACGCCGCCGCGCAGGCGCGTGTGATGGACATCGAATCGGCCCAGAAGACTGGCGCCATGATGCTGTTTGGCGAGAAGTACGGCGAGACCGTGCGCGTGCTCGACATTGGCAGCAGCCGGGAACTGTGCGGTGGCACCCACGTCAAGGCCACGGGCGATATCGGCCTGTTCAAGGTGGTGGCTGAGAGCGGTGTGGCCGCTGGTGTGCGACGCATCGAGGCCGTAACTGGGCAGAACGCGCTAGCCTACCTGCAAGACCTGGAGGACACGGTGGGCACGGCCGCTGCCACACTCAAGGCCCCGGTGGCCGAACTGACCGACAAGCTGGGCCATGTGATGGACCACGTCAAGGCGCTCGAGAAAGAAGTGGCCGCCCTCAAAGGCAAGCTCGCCAGTGCGCAAGGCAACGACATGCTGAGCCAGGCGCTGGACATCAACGGTGTGAAGCTGCTGGTGGCCAAGCTCGATGGCGCAGACGCCAAGACCCTGCGCGAAACCATGGACAAGCTCAAGGACAAGCTGGGCACAGCGGTGATCGTGCTGGCGGTGGTGGAGGGCGACAAGGTCCAGATCGCGGTGGGCGTGACCGCCAATACCACGGCCAAGGTCAAGGCCGGTGAACTGGTCAATTTCATTGCGGGCCAGGTGGGCGGCAAGGGCGGTGGCAAGCCCGACATGGCCATGGCCGGTGGCACCAACGCCGCGCAGCTGCCCCAGGCCCTGGCCAGCGTGCACGACTGGGTGGCCGCCAAGCTGTAAACCTGGCTGAGGCGCGCCATGCGTTTTCCGTCGCCCACTGAATGGGACAATGTCTACCGGGTGATCTTCTCGGTTGGCATTCTGGCGTTGTGCTGGTGGGCGGCTTCCGCGTTGGCGGCGACCATGGGGGGCTCCGGCCAATACGGTGCCATAGGGTTGTTGATCGGCGCGCCTTTTGTAGGCAAGTTGCTGGCCCCGGTGGTCTTTGACGGCCTGGCTTTTGGTTACCGCGCCACCCGCTGGCTGGCCTTGCACCATTTGCAAGGCCAGTATTACGCGTACAAGGGCCATCCAATCGATGTGCTGGAAGGCGAGGACGGCTTTCGCTGGCTGCGCGTAGCGAGCCTTCGTGCGGTGTTGCAGTCCTTGCCCAAAGAAGCCACCCTGGAGTTGATGGAGCCCGAGCGCACCGAGCGCGACCAGTCTGGCAAACACCTGGCCATGCGCTGCGACGCGGTGCTGCACTGGCTGGCCAAGGCGCATACCGAAGAGCATGTCCGCTTCAAGGTCTGGCTGGAGCGTACGGTGCACAACCCCTCACTGGCCGTGCGCCGCGAGAAAGACCGGCTGGCGATTCGAGCACCGGTAATTTGAAGCCGGTTCGGTTGGGAATTTTGCAGACAGGCCTGGGTCGCAATCCATCTCTATCAACGCGCCCTGCCTTAGCAGATGACGCAAGGGATGCCTACTGGTTCAAGACGTGCTGGCGCAGGCGTCGAGCCAGCGCGTCGCGCTCTGCATCCGGTGGCAAAGTTGGTGCACTTGGTTCGAGCTGGCTGCGCAGCAGGCGCTCCAGCGTGGGCAGGTGGGGCATGACGGTACCGAAGAACAGCGCAGTGTCGCCCCGGGCGATGAGCAGGGTGGGGAAGTTCTCCACTTCCACCGGGTCCACCAGATCGGCCTCGTCTTCCACGTCCACCCAGGCAAAGCGGACCTGCGGCAGGCGCGATTGCAGTTGCTCAAACAGCGGGCGGTATTCGCGGCAGGTGCCACACCACTGGGCGCATAGGCAGGCGACGAACAATTCTTCCATGCCCCAATGATCGCAGATGCCGATAATGCAACGACAACTACAACGACAGCAGGAGTTCGCATGTCCCAGCGCCCCATCCGCCGCATTGCCATTTGTACCGGAGGCGGCGACGCACCCGGGTTGAACGCCGTTATCCGTTCCGTGGTGCTGGCCAGCGGCAAGCGGGGTTGGGAGTGCTATGGCATCCGCGACGGCTTCAATGGCATCCTGTTTCCAGAGCGCTACGTTGATGGGGGTGTGGTACGCCTTACGCGTGACAAGGTGCGCAACATTGGCCATTTGGGTGGCACCGTGATTGGCACCACCAACCGGGGTAATCCGTTTCACTTTCCTACCCGGATGCCCGACGGGTCGGTGGGGGAGACCGACCGTTCGGACGAAATTCTGGCGTTCTTTGCCCAGCGCGAGATTGACGCTTTGGTGTCGGTAGGTGGCGATGGTTCGCTCACCATTGCGCATGCCTTGCACCAAAAAGGGCTGCGCGTGGTGGGAGTGCCCAAGACCATCGACAACGACCTGGACAAGACCATGACCACGTTCGGCTTCGACACGGCCGTGGCCTTCGCTACCGAATGCATTGACCGGCTGCACAGCACTGCCGACAGCCACCAGCGCGTAATGGTGGTGGAAGTCATGGGGCGCTATGCGGGCTGGATCGCGCTGCACGCGGGTATCGCGGGCAACGCCCATGCTATTTTGATTCCGGAAATCCCGTTTGACCTGGAAACTGTGGCCCAGCACGTGCGCGCCCGCGATGGCGAGGGGCGCAGCTACTGCCTGGTGGTGGTGGCTGAAGGTGCCGTCCCGCACGACGGTCACGCCGAGGTGCTGGCACCAGCCGAGATTGGCCACGCGGAACGACTGGGCGGCATCGGCGAGCGCGTGGCGCGTGATCTGCAGCAGCGCACCGGCAAGGAGGCGCGCGCCGTGGTGCTGGGGCATCTGCTGCGCGGCGGCAGCCCGACGGCGTTCGATCGGCTCGCCTCCATGCGTTTTGGCGCTGCGGCGGTCCGCGCTCTGGACGAAGGGCTTTCCGGGGTGATGGTGGCGTTGGCATTCCCCAACGTGAATTACATCGCCCTGGAAGAGGTGGCTGGGCGCATGAAGTGTGTGCCGCTAGACGGCGACACGCTGCAAACGGCGCGCGACATCGGTATTTGCCTGGGTGATTAGCAACGTGCGGATGGGGTCGACGCCGGACCCTCTACACTAGAGGGTTTTCCCGAAGTCCATTTTCGAATTACTGCAAGGGTTCCCATGAGCGCATTCCAGGAAGAAACCGTTACCTACGTCCATCATTGGACCGACCGGCTGTTTAGCTTCAAGACCACGCGGGACCAGTCTTTGCGGTTTTCCAATGGTCACTTCACCATGATTGGCTTGCGCGTGGATGGCAAACCTTTGTTGCGTGCCTACAGCATCGTCAGCGCCAACTACGAAGACCATCTGGAGTTCTTCAGCATCAAGGTGCAGGATGGCCCACTGACCTCGCGGTTGCAGCATATCCAGGTGGGCGACAAAATTATCGTGGGCCGCAAACCTACCGGTACGCTGCTGATTGACTATCTGTTGCCCGGCAAGACCCTGTACCTGATTGGGACCGGTACGGGCCTGGCCCCGTTCCTGTGCCTGATTCGCGACCCGGCGACCTATGAAAAGTACGAAAAGGTGGTGTTGTTCCACGGCGTGCGCGAGGTCAAGGAACTGGCCTACGCGGACTTCATCAATGTGGACTTGCCCAACGACGAGTTCCTGGGTGAGTACGCCAAGGCCCAGTTGCTGTACTACCCCAGTGTGACGCGTGAGCCGTTCAAGAACCGGGGCCGCGCCACCGACTTGCTAGCCAGTGGCAAGTTGCAGGCCGACCTGGGTCTGCCCAAGTTGGATCCGGCGCAAGACCGCATCATGATCTGTGGCAGCCCAGCGTTGAATAAGGACATGCGCGAACTGCTGAACGCACGCGGCTTTGTAGAAGGCACCACCACCGCACCCGGCGACTATGTGGTCGAACGTGCCTTTGTCGAGCAGTAAAGCCATGAGCCATTACCACTTGTATGCCATCGGCAACGCGCTGGTGGACTCTGAATACGAAGTCAGCGATGCCCAACTGCAGTCCATGGGTGTGCAAAAGCGCCATATGACCTTGATCGACACCGCGCGCCGCAGTGAACTGCTGGCGCACGTGCAGGGGCTGCATGCCCGGCGTACGGGCGGTGGGTCTGCTGGCAATACCGTGGTTGCGGTGGCGCAGCTGGGTGGGCGTGCTTTCTATTCGTGTCGTGTTGCCGACGATGAGCTGGGCGCGTTCTACCGGGACGACCTGCTGGCCCATGGTGTAGCCACCAATCTCACGCACACCCGGGCCCCGCAAGGGCAGACGGGCAGTTGCATGGTGATGGTGACACCCGACGCCGAACGCAGCATGAGCACGTTTCTGGGTGCCACGGCGGACATCGACCACACGGCCCTGCATCCCCACGACATAGCCAAGTCCAAGGTGTATTACATGGAAGGCTACCTGGCCGCTTCGCCTACCGGATTGGATGCAGCACTGCGCGGCCGCGCCATGGCTCAGGAGGCGGGTGTCCCCCTGGCAGTGACCCTGAGTGACATGAGCATGATCCAGTTCTGCCGCGCCGGGCTGGAAGCCATGATTGGCGAGGGGCTGGAATACCTATTTTGCAACGAAGAAGAAGCCCAGGTCTGGTGTGGCACACAAGACTTCAGCGCGATCTGCCAGCAGCTGGGGCAGCTCGCCCGCGTGGTGTGCCTGACCCGGGGCGCGCGCGGCTGCGTGGTGCTGGAAGGGGCCAATCACACGGTGGTGCCGGCCACTGCGGTGCATGCTGTGGATACCAATGGTGCCGGCGACATGTTTGCCGGTGCCTTTTTGTACGCGGTGACGCACGGCCATAGCCATGCCACTGCCGCCTGGCTGGCCAACTTGGCGGCAGGCCGGGTCGTGAGTCAGTATGGCAACCGCTTAAGCCAAGAGGCCATGGCGGAGGTCAAGGCTGCATTCGTAGCCCATGCCGCTACCAAGGCTTAGTCTCTGGTGATCAGCGGCTGGGTGTGACCAGCCGGTAGGGCGGCAGCCCGGCGAGCATGCGCCGGCCATAGGCCTGCGTGGTCAGGCGCTTGTCGTAGCACACCACATGGGCCACGTCGTCTTCGGTTCGAATGGCACGGCCGGTCCATTGCAGCAGCTTGATCCCGGTAGCGGGGATCACCAGTTCTTGAAATGGATCGCGGCCGAGTGAGCGCAACCACTCGGCACGGGCTTCATCCACCGGAGCGGTGGGCGGCGCAAACGGCAGTTTGGCGATAAACACGGTTTCGCACAGTTGCCCAGGTAGGTCTAAGCCTTCGCCGAACGACTGCAGTCCAAACAAAACCGATGGCAGACCAGCCTGCACACGCTGTGCATGCGTGGTCAGCAAACGGGTGCGCGGCTGCTGCCCCTGAACCAAAACCATGTCGAGTAGGTGGCCGGGAATAGCCTGCACCGCCGCCTGCATCTGGGCACGCGAGGTAAAGAGTACCAGTGCACCGTGGGGTATACGCTCGATGTCTTGCATCAGCTGTGCCACCATCTCGGCGGTGTAGGGGGCTGCATGCTTGGGGTCGGCCTGCGTGGGAACCACTGCAAGCGTTCCTTGGCGCGCGTAGTCGAAGGGACTGGTCACTTCCTGGGTTTGCACATGGGCCGTATTGGATAGCCCTGCCTCGCGCAGGAAAAAATCAAACGAGCCACAACTGGTCAATGAAGCCGATGTCACGACCGCCCCGCGTACTTGACTCCACAAGAACTGGCGCAGCAGGTCGCCCGGCACGATGGGGCAGGCGTGGGCGGTCACCGTGAGAAAGCCGCTGGCGCTGTCCACTTCCAGCCACTTGGCTAAAGGCTGATCGCCATGCTCCAACAGAAGCTGCGCAGTGGTGACCACGCTGGTCAGGCGCGGTCCCAAGGCCCCGAGCTGCGCGTAGTGCACGGCACAGCTTGCCGCCTGGCTGGGATCTTCCTTGGCAAGGTTCTTGATCTGTGCGCCCAGCATCTCCCAGGCTTTGGTTAGCGCCCGGGCCAGTGCTTCGATCTCGCTGACGGGGCCTTCCCAAGCCTCGGGCAGCAGGCCCTGGGGAAAACGGAAATGGCCATCCTGCCCTTCACCGCGTGCATTGCGGCCGGTGTGCGCCCAAACTGAGTCCAATGCCATGCGCGCCAATGCGGTCAAGCTGGACTTGAGGTTGCTGCTGGTGGATTGCACATCCTCGGGTAGCGATAGCACGAGCTTGCCCGCAACGTCTTGCAAGGTTTTGGGAAGTCGATCCAGCCAGCGCAGGTTGCTCAGGTCCATGTGGCTGCCGAACTGGTCCAGTGCGACGGCGGGCAGGTGGTGGCCTTCGTCAAACACGATCAGGCATTTGTCCAGGTCGGGCAACGATTTCATTCCTAGGGACGCCAGCACCAAGTCGTGGTTGGCAACGATGACGTTGGCATCGGCCAAGCGCAAGCGGGCTTCGTAGTAACTGCATCCGCGAAACTGCGGGCAGTGGCGCACCGTGCAAGTGTGGCGTTCTGCGGCAACCAACGACCAGTCCCGGGCGTCGGGTGCGTCTGCCAGGCTGTCGCGGTCGCCGTCCCATTGGCCTTGCGACAGGGCTTGGGCCATGGTCTCGAAGGCGCGTTGGCGGCGTTCAAGGTGCGCTTCTTCGGACAAAGCGGACGCGTGGGCGGTGGATAAGGGGGCATCGTCACCGTCGAACAATGCGGCGTCGGATGCGCTACCCACCAGACGCTCGAGTTTGAGCTTGCAAACGTAGCGTCCACGCCCCTTGGCCAGGGCGAATGTGAAAGGCTGGTCCATCACGCGTGCAAGCGCGGGCAAATCCTTGCCAATCAGTTGTTCTTGTAGCGCTACGGTTGCGGTTGAAATAATGACCCGGGTTTTTCGTTCGATCGCGAGTGCAATCGCTGGTACGGCATAGGCGGTGGACTTGCCGACGCCGGTCCCAGCTTGGATGACGGCGATGCACTTTGTGGGTGTTTCGTGTTCGCCTAAGTCCACGGCAGCCAACGTATTCGCGATACGCTCTGCCATCGCACGTTGACCGGATCGGGTGCGAAATCCTGGCGTGGCGGCAACTACGGCGTCAAAGCTGGCGAGTGCTATCTTGGCAAGCGAGTCGGAGTTCAATTGCGGTCAGTGAAAAGGGGCAGGGCAGGCAAGTGTCCTGCTGGCGAACATTTTCACCGATTCATGCTTTGGGTAACTTGGCGTATCGAGCAAACTGTGTCATTGATTCACTTCGACAGACGCAGCACTGCATTCCGAGTTGCATTCGAAAGGTCTTGAGTCGGTCGCTGATAAGGTGTTTTTACCTTTTGAAATTAGAGTGACCTGTCACATTGGCGTTTATCTGTAGGGAAAAACGGCGCAGCTTGCGTTATTCTGTCTCCACGTTCATTAGGAGACCTGACGTGGCTAAACAAAAACTGATTCTGGACTATGTGTATGACCATGAAGCCAAATTGGCTGATCGGGTGTTTTTGACGCAACCGACCGGTGGTGGCAATGTGGTCGACTACACCT
>JAYRUL010000056.1:0-16758 GCA_041919095.1 Rhodoferax sp. | reverse complement strand
GCGCCGGACCGTGTGGAAGCACTGTCCAATTTGTTGAACATCGTCGGGCGACGCGACGGCGCGCGCTCCCTCATCACCCTGGGCTCCTAGCGAGACTTCGCAACATGCCGCACCACATTCAAGCCTACTCCAGAGTTGCTATATTTTTGATAGCTGCTTACGCATTATTCACGGGGGCTGGAGGTCAATTTGGCTCCGAAATCAGGGCCCAAGGCCTGCCCAGCGCGAAGGCCACGCGCAGCCAGGAGCCCGTCACCCTGAACTTCACCAATGCCGAGATCGAATCGGTGGCGCGCACCATGGCCACGCTCACCGGGCGCAATGTGGTGGTGGACCCCCGCGTCAAAGGCACTCTCACGCTCACCACCGACAAACCGGTCACCCCGGCCCAGGCCTACAACCAATTCCTGGCGCTGTTGCGCCTGCAGGGCTATACGGTGGTGGACGCCGCCGGGCTGGACAAAATCGTGCCCGAGGCGGACGCCAAGTTGCAAGGCGGCGCGGTGGTGTCCGCCGAGGTGGCCACCGGCAGCCAGATCGTGACGCAGATCTTCAAGCTCAACCACGAGAACGCCAACAACCTGTTGCCGGTGCTGCGCCCCCTCATCAGCCCCAACAACACCATCAACGTCAACCCAGGCAACAACAGCCTGGTCATTACCGACTACGGCGACAACCTGCGCCGCATTGCGCAAATCATTGCCGCCACCGACATCCCCAATGCCACGGACGTGGATGTCGTCCCGTTGCGCCATGCCATCGCTTCCGACCTGGCACCGGTGGTGCTGCGCCTGCTCGATGCCAGCGCCAGCACCACCGCCGTCGCACCGGGCGCGGGTGGCGATGCCAGCTTCAAGACCACCGTGCTGGCCGAATCGCGTGCCAACGCGCTCATCCTGCGTGCCGCCAACCCGGCGCGCCTGGCACTGGCACGCTCGCTCATTGCCAAGCTTGACCAGCCCAGCAGCCACAGCCCCACCGGCAACATTTACGTGGTCTACCTCAAGAACGCCGACGCCACCAAACTGGCCGCTACCTTGCGCGCGGCGCTGTCCGCCGATACCCGCAGCGCGGCTAGCGCGACACCGGCAGCCAGCCCCACGGCGACTGCTGGCGCAGCGGGTGGCCTGTCGGGTGGTACGGCTGGCGCTGCCACCACGGGTGGCCAGATTCAGGCGGACCCCTCCACCAACTCGCTCATCATCACCGCCCCCGAGCCGCAGTACCGCCAGTTGCGTGCCGTGATCGACAAGCTCGATTCCCGTCGCGCCCAGGTCTACGTGGAAAGCTTGATTGCCGAAGTCAAGGCGGACAAGGCGGCCGAGTTTGGCATCCAGTGGCAAAGTCCCATGGGCACCAACGGCGACGGCACTGTGGGTTTGCTGGGCACCAACTTCAGCATTGGCGGCACCAACTTGTTTACCCTGGCCACCAAGGCCGAGTCCGGCCAGGCCGCCCCCAGCACCGGCTTCAACCTGGCCGCTGCCAACCGGGTCAACGGGGTCTACGTGCTGGGGTTTCTGGCGCGCTACCTGCAATCCACGGGTGACGGCAACATCCTGTCCACGCCCAACTTGCTCACGCTGGACAACGAAGAAGCCAAGATCGTCATTGGCCAGAATGTCCCCTTCCTCACCGGCCAGTTCTCCAACACCGGCACCTCCTCGACCGGCGGCACGGTCAACCCGTTCCAGACCTTCGAGCGCAAGGACGTGGGCCTGACCTTGCGCGTGAAGCCCCAGATCAGCGAAAACGGCACCGTCAAGCTGACCATCTTCCAAGAGGTCTCCAGCGTCGATCCGTCCTCGGTCAAATCCAGCACCGGCCTGATCACCAACAAACGCTCCATAGAGTCCAACGTCATTGTGGGTGACGGTTCCATCGTGGTGCTGGGGGGCCTGCTGCAGGACGATGCTGCGCTGAACCAAGAGAAAGTCCCTGGCCTGGGTGACCTGCCGCTTTTCGGTGGCCTGTTCAAGAGCGAGGCCCGCAGCCGCACCAAGACCAACCTGATGGTGTTCATGCGCCCGGTCATCCTGCGCGATGCCCAGGCTACCGACAGCCTCTCGCTGGACCGCTACGAACTCATGCGCAACACCCAGCAGCGAGCGCTCCCGCAAGGTGCCGACGCCGGTGCAATCGGGGGGGTGCCCCAACTACCCGCACCGGATGCGCTGGTGCGCGTACCGGGCTCTACGCCGCCCAAGCCCACGCCATGAGCGCCGCGCCGACCTACCCCCTGCCCTACGGGTTTGCGCGCGCGCACCAGCTGCTGCTGGAGGACGTGGACGGCAACCGCACCCTGTGGCTGTCGACCTTGGCCGACACGGCCAGCCGCAGCGCGGTTTCGGAGGTGGTGCGCAAGTTCGGCGTGGCCGACCTGCAGGCACAAGACGCCGCAGCCCTGGGCCAACGCATCAGCGCGGCCTACGCCCAAAGCGAGTCCAGCGCAGCCACCGTGGTCAGCGAGGTGGAAAGCGACATCGATCTCTCGCGCATGATGCAGTCGCTGCCCGCCATCGAAGACTTGCTGGAGACCGCCGACGACGCGCCCATCATCCGCATGCTCAATGCCCTGCTCACCCAGGCCGCGCGCGATGGCGCCAGCGATATCCACATCGAACCGTTCGAGCGCCATTCCAGCGTGCGCTTTCGTGTGGACGGCACGCTGCGCGATGTGGTGCAACCCAACCGTGCGCTGCACGCGGCGCTGATCTCGCGCCTGAAGATCATGGCCGACCTGGACATTGCTGAAAAACGCCTGCCCCAGGACGGCCGCATTTCCTTGCGCATTGGCACCCGTGGCGTCGATGTGCGGGTCTCCACCCTGCCCAGCGCCCATGGCGAGCGCGCCGTGCTGCGCCTGCTCGACAAGACCGGTGGCAGCCTGAGCCTGGAAGCCATCGGCATGCAGGGCGACGTGCTGGCACGCTTCAAGCAACTGGTCAGCCAGCCCCACGGCATCGTGCTGGTGACCGGACCCACTGGTTCGGGCAAGACCACCACGCTGTATGCCGCCTTGCAAACGCTGGACACCCGCCGTCAGAACATCATGACGGTGGAAGACCCGATCGAATACGAGCTGCCCGGCGTGGGCCAAACCCAGGTCAACGCCAAGATCGACCTGGACTTTGCCAAGGCCCTGCGCGCCATCCTGCGCCAGGACCCCGATGTCATCATGATCGGCGAGATCCGCGATTTCGAGACAGCGCAGATCGCCATCCAGGCCTCGCTCACCGGCCACCTGGTGCTGGCAACGCTGCACACCAACGACGCCAGCAGCGCCGTCACCCGGCTCACCGACATGGGGATCGAGCCGTTTTTGCTGAGCTCGTCCCTGCTGGGCGTGCTGGCGCAGCGCCTGTTGCGCAAACTCTGCTCGCACTGCGCCCCCACGCTCGGCACGGACGTGCACTCGCTGCCCCCAGAGGGGGCTGCTCCGCCTTGGGGCGGCCCGGCGGCGGATCGTTCCGGCGCAGGTTGTGCGCACTGCGGCCATACCGGCTACCAAGGTCGCACCGGCATTTTCGAGTTGCTGGTGGCCGATGACGCCATCCGCGCCCAGATTCACCACCGGGCGTCCGAGGCGGACATCCGCGCCAGCGCCCTGGCCACCGGCATGACGCTGATGCGTGACGACGGCGAGCGGTTGGTGCAGGCTGGCATCACTTCGCGCGAAGAGCTGCTGCGCGTCACGCGCGACTAAGCTACTCGTAGGCTGCGAGGCGAGGCCGTTCTGCCTCGGTAAAGAGTGTTTGGCTCAACTGAGTCAAGGCCTGTTCCCGCTCCGATGGCGACACGCCAGACTGCTGCACACGCTGGCGCTCCTGGCGGTAATGGGCAATGCGCGCCTTCCAGGCGGCCTCTTCGCGGTCTACCTCGGCCAGGCGGGCCGCGGCCTGGGCGTCGAAAGCCTGGGCGCGCAGGCGGTAGATCTCGTCGTCGCCCGCGCCTTGGGCACGCAAAGCCTGCACGCGCTGCTCCATTTGGGTCACCACATGCACGGCATCGCGCTCCGTGCGCAAGGCTTGCGGCAGGGCCGCATCCAGGGCCGCTAGCCGCTGCTGCTTCTGGGCGTCGGTCAGACTGGCGTCCTCGCTGATCTCCAGCCGCGCCACGGCATCGCGGTCGTAGGCGTCTTCCTGTCCGAACAGACCTTGCGCTTCGGCCTCGGTGAAGTAGCGCGCGCGCAAGTCGTGCAAGGCTTCCAGGCGGCGGCGAATGGCTTGCACAGCGTTCCCGCGCAGATCGGGTTTGCTTTCCAATTCGACCAAGGCGCCCTTGTAGGCCAGGTACAGATCCAGCACGCGTTTGGCACCGGGCACGGCGGCGGGTGCCAAGCGCTGCTGCAGCTCCTTCTGAATCTGCTGGGTGATCTCTGCAAGGCTTTGCTCGCCCTGCGTGCTGAGGTAGTAGTCAAACAGGCGGCGCAGCTCCGCGTAGGGCAATGTCTGCGCCGTCCCCTGCAGGTTGCCGTCGGGAACCGTACCCTGCAGGCTGCGTGGCGGCAAACCTGCTTGCACCACGGGTGCAAGCCCTTCGGCTTGGCGGGTTGCCAAGACCAAGTCCGGTGCACCGTCTGCGGCACCATCGGATGCCCACCACCAAGCCGCCAGGGCAAGCACTGCCAGCCCCAGGCCCGCCACCAAGACTGGATCGCGGCGCAGATGACTTACAGTCGATGCGGCCATCGGGTTACCAGCCGCGAGGACTACAGACCCAGGCCTTTGAGCCGGTTGGCATGTTGCCGGTAGATGGTGACCGGATTGGTTTCGAACAGGTTCACCAGGCCCACGGTCTGGTTGACTTCGTCCATATGGTTCATGGCGTAGTCGTCTCGAATGACACGGCCCAGATGGGTCGAGCAGCTGGCCACCAGGCCGTCATTCTTGGCCCCGGCAAATGCCAGCGAGGTCAAGGCCAAGGCCGGATCCATTACATCCAACACGTTGGTATACGCCTTGGAACCACTCCACGAGAAATAGTGCACCCCGCGCGCGGTGTAGGCTCCTTCGCCGCAGGCGCTGGTGGGCACGCCGTACGGATGGGCCTGGTTGAACTTGAGGGAGCCGGCCGTGCTCAGGGACTGGGCTGCAGCCAGGGAGTTTTGTGTCAACCCGGAGCCGCCCGACAAAAAGCTGATGACCTTGGCCAAGCCGTTAGTCACCGACACCAGGACCGTATTGCTTAGCGATCCCGGCGGTGCCACGCCCAGGATCAGGTCGGCAACGGCCGATCCCTTGTTGACCCCGCCGACCGAGGTGACCGATGCCACCAAATCGGGACGCACCGAGGCCACATACCGCGTGGTGGGGCCGCCATGGCTATGCCCAATCAGGTTGACCTTGGTGGCACCGGTGGCGGCCAGGATCTGCTTGACCTGGGTAAGCAACTGCTCGCCACGCACTTCGGTGGCATTGGCAGCCGACACCTGGGCCACGTAGACCTTGGCACCGTCGGCGCGCAGGCTCGAAGGAATGCCGTACCAGTAGTCCACCGGACCAATCTTGTCAAAACCAAACAAGCCGTGCACCAGCACGATGGGATATTTGGTCTGGGTATAGCCTTGGGCCTGGACCGCGCCAGACCCAACAGTCAAAGCCAGCGCGCAAGCACCCAGCCAGGCCATCAATTTCTTTTTCACATGCGTCTCCAATCGGCCGCTCGGGCCGGTGTGTTGAAAGGGAACTGTCACGAAGAAAAGTGCGACCTCTTGGATGGGGGCGCTGTCGCTGGCGACCCAGTGCCCCGGACGGATGGTCGGGAGCCCGAATCAAAAAGCACGGTCGTGCTTTTCCGTGAATGTACGGTGTTTGGAGCGGCGTGTCAGTTCTGGGAAACCCGTAGTACCTACCGGCCTATACTCATTTGCAAGCTTTGTACGCGACGCCGCCTCGGCTCGCACGTTGGAACGGGGAACCCGCATGACCGACCGCCACCATCCCGATCACACCCAGCGCGCGGGCGTTGTCCTGCACCAGCCTGCCGGTGCCATGCGGCTTGATCCGCAAACCGTGCTGGCCGGCATGGGGCTAGCGGATCTGGAAAGCGAAGTCATCGCCACCTGGCACACCCACAACGGACAGGATCGCCTACAGCTGCGCTTGTGTCGCGATGCGATTCACCAATGCGCGCGCGGCCTGGACACCCTGCATTTGTCTGACCAGCTGCGCTTGCAGTCACAAGCCAACACGGCCGACTTGCAGCGCGAGATAGCCATCACCCTCCTCATGGGACCGGTGCCCTACGAATACCCTAGCGTCGCGGAATTGCTCTCGGCCATGGCCATTCGCCGCAACATGGTGCTGGCCGCGCGCAACACCTGCCTGACCTTTCATACCAGCGCAGCCGAACGGCCTGCAGACTACTGGCTCTGGGATGAGGACCGGGGGTTTGTGATCCGCCCGGACGTCTCACTCATTGACGCGCTGGTCAAGGCCACCCAACCCGACACCAGTGGTACCAAGTACGCGTTCTCTTGCTACCGCGCCTCCGAATACGTGATCGTCTTGGGGATTGCGCAGGAGCTTCAGCACTGCAACCCCGGGCTGTTCCAAGACCTGCAAGCGCTCTGGACCCAGCGGCCGATTCGCTCTGCCGAGTTTCATGAAGTCTTCCTGCGCGAGATCGGGAGCATGGAGCAGCCGCTGCCTGCGCGCTATTTTGTGCCGGGCGACCGCACCTGGTTTCGCAACCCGGACGGTGCCTCATCTGACGCCTCGGGGTTCGAAGGTTCCTGGGTCACGTACCTAGGCGGTGGCCTGTTCACCAACTTCTGGGATTGCCGCAAACCCTATACCCTGACGGACAAGTGCGTCGAGATTTATCACTGGCGTCACGGCCTCTACACCGACGACGAGGGCGAAGCCCGCATCGACGAAGCACGCATTGCCCCCTTGATCGAGGCCACCAAGCAAGACCCCAACGAACTGCAGCAGGTGTTGCACCGCATGTGCCGCTACCGCGAGCCACGCGGCGTCTACACCGAAGCGGGCGGCTGCCTGGATACCACGCGCGAGTTTGCCCGCTGGGTGCACCCGGGCTCGAGCGACCTGCGCTTGCCCGTCGTGCATGCCTGAACGCGATCCAAGAGCGATTGCGCTGCCTCACCTGGCCTGCCGCTAACATTGCCCCATGCCCGCCTACACATTCGAAGCTCTGGATGCCCAGGGTGCCACCCAACGCGGTGTCCTGGAGGCCGACACCGCCAAGGCCGCGCGCGCCCAGTTGCGCCAACAGACCTTGGTTCCGATCCGGGTGGAGCCGATCGCTTCGGGGAACTCTGCGCAAGCCGATGCGCGCGGACTGGTCCTCTGGGAAAGCCGCGTGATGGGGGCTACCGCTCTGGCGATCTGGACGCGCCAACTGGCTGGCTTGGTAGTGTCGGGCCTGCCGTTGGAGCGAGCCTTGACTTCGCTGTCGGAAGAGGCGGACGACCCCCGCCAGCGCAACCTGGTGGCGGCGCTGCGCGCCGAAGTCAATGCCGGCGCCACGTTTGCCAGCGCCCTGAGCCAGCACCCCCGGGAATTTGACACCACCTACTGCGCCGTGATCGGTGCCGGGGAGCACAGTGGCAATTTGGGCGTGGTGCTCGAGCGCCTGGCCGACGATCTGGAGCAGCGCCAGGCCCTGAAGTCCCAACTGGTGGGGGCTGCTTTGTACCCGGCCATCGTGACCTTGGTGGCGATCGCTATTGTGACCTTCTTGCTTGGCTATGTGGTCCCCCAGGTTGCCGAAGTATTTGCGGGCGGCAAGCGCGCCCTGCCCTGGCTGACGGTGGTGATGCTGTCGCTCGGCAATTTCGTGCGCACGCAGGGCTGGCTGGTGCTGGGGTTGCTGATCCTGGGCGGCATCGGTGCACGCATCGTTCTGTCACGCCCAGCCCCCCGGGAACGCTGGGACGCCTTCTGGCTCACCCTGCCGGTGATTGGCAAACTCGCACGGGGCTACAACGCAGCGCGTTTCGCCAGCACCCTGGCCATGCTGGCTGCCGCCGGAGTACCGATACTGAAGGCCTTGCAGGCATCCGCCGACACCCTGTCCAATACCGCGCTGCAACGGGACGCCCAAGAAGCCCTGGTGCTGGTACGCGAGGGTGCGCCCCTGGCCACTGCGCTGGCGCAGAAGAAGCGTTTCCCCGCTCTGCTGGCCATGTTCTGCCGCCTGGGCGAGCAAACCGGACAACTGCCGATCATGCTGGACCGTTGTGCCCGGCAAATGAGTACCGAAGTCCAGCGAAGGGCTCTCCAACTGGCCACCTTGCTGGAACCCTTGCTGATCGTCAGCATGGGCCTGATCGTGATGCTGATTGTGCTGGCGGTATTGCTCCCCATCATCCAACTCAACCAAATGGTGCGCTGAACATGTCCAACTGGAATCAGGGTTATGTGACCGATATTGCCTACACCCAGGGCTACTACCACGAGCTCAACCCGCAGCGCTGCCACGCTTCGCTGCTGACCGCCGGGTGGCGCTTGCCCGATGGCTTGCAGGATGCACCGGCCTGCGAATTGGGCTTTGGTCACGGCGTGAGCATCAACGTGCATGCCGCCGCGACCGGTCAGACCTGGTTCGGCAATGACTTCAATCCCGCGCAAACGGCATTTGCCCAGCGGTTGGCGCGGGCATCGGGCGCACCCGCGCACCTCAGCGACGAGGCATTTGCCGATTTTTGCAACCGTACCGACCTCCCGGACTTCGGTTTCATTGGCCTGCATGGCATCTGGAGTTGGGTTTCTGATGACAACCGGCGCATCCTGGTCGATTTCATTCGCCGCAAACTGCGCGTGGGCGGCGTGCTGTACATCAGCTACAACACGTTTCCGGGCTGGTCCTCCATGGCCCCCGTACGCGAGCTGATGGCCGACTACGCCACCACCATGTGCGCACCAGGGCAAGGCACGATTGCCCAGGTGGATGCAGCCTTGGCGTTCACGCAGCGGCTGTGTGCAACCGATCCGATGTTCTTGCGCGCCCACCCCACCGTGACGGAACGTCTCAAGCAAATGCAGGGCCTGTCGCGCAACTACCTGGCGCACGAATACTTCAACCAGAACTGGGAGCCCATGTCCTTTGCCGCCCTGACGCGCTGGTTGGAGCCTGCCAAGCTGACCTTTGCGGCATCGGCCCACTACCTGGATCTGCAGCCGGGCCTGAACTTCAGCCCAGCGCAGTTGGCCCTGCTGCAGGAGCAGACCGATCCGACCTTTCGCGAGACGGTGCGCGATTTCCTCGTCAACCAGCAGTTTCGACGCGATTATTGGATCAAGGGAGCGCAGCGCAGCACGGCATCCGTTCTGGCTGAACAGCAACAGGCCCAAACGTTCCTGCTCGTCACCCCACCGGCCAAGATCAAGTTCACCGCCAAGACCCAAATCGGTGAGGCCCAGCTGACCCCGGCCGTCTACGACCCGGTGGTCGCCGAGTTGGCCGACCACCGTGCGCACACCGTGGGCGAGCTTTGGGACCGCTTGCAGGTGCGCGGCGCGAAAATCTCGCTGGCGCAGTTGTGGGAAGCCTTGGTGATTTTGACGGCCAAGAGCGACGTCACCAGCGTATGCACCACCCCAGACGAGCCCGTGCGAGCAACCGCGCGGCGCTTCAACGAGAGGGTCTGCAAACAAGCGCCGGAAGGAACCCAGATTGGATGGCTGGCCAGCACCGTGAGTGGTGGCGCGGTCAGCGTCGCGCGGTTTGACCAAGTCTTCCTCCTAGCCCAAGCCAAGCAACCCAACGCCAGCCCCGCCGAGCTGGCGCAAGACGCCTGGGCGCGACTGAAGGCAGATAACCAACGCCTGTTGCGAGAAGGCAAACCCTTGCTCCAGGAAGCAGAGAACCTCACCGAGCTCACACGCATGGCTCAGGAATTCTTGGGGGAGCGTTCGGCCACGCTGCAACGCCTGGGCGTGCACGCGTAGCGCGCTAATCACCCCGCCTGGTCGATCTTGCGCAAATAGCTCAATGCCACGCGCGGCACGACGTTGAGCAGCCCGGCGATGTCGTCGACATCGTCAGGCAATGCCGGGTTCTCCCAGTCCTTGGCAGTGTGGCGCGCCAAACGCACGGCCAATACCACGCTGCGCACGCTGGGATGGTCGTCATGGTAGTCGTCGCAAATGCGTACCAACAACTCTGGCAGTTGCCACAATTTCATCAGGTTCTGGCGCAGGTCGTCGACTTCCATGTTGAGCACCTGGCGCTGGGCAATGGCCGTACGCAAGGTGCTGTCGGCCAGTTGCGCCTGCACCACTTGCTGCATCAAGGCCGGCGCATGGCACCACATGAGCATTTCGGCAAAGTCATGCAAGTAAGCGGCCAGTCGGACGGCTTCGGCATCGGAGTCTTGTCGGTGGACGGCGAAAGCCAGTGCGAACCGCGCAGCCCGCTGCGCGCGCACCATCAGGGTCCGCAGCCCCTCCAGCGCTTCGGGCTGGTCATGCAGCCACATCTTGATAGTGGGCTGCGGGCCAAACGCGCGAAAGAACGGCCCAATCCCCATGAGTACGAGCGAGGTGGTTACGTTCTCGGTGGCCGTGCCATGCCCGGGGCGGCGCAGGCTGGCAACATGGGCCAGCACTTTGATGATCATTAGCGGATCCACGCCCACCACATCGGCGATGGCATTGGCGTCCACATCATCCTCGCGCTCGCGCAAGGCTTCCAGCGCCTGCGCGGTGCTGGTGCGCACCGGAATCGGGGCGGTGCGGAAGTACCGCGTCCACGCCTCCACATGGGGCAGTGACTCGGTCAGGAACACCACCGGCGCAGAAGGGTTCGCTTCGCTCATGCGCGCAGTATTGCCCTAGGCGGGCCGCAGGTCAAGGGCGATAACCCACCCGCTGCGCATGGGAATTGCTCCACTATTGGGAGCATCTTACGCACACCCTATGCGGCGTGCAGGCCCATTCACTTCAAAAGCGTCTCCTGTAAGAAGCGCACGGTGGTGTAGAACCCGAAATCGGCGTTGGCCTTGCGCTGGAACCCATGGCCTTCGTTGTCGGCCAACAGGTACCAGACCGGGACACCCTGCTTTCGCACGGCAGCCACGATCTGTTCGGCCTCGGTATAGGGTACACGGGGGTCGTTCTTGCCTTGCACCACCAGCAAGGGGACCTGAATGGCGTTGGCGTGATTCAGGGGCGCAATCTCTTCGTGAAACGCGCGCATGGCCGGGTCGCGTTCATCTCCGTATTCAAGGCGACGCAGGTCGCGGCGGTAACTTTCGGTACGCTGCAAGAATGTCACAAAATGGCTGATACCCACGACATCGATCGCGCCCTTGATGAGGGCACTGTAATCCACGGCCGTCGCCAGACTCATGTAGCCACCGTAGCTGCCGCCGGTAACCACGATGCGTTCACTATCCAGACGCGCATGGCTGGCCGTCCAACGCAAGAAGGCACCCGCGTCTTTAACCGAATCCTTGCGTTTGAATCCGTTGTCCAAGTCCATAAAGGATTTGCCATACCCGGTCGATCCGCGCACATTGGGGAGCAAGACCGCGATTCCGAGTTCATTCAAATAGTAATTGAGCCGCCCCATGAATCGCACAGTGGACTGGCCTTCGGGTCCGCCATGAAAGCTCACCAGCACCGGACGCTTGCCCGGAAACTTCTGGGCATCGGGCAGGAACAGCCAAGCGCTGATGGACAAACCATCAAAACTGGGAATCTGGATCAACTCGGGGCTGACGAATCGTTCCAGATCCAACCCCGCAGGTGCAGGGGCAACAGTCCAGCGCTGGACCAGACCGGCATCGGCATCCCAGGCATAGACATCGCCCGGGCTTTGAGGCGAATTCAGTGCATACGCCAACAAACCAGGGTGCTTGCCGTGCCACCTGGGTGCGCCTACGGAGCCGGCGGGTACCGCAGGCGCTGGCAATTCTTTGCCGGTAGCCGTATCAAACACATGTACCTCGTCGCGCCCATTGGCATTGGCCACGGCAAGTATGCGTTGCCCATCGGGCGAGAGCTCGAACGCCTCGATGTCCCAGGGGATGTGACCCGACAGCACCGTGAGCGCGCCACTCTTGCGCTCCCAGACGGCCAACTCCGCAAACTCACCGCCCTGGTTGGTCGTCAAGTACAAACGCTGGTTGTCCGGGCTCCACGCAAAGCCGTTGTAGCCCGCCGGCGCAGCACCGGCAGGCGGCAGGATCTTTTGGCGTTCACCGGTTTGCGCCTGAATCAGGTAGACATCGGAGTCACCGCGGGTGCGGTACTGCTGGGCTGCGATCCAGGCGTCGTCCGTGGAAAACGCGAAATCGCCCCACCCACCGCCTGGTAGTTCCGCCAGACGGCGGCTTTGGCTAGGCTGCAGCGGATCTACCAGCGTCAACGCTGTACTGATCTGGGCGCGTGACCCTTCCCGGGCCGTGCGATCCAGCGGCACTGAACTGATGAGCAGTCGGTCCCCACGGTGACTCCAGGTGTAGGAGCTGCGCTCGTCTGCGGCCGACAGCAAGGTGGACGCGCGGGTATCCAGATCCATGCGAAACACCTGCGTCGCCTCGTTGCCGCCCGTGTCACGGGTGTACACGATATAGCGCCCGTTGCGCGGCTCAAAGCTGGTCTTGCCCACCGGGTCTGGAAACGACGTAATGGGTTCCAAGACACCACCGGGCGACTGGAGCCAATAGATCTGCGCCACGTTGGCACCGGCCTCGCGGTGGCGCACCAGCATGGAACGCTCGGTCGGGTGCCAATCGACGAAACCATGTGCACGGAAATCGGTGTAGCGCGCAACCGCATCGGCGATGGATCTGGGGATGGGAGGGACGCCCTGTGCATGCAGTTGGGCATGGGGGGTGATGACTTCTTGGGCTGCACTGTGAACCGTAAGGCCCAAGGCCAGTGCAGCGCCGATCCAGCGCAAACGCATTGATGTGTCTCCTGTTGCAGATGTCGTGCACTGTATTGTGCAATGGCATTGAACACGCACATAGCCGTGAATCTGCAGTTGGTTGCCCCAAAAACGCATTCTGTCGCAAAGCACGCGGCAAACCGCTGCGCCTTGCCTACAGTGCACCCCATCGCAACCCACTGTTCCCCAGGAGATCGCCATGAGCACCCGTTTGAGCTACCGCCTTGCCGCATTCGCTGTCAGCACTGCCGTTTGTGGCACGTTGTTCAGCACCGTGGCAACCAGCATGGTCGTCGCCCGGCAGGATGTGCGCCCGCACCTGGAGTTGCCCACCGTGACGGTGGTCGCCACGCGCCAAGGCCAGGACACACCCACCACCTACACCACCGCGCACGCCAAAACCAGTGTCACCTGCGCCAACAGTTAATGCGGCGCGTCGTCCCCGTTTGCAATGGCGCCTGCGTCTTCAGCGCAAGCCCGCCATAATCCCCGTTTTTGTTGGCCCGCGTCACCCTGGCGCGCCCACCAACGCCGAATGCTGTGGCCGCACGACGGTCACTTTCTATTTTGGAGCTTTCTATGCTGCGTTCCCTGTTGTGTGTTGCCATCCTTGCTGCCCTTTTGCCGGGCTGCAACAAGGCACCCGCCAAGACCGACTCTAAAGCGAACACTGCGCCCGCCAAGCTCGTGCTGGCGCCTGAAGACGTGATGCGCCTGCAGCCTGCAAGTTTTGCCGGTGGCCCGGTGGTCACAGGATCGATTCAACCGGAACGCAAAGCGGACTTACGCGCCGAAGTGTCGGCCGTCGTCCTGCAGGTGCTCAAGGAGAACGGCGACGCCGTGCGCCAGGGCGATGTGCTGGTGCGCCTGGACCCCACCGCCATTCAGGACAGCTTGCAATCCGCCGATGCTTCCGTGCGCAACGCCACCCTGGCCTTGGACCAGGCCGAGCGCAACCTCACGCGCCTGAAAACCCTGCGCGAGTCGGGCATGACCTCGCTGCAGGCCCTGGACGATGCCGAAGTGCGCCGCAACGCCGCCCAAAGCGAGCTAGCCGCCGCCCGCACGCGCGCCGCGCAGGCACGCCAGCAAATGCAGCGCACCGTCGTGCGCGCACCGTTCAGCGGTGTGGTCAGCGACCGCAAAGTGTCAGCCGGCGACACGGCAGCCGTGGGCAAGGAGTTGCTCAAGGTCATTGACCCCGGCAGCATGCGCTTTGCAGCACGCGTGTCAGCGGACAAGATCAACCAGGTCGGCATGGGACAAAGTGTGTTGTTCCGCATCAACGGATATGGCAGCCAGGAGTTCAAGGGCAAGGTCACGCGCATCGACCCGGCAGCCAACGAAGTCACGCGCCTGGTCGAGGTTCTCATCAGCTTTGCCGACGGTCCCCAACCGCGCGTGGCTGGCTTGTATGCCGAAGGCACCATCTCCGCCACCCAGACCCGCGTGCTGGCGCTGCCCGAATCGGTCGTGGCCCGCGCGGGCGACCAGGCCAGCGTCTGGCGCGTCAACAACCAGACCCTGCAGAAAGTCAGCCTGACGCTAGGTGGGCGGGATGCCCGCACCGGTTACGTGGAAGTGCGCGCCGGGCTGGCCGAGGGCGATGTGGTGCTGCGCAACCCCGGCTCCAACTTCAAGGACGGCCTCCCGATTGAATGGGCAAGCACCAGCCCGCCCGCCACCCCTGCGTCCGGCGCAGCGTCTACGCCCGCCAACAACCCCGGGAAGTAAGCACCATGTTCTTGTCCGACTTCAGCATCAAGCGGCCCATTCCCACCATTGTCATCATCATTTCGCTGATGGCGCTGGGATTGCTGGCCTTGAGCAAGCTGCGCGTCAACCAGAGTCCCGATGTCGAGATTCCGGGCCTGTTTGTGAGCATGGCCTATCCCGGTGCATCGCCCGATACGGTGGAGCGCGAAATCATCAACCGCCTGGAAAAGTCACTGCAAAGCATTTCCGGCGTGAAAGAGGTGTACGCCAACGCCACCGAAGGCAACGCCCGTTTTGATCTGCAGTTCGATTTCAAGAAGAACATGATCGAAGCCACCGACGAGGTGCGCAACGCGATCTCGGCGGTGCGCTACAAGCTGCCCACCGAAATGCGTGAACCGGTGGTGCGCCGCTACGACCCCTCGGCGCAGCCCATCATGAACATGGCCTTGTCCTCCAGTGCCGAGAGCCATGCCACCATCTCCCGCCTGGCCGAAGATGTGCTGGCGGACAAGCTGCGGGCCATTCCCGGTGTGGCGTCGGTCAACATCAGCGGCGCCCTGAAGCGCGAGCTGTCGGTATTGCTGCGGGCCGAGAAGCTGCGCGAGTTCAACATCTCGGTGGGCGACGTGGTCAATGCGTTGCGGGCGCAGAACACCAATGCGCCGGTGGGCAAGGTGCGCGGCAAGCTCGACGAGGAAAGCATTCGTCTGGTGGGGCGCATCGAATCGCCCGAGGAGTTCCGCGACGTGGTGGTCAAGCGCTTTGCCGGCCAGATCGTGCGCCTGGGGCAGATTGCCACCATCGAGGATGGATTTGCCGACATCAACTCGATGAGCATCCGCAGCGGCAAGCCCAATGTGGGCCTCTTCGTCACCCGCTCGCGCGACGCCAGCACCGTCAGCGTGGCCAGCGACATCCGCAAGCTGGTCAAGGAAGTGAATGCCGAGTTCGAGAAAGAGCGCCCGGGCACCAAGCTGGAAGTCACCCGCGACGGCGGCATCGACGCCCAGCGCAGCCTCAACAACGTGATCGAAGCCCTGGTGCTGGGGGCCGTGCTGACCGTGTTTGTGGTGTACGCCTTCCTGAACTCCTGGCGCTCCACCCTCATTACCGCGCTCTCCCTGCCCACCTCGGTCATCGCGGCCTTCATTGCCGTTTGGCTGTGCGGCTTCACGCTGAATTTCATGACGCTTCTGGGCCTTTCGCTGGCCATTGGCGTGCTGATTGACGATGCCATCGTGGTGCGCGAGAACATCGTGCGGCACATGCAAATGGGTTCCGACCGGCGCACCGCTTCGCTCGAAGGCACGGCCGAAATCGGCCTGGCCGTGGCGGCCACCACGTTTTCCATCATCGCGGTGTTTGTGCCGGTGGCCTTCATGCCCGGTGTCTCGGGCGAGTGGTTTCGTCCGTTCGCCTTGACCGTGACCTGCTCCGTGCTGGTCAGTTTGGCCATCTCGTTCACGCTGGACCCCATGCTGTCAGCCTTTTGGGGCGATCCACCCGACCACCACACCGCGCCCAAGAAGGGGCTCAGCCGCGTGCTGCAGCGCTTCAACCACTGGTTTGACCACCAGGCCGACCGCTACGGCAACGTCATCGCCTGGGCGCTGCACCACCGCAAGTGGATGGCCATCATCGCGGTCGGCAGCCTGGTTGCTGCCATCGGCCTGCAGGCCAAGTTTGGCGGTACCGCCTTCTTGCCCGCATCGGACTCGGGCAACATCATGATCGAAGTGCGCACGCCCCCGTCGTCCTCGGTGGAGTACGCCCGCCTGAAGATGGAACGCGCCGCCGAGCTGGCCCGCAGCCTGCCGGAAACCAAGGAAACCAACAGCAACATTGCCGCCAACGGGGGGCGCATTTACGTGGACATTGGCAAACGCCACACCCGTGTGCGCAGCGCCAAGGAAATCGCCAACGACTTGCGGTCCCGCATTCGCACCCTGGTCGGTGCCGAGTACACCGTGCTGGACGATTTGAACAATGGCGCGCGCAAGCCGATCCAGATCGACTTCACCGGCCCGGACTCGCGCAAGCTGCTGGAGATCACCAGCGCCTACATGGACAAGCTGCGCCAGGTGCCCGGTGCGGTGGATGTGGGCCTGTCCCAGCAAGACCCCAAGAAAGAACTCAAGATCGAACTCAACCGCGGCCTGGCCAACTCCATGGGCA
>JAYRUL010000055.1:0-16836 GCA_041919095.1 Rhodoferax sp. | reverse complement strand
GCAGCAATTGATGCGTTGATCGAAATGGTGGTCGCAATGGGCATCACCATTTTTTTTTGTCCGTGCCCCTCGTTAGCTACCAACTCTACCCTCACCAGTCCTAGTTTGCTGAGCGTGGCCACATCCCGCGAAACCGCAGCTTGGTCGCGGTGTGCAGCCGTGGCCAAATCAGAAATGGAGCGCCTTCCCTTGCTGGCCAATCGCAGCAGTTCAAACCGTTTTGGCGTGAGCTGGCTCAGAAAGTCTTCGAATTCAAAGCTGCTAAAGGTCTTGGAGTAGGGCAGTGCTTCTGCGTTTTCGTCCAACGCGCGTGCAACCGCTTTGCTGCGCTGCGCGTGCGCTTTTAGCGCGGGGCTTTTGGCAAAGTCAGCCAACTTGATTTTTTGCTTGGTCATATCGGTTCTCCGTTGACGTATTTCAGCGCGATGGTTTGCCACTCCTGCTCGAATCGGTCGTAGAGCTTTTCGTAGCCTACAAAAGGCTCCGGGGTGACGTTCCCAAAATAATGCCGGTGCGAATGTCCATGGCTGTTGTCGTACCCCAGTACCCGTCCATTGTCTCCACTGAAGATCAGCGGGTTGATGTAGGCAAGCGCATAGCTGACGACTTTTCTTGACGGTAGGTCACGGATAACGCGTTCTTTCAGCACGCCACCGCCCAGTCTGGCAGGAACGGCTACGTCTTTCGGTGCGTAGATTTCCTGGGTTCTGGGTGGTTTCATGTTGGCAGCTATGCTGTCTTAGATCAAGTCTGATGTCAAGGAACGCGGTGCGACCCAGCCGCCGCGCGGTACGATCGCGTCCATGGCCGATCTTGACCAACTCCCGCGCGACGCCCAGAGCATTCTGGAACTTACGGCGCGCTCCATGTTTGATCTGTTCGCCAATGCCAGCGAAGGCATGATGCTGGTGGACCGCGCCGCGCGCGTGGTCTGGATCAACGACCAGTACAAGCGATTCCTGCCCGCCCTGGGTTTTGAGCGCGAAGAAGATTTTGTTGGCCACCCGGTTTCGGGCGTGGTGCCCAACACGCAGATGCACCGGGTGCTGGAAACCGGCAAGCCCATCTTGATCGACCTGCTCACCAACCGCGCGGGCACCTTCGTGGTCAGCCGCATTCCGCTGCGCGACGAGGCCGGGGAGGTGATTGGGGCGCTGGGCATTGTGTTGTTTGACCAGCCCGAAACCAACCTGCAGCCGCTCATTGCCAAGTTCTCGCTGTTGCAGCGCGACCTGGACGAGGCCCGGCGCGAGTTGGCCGCGCAGCGCAAGGGGGCGGTCAGCGGCGTGCGCCAAGCCAAGTACACACTGGCCTCGTTTGTGGGCACCAGCGCGCCCGCGCTGGAGGTCAAGCGCCAGGCCCGCCGGGCCGCGCAGTCGCTCAGCCCGGTGCTGCTGCTGGGCGAAACCGGTACCGGCAAGGAACTGCTGGCCCAGGGCATCCATGCGGCTTCCAGCCGCGCCAGCGGGCCGTTTGTGGGGGTGAACATCGCCGCCGTGCCCGAGGCGCTGCTGGAGGCCGAATTCTTTGGCGTGGCCCCCGGTGCCTACACCGGGGCGGACCGCAAAGGGCGCGAAGGCAAGTTCAAGCTGGCCGACGGCGGCACCCTGTTCCTGGACGAAATTGGCGACATGCCCGCCAGCGTGCAGGCCAAGCTGTTGCGCGCCTTGCAGGAGGGCGAGATCGAGCCGCTGGGCTCGAACCGGCTCATTCCCTTTGATGCGCGCATCATCGCCGCCACCTCGCGCAACCTGCCCGAGCTGGTGCGCCAGGGGCGCTTTCGCGAAGACCTGTACTACCGCCTCAATGTGCTGCCCATAGCCGTGCCCGCGCTGCGCGAGCGCCGCGCCGACATTGCCACGCTGGTGGAGGTGCTGGCGCAGGACATCGCCATGCGCAGCGGCATGGTGCCGCCCGAAATCGGCCCCGACGCGCTCGCCCTGCTGGCGGCCCAGCCCTGGCGCGGCAATATCCGCGAGCTGCGCAACGTGCTGGAGCAGGCGGCCATGGCCAGCGAGGGCGGCGTGCTCGATGCGCCCGCGCTGGAACACCTGTTGCGCTCCAGCGGAGTGGATACCGTGGCTGCGGCGGCGCTGATGCCCGCCACACCAGAAGTACCTGCACCCACACCGCGCCTGCTACGCCCTTGGCGCGAACAAGTGGCCGAGCTGGAGCAGCAGGCCTTGGCCGCTGCGCTGCAGGCCACAGGCGGCAACAAGGCCGCCGCGGCGCGGCTGCTGGGCTGGTCGCGCGCCACCCTGTACAGCCGGGGCGATGTCTGACTATTAGGCATATGTATTAGTTTTAGACAAATGGTTGTCTAAAGTTTGAACATATCGGCGTGTTTTTGCAGATTTTCTGCGGTGAGCGACCCTGGCATGGTGCTTGCAATACGGCTGGCACCCAAAACAAGGAGACTCCATGCAACGCCGTTCCCTCACCGCCGTGGCCGCTCTGGCCCTGTTCACCGCCGCCAGCTTTGGTGCCCATGCGCAAGGCAAAGACATCAAAATTGCCCACATCTACAGCAAGACCGGGCCGCTGGAAGCCTATGGCAAACAGACGCAGACCGGCTTCATGATGGGTCTGGATTACGCCACCGGTGGCACCATGACGGTGGCTGGGCGCAAGTTGGTAGTGATCGAGAAGGACGACCAAGGCAAGCCCGACCTGGGCAAGAGCCTGCTGGCGGCGGCCTACAGCGACGACAAGGCTGACATTGCCGTGGGCCCCACTTCATCGGGCGTGGCACTGGCCATGCTGCCGGTGGCCGAAGAGCACAAGAAGATCTTGCTGGTGGAGCCCGCCGTGGCTGATTCCATTACCGGCGACAAGTGGAACAAGTACATCTTCCGCACCGGGCGCAACAGCTCGCAAGACGCCATTGCCAACGCCGTGGCGCTGGACAAGGCCGGTGTCACCATTGCCACGCTGGCGCAGGACTACGCCTTTGGCCGCGACGGCGTGAAGGCGTTCAAGGAAGCCCTCAAGACCGCCAAGATCACGCACGAAGAGTACCTGCCCACCAACACCACCGACTTCACCGCCGGTATCCAGCGCGTGGTGGACGCCCTCAAGGACAAGCCCGGGCGCAAGATTGTGGAAGTGATCTGGGCCGGTGGCACGCCGCCCTACAACGCCCTGGCGGCGCAAGACCTGGCCAAACGCTTTGGCATCGAAATCTCCAGCGGTGGCAACATCCTGCCGGCCATGGCCGCCTACAAGCAGTTCCCCGGCATGGAGGGTGCGGCTTACTATTACTTTGGCATGCCCAAGAACCCGGTGAATGAAGCCCTGGTGTCGCGCCACTACAGCCAGTTCAAGGCACCGCCTGATTTCTTCACCGCCGGTGGCTTCAGTGCCGCCATGGCCCTGGTCACCGCGCTGAACAACAGCAAGGGCGATACCGCTACCAACACGCTCATCAAGACCATGGAAGGCATGAGCTTTGACACCCCCAAGGGCAAGATGACCTTCCGCAAGGAAGACCACCAGGCCATGCAAAGCATGTACCACTTCAAGATCAAGGTGGACCCGGCCTTTGCCTGGGGCGTACCGGAGCTGGTACGCGAGATCAAGGCCGAAGAGATGAACGTGCCCATCCGCAACAAACGCTAAGCGCCGCACTCCAGCCCGTTTTGGGCTGCCGGGTACCCCACCGGTACCTGGCGTTTCCCGCGGGGCGGCCGCCCCTTTTTTTCAACGTGATAGATGAAGAACCCCTGGATACACAGGGGCTGGACCGGTTTTTTCCAAAAACACAACGGAGACACATCCCATGGTGAAATTCAAGGTATTGCAAACCGCAGCAGCTGCGCTTTCGTTGGTCGCAGGGCTGGCTTCGGCGGCTGTCGAATTGCCGTCGCTCAACATCGACAAGACCCAGATCACGGTATCGGGCTTGTCGGCTGGGGGCTTCATGGCCAATCAGATGGGCATTGCCCATTCGTCCACGTTCAAGGGCGTGGGCATGTTCGCCTCAGGCCCTTACTGGTGCGCGGGCGGGGTGAACTACACCTCGTGCATGTACAACGCCAGCATCACCCAGTCCATCCTGACCAATGCGCAGGCCAAGATCGACAGCTGGAGCGGCTCCACCATCGACGCCAAGTCCAACATCGCCAACCAGAAGATCTTCATCTTCGTGGGCAGCAGTGACACCACGGTGGGGCCCAACCCGGTGGCGGCGCTCAACACCCAGTACAACAACCTGGGCGTGCCCGCCGCCAACAAGAAGTACGTGACCCAAAGCGGTGTGGCCCATGTGTTTCCTACCGACTTTGACAGCACGGGCAACAACTCCTGCAGCAGCGCGGTGTCGCCCTTCATCAGCAACTGCGGCTACGACGGCGCCAAGGCGGTGCTGGAACACTTTTACGGCACGCTCAATGCCCGCAACAATGCACCGGCTGCAGGTAACTACCTCGAATTCAACCAGGCCACCTACACCAGCAGCAATCCGGGCATGGCGTCGACCGGCTGGGCCTATGTACCCGCCAACTGCGCCAGCGGAGCCTCGTGCAAATTGCACGTGGCCTTGCACGGCTGCAAGCAAAGCAGCGACCTGATTGGCGACAAGTACGTGAAGAACACCGGCTACACGCGCTGGGCCGATACCAACAGCATCGTGGTGCTGTTCCCGCAGGCCAAGGTGGACAACACCAGCCGCCAGACGGCCGCCAGCAGCACCCTGTCCAACCCCAACGCCTGCTGGGACTGGATCGGTTGGTATGGCAACAACTTCGCGCAGAACACCGGCACCCAGGTCAAGGCGATCAAGGCCATGGTGGACAAGGTGTCCGGCGGCAGCACCGGCGGCGGAACCGATCCCGAAGACCCCCCCACCAACTTGCCGGCGCCGACTAACGTCACGGCCAGCGCAGCCACCAGCTCGAGCATGGCGATTGCCTGGGGCAGCGTGAGCGGCGCGGTCAGCTACAACGTGTACCGCAACGGCAGCAAAGTCAACGCCAACGCCCTCACAGCCACCAGCTACACCGACACCGGCCTGGCCGCAGCCACCAGCTACGCCTGGACGGTGCGCGGCGTCAGCAGCACCGGCGCCGAGGGCACTGCCTCCACACCGGTCACGGCCAGCACCCTGGGCAGTACCGCCACGTGCTATACGGCCAGCAACTATGCCCATACCACGGCGGGGCGCGCGTATGCCGCCTGGGGCCTGACCTATGCCAACGGCTCCAACGACAGCATGGGTTTCTGGAACACCTTTACCACCACCACCCTCAAGAAGACAGGCACCAACACCTACGTGGTTGGCACCTGCCCCTGAGTCCCACCTGCACCATGCTGGAAACACAAGAACTGACGGTTCGCTTCGGCGGCCACGTGGCGGTCAACGCCGTGTCCTGCGCTTTTGCGCCGGGCACGCTGACCGCCATCGTCGGCCCCAACGGCGCGGGCAAGACCACCTATTTCAACCTGATCTCGGGCCAGATTGCGGCCACGGCGGGCAAGGTCTTTCTCAACGGGGAACTGCTGACGGGCTTGAGCCCCTCGGCGCGCACCCGGGCCGGGCTGGGGCGGGCCTTTCAGCTCACCAACCTGTTTCCATCGTTGAGCGTGCTGGAAAACGTGCGCCTGGCGGTGCAGGCCACCCACAATGGCCGCCACCGCCGCGGCCTGAACCTGTGGAGCATCTGGAGCGACCACCAGGGCTTGACCCAGCGCGCGCTGGAAATCCTGGACGCCGTGGCCATGCGCCACCAGCAGCAGGCCGTGGTCAGCAGCCTGCCGCACGGCGACCAGCGCAAGCTGGAAGTGGCCTTGCTCATGGCGCTGGAGCCGCAGGTGTACATGTTTGACGAGCCCACCGCCGGCATGAGCCATGACGAGGCCCCGGTCATCCTGAACCTGATCCGCGCCCTCAAGGCCGACAAGACCAAGACCATCTTGCTGGTAGAGCACAAGATGGACGTGGTGCGCGAGCTGGCCGACCGCATCATCGTGCTGCACAACGGCACCCTGGTAGCCGACGGCGAACCGGCCACGGTGATCGCGTCCGACGTCGTTCAGCAAGCGTACTTGGGGGCAAGCCCCCAAGACGCCCAGGCGCAGGATGTGGCTCCGCCCCAACCCAGCCTTCCCCCTCAAGGTGGAAGGAGCAATGCATCATGAGTGACAACCTGCTGGAACTCAAGGGCGTGCACACCCACATCGGCGCCTACCACATCCTGCATGGCGTGGACCTGGCCGTGCCGCGCGGCCAGCTCACCATGCTCCTGGGGCGCAATGGCGTGGGCAAGACCACCACCTTGCGCACCATCATGGGTCTGTGGAAGGCCTCGCAGGGCACGGTGGTGTTCGACGGCCAGCCCATCACCGCCAGCGCCACGCCGCTGATTGCGGGGCAGGGCATTGCCTATGTGCCGGAAAACATGGGCATCTTTGCCGACCTGAGCGTCAAGGAAAACATGCTGCTGGCCGCACGCGGCGCACGCACGCTGGCCGACATCGACGCCCAGCGCCTGGAGTGGATCTTTGGGCTGTTCCCGGCAGTGCACAAGTTCTGGAACCACCCGGCGGGCAAGCTCTCGGGCGGGCAAAAGCAGATGCTCGCCGTGGCCCGCGCCATCGTGGAGCCACGCAAGCTCTTGATCGTGGACGAGCCCAGCAAGGGCCTGGCCCCGGCCATCATCAACAACATGATCGAGGCGTTTGCCCAGCTTAAGAAAACCGGCACCACCATCTTGCTGGTGGAGCAGAACATCAGCTTTGCCCAGCGCCTGGGCGACTTCGTGGCCGTGATGGACGACGGGCGCGTGGTGCATGCGGGCAGCATGCAGGACCTGAGCCAGGACGCACCGCTGCAGCAACGCCTGCTGGGTTTGGCTCTATGAGGATTTATGTGCAAAACAGGCCGCTAGCCCCCGTCAAATATGCGTAACCAGCTATGAAAAATATAGCAAATCCCCAACCGGCCCGGAGCGAACCATGAGCAGCAGCACCCTGGATTGGAAACCGCTGGCCCTGGCCCCCGTGCTGGCCGTGCTGGCGCTGCCCCTGGTGGGCTCGACCAGCACCTGGCTCACGCTCACGGTGGCGGGGCTGGCCATGGGCATGATCATCTTCATCATCGCCTCGGGTCTGACGCTGGTGTTCGGCCTGATGGACGTGCTCAACTTCGGCCACGGCGTGTTCATCGCACTGGGGGCCTTCGTGGCCACCAGCGTGCTGGGGGCCCTGGGCGACTACACCGGCAGTGCCGAGCTGTGGCGCAACCTGCTGGCGGTGCTGCCGGCCATGCTGGTGGCCATGGCGGTGGCGGCGGCGCTGGGGCTGGCGTTTGAGCGCTTCATCGTGCGCCCGGTGTACGGCCAGCACCTGAAGCAAATCCTGATCACCATGGGCGGCATGATCATTGGCGAGGAGCTCATCAAGGTCATCTGGGGGCCGCAGCAGATTCCACTGCCCTTGCCCGAGGGCATGCGCGGCTCGCTGTACCTGGGCGATGCGGCGGTGGAGAAATACCGGCTCATGGCGGTGGTGGTGGGGCTGGCCGTGTTTGCCACGCTGGCCTGGGTGCTCACACGCACCAAGATCGGCCTCCTGATCCGCGCCGGTGTGCAAGACCGCGAGATGGTGGAGAGCCTGGGCTACCGCATCCGGCGCGTGTTCGTGGGCGTGTTTGTGGCGGGCTCGGCGCTGGCGGGGCTGGGCGGCGTGATGTGGGGCCTGTACCAGCAGAACGTGACACCGCAGATGGGCGCGCAGGTCAATGTGCTGATCTTCATCGTCATCATCATCGGCGGCCTGGGCAGCACGGGCGGCGCGCTGATTGGTGCGCTGCTGGTGGGCTTGATGGCCAACTACACCGGCTTTCTGGCGCCCAAGGTGGCCATGTTTTCCAACATCGGCCTCATGGTCGCCATTCTGCTGTGGCGTCCGCAGGGCGTGTACCCGGTCACGAACCGTTAACGGAGGCAAACCATGCTCAACCGTCTGCTCTCCAACGACCGTCCCGGCAACCGCTGGCTGGCGCTGATGCTGGCCGCGCTGGTGCTGGCGCTGCTGTTCACCCCCTTCCTGTTTCCGGGCGTGAAGGCGCTCAACGTGGCAGCCAAGGTGCTGGTGTTCATTGTGCTGGTGGCGTCGTTTGACTTGCTGCTGGGCTACACCGGCATCGTCAGCTTTGCGCACACCATGTTCTTTGGCATCGGGGCCTACGGCGTGGCCATGGCCAGCACGCACTGGGGCGCCGGTTGGGGCGCGCTGCTGGGCGGGGTGGCGCTGGCGCTGCTGCTGTCGCTGGTGCTGGCGGCGCTCATTGGCTTGTTCTCGCTGCGGGTGCGGGCCATCTTCTTTGCCATGATCACGCTGGCGGTGGCCTCGGCCTTTCTCACACTGGCCTCGCAGTTGCACGAGTTCACCGGTGGCGAAGACGGCCTGACCTTCAAGCTGCCCGAGCTGCTCTCGCCCAGCACCGAGTTTTTTGAAGACCCGGTCTTGGGCGTGATGATCGACGGGCGTCTGCTGTCCTACTACCTGCTGTTCATGCTGGCTGTGGTGCTGTTTTTGGCGCTGCTGCGCATCGTGAATTCGCCCTTTGGCCGCGTACTGCAGGCCATCCGCGAAAACGAGTTCCGGGCCGAAGCCATCGGCTACCGCGTGGTGGTGTACCGCACCATCTCGGCCATCTTGTCAGCCCTGTTTGCCTGCGCGGCCGGGGCCATGCTGGCCATCTGGTTGCGCTACAACGGGCCGGATACGTCCCTGTCGTTCGAGATCATGATGGACGTGCTGCTCATTGTGGTCATTGGCGGCATGGGCACCTTGTACGGGGCCATCATCGGCTCGGCCTTGTTCCTGTTTGCCCAGAGCTACCTGCAAGACCTGCTGCGTCTGGGCAGCGATGCCACCAGCGCGTTGCCCTGGCTATCGGCGCTGCTCTCGCCCGACCGCTGGTTGCTGTGGCTGGGCGTGCTGTTCGTGCTGTCGGTCTACTACTTTCCCACCGGCGTGGTGGGCAAGCTGCGCGCGCTCCCGGCGCGGCTCTGACGCTGGCACCACGGCATTCCATTCCCCCCCCCTCACTTCCACCCAACGGAGACTCTTTCATGTCTGGTTCCCTCGACTCTCGGGCCTTGTCCCACGTGGCCGCTGCCGCAGCCCTGGCTTGCACCACCGTACTCACCGGCTGCGGTGGTTCCAGTGCACTGGATGCGGTCAACACCTTGCCTGCCGGGGTGACCGACCTGGGCTACAAAGCCTACCGCGCCACTACCACCGGGGCAGCGGCCACCGCCGCCGGGCAAGACCTGCTGACCGCCGGCCTGGGCAAGAGCGGCATTGCCAGCACGGCTGCGGCCACGCTCACGGCCTATGCCGACCCGGCCAACCCCACGGCCGATGAACTGCGCCGCAACGCCATCCAGTCCAACTACCGTGGTCTGGTGGACAACACCGCCAACGGTGGCTACGGCACGCTGTACGGCCCCAACATCGACCTGGCCGGTGGTAACACCCTGGGCGAAGGCCTGGTGCCCGGCATCGAATATGTGGGCGTGCTCGATGACGGCAGTGGGCGCAAACGCGTGACCATGGCCATCCAGATTCCCGACCGCTTCGACGCCGCCAACCCCTGCATCGTGGTGGGGCCGTCTTCGGGCTCGCGCGGTGTGTACGGGGCCATTGGCTCGGCGTCCGACTGGGGCCTGAAGAAAGGCTGCGCCGTGGCGCTGACCGATGCGGGCAAGGGCATGGGCCTGTACGACCTGGGTGACGACACGGTGCACCGCATCGACGGCAGTCGCACCACGCGCGCTGCGGCAGGCACCCTGGCGCACTTTGCCGCCAACATCACCGACGCGGCGCGCGCGGCCTTTAACGCCGCCTTCCCGAATCGCGTGGCGCTCAAGCATGCGCACTCGCAGATGAACCCCGAGAAAGACTGGGGCAACGACACGCTGGCTGCGGTGTCCTACGCGCTGTACGCCCTCAACCAGCAGTACGCCCCCACGGTGAACAATTCCAGCGCCAAGGGCGTGCGCTTCAACGCAGCCAACACGCTGGTGATTGCCGGGTCGGTCTCCAACGGTGCGGCCGCCGTGCTGCGCGCAGCAGAGCAAGACAGTGCCGGCCTGATTGACGGCGTGGTGGCCAGCGAACCCAGCGCCCAGCCCATCAGCACCAGCGGCTACGGCGTAAACCTGGGCGGCAGCGCGGTGGCCATGCTGGGCAAGCCCTTGCTCGACTACTTCACCTGGGGCAGCCTGTACCAGCCCTGCGCGGCGCTGGCCACAGGCGCGGCGCTGTCCGAAGTCTCCATCTACAACTACCTGGGCCTGACCCTGCAGACCACTACCGCCACCAACCGCTGCACCCAGTTGGCGGCCAAGGGGCTGGTGGGGGGCACCACCACGGCCGAGCAGGCCGCCGATGCCCTGGCCAAGCTGCGCGCCTACGGCTGGAGCGCCGAGCACGACACCATGCACAACGCCCACTATGCGCTGGGCAACGCCGCCATCATCGGCATGATGTACACCAACGCCTACGGACGCTTTGGCGTGGCCGACAACCTGTGCGGCATGAGCGCCGCCGCCGTGGCCGCCGGTGCGCCCACCGCCCTGAGTGCCAATGCCAAGGCCGCCAGCTACGCCAGCGGCAACGGCACCGTTAACGGCACGCCCGCCACCGTGGTCTACAACGACTCGGTGGGTGGGGCCAAGGCCTGGAACCTGGGCGTGTCGCCCAGCAGCGGCGTAGCCGATTTCTCGCTGGATTCGGCCCTGTGCCAGCGCGCCTTGGTGACCGGCGTAAACCCGGTCACGGGGGCTGCGTTGACCACCACCTCTACCCCCACCAAGGCGCAAAGCGATGCGGTGCGCGCGGGCATGGCCGAGGTGCTGCTCTCGGGCAACCTGCAGCGCAAACCCACGGTGATCGTGTCCGGTCGCAGCGACGCACTCATCCCGGTGAACAACTCCTCGCGCGCCTATGCCGCGTTCAACCGCAGTGTGGAAGGCAGCGCCAGCAAGCTGAGCTATGTGGAGGTGACCAACGCCCAGCACTTCGACAGTTTCATTCCGTTCTCGGGCTTTGACACCCGCTTTGTGCCGCTGCACGGCTACTTTGTGCAAGCCATGAATGCGGTCTACGCCAACTTGAAGAGCGCCGCCGCCTTGCCACCGAGCCAGGTGGTACGCACGGTGGCGCGTGGAGGCACGCCGGGTGCGGCACCGGCCATCGGCGCCGCCAACGTCCCGGCCATCAGTGCAGCACCGGCCACAGCCGACCAGATCGGCTTTGCCGGCACATCGCTGGCCGTACCCAACTAAACGAGGTCCATTATGAAAACCCAACCGTCTGACAAGCCCGTGCGCCGTTTTGCCGTGGGCCTGGCCCTTGCAGCACTCACCCTGGCCCAGGGGCTGGCGCACGCCGCCGAGATTGCCGTGGCCCAGGTGGCCCCCTTGTCGGGCGTGTTGGCCAGTACCGGCCAGCAGATGGTGCTGGGCGGCAAGATCTACTTTGACTGGGTCAACGCCAACGGCGGCGTGCACGGCGCACGCATCAAGCACATCGTGGTGGACGACGCCTACAAGGTCGATGAAACCGTGCGCCTGACGCGCGAGGTGCTGGCCAACCCCGAGGTGGTGGCCCTGTTTGGCTTTGCCGGTACCGCCAACATCACCAAGTTGCTCACCGATGGCGTGCTGGATGCCGGGGGGGCACCGCTGGTGGCCCCGTATACGGGCGGGGAGCCCCTACGCAATCCGTTCAACCCGCATATCTTCCATGTGCGCGCCGGGTATGCCGACGAGGCCGAACACATGGTCAACCAGGTGTCCACCCTGGGCATGAACCGCATCGCCGTGATGTACCAGAACGACGGCTTTGGCAAAGCCGGGCTGGCCGGGGTGGAGGCGGCCGTGGCCCGGCGCAATATGAAGCTGGTGGAGTCGGCCTCGTACGAACGCAATACCGACGAGGTGGCCGATGCCGTGAAGAAGATGATGGCCGCCGACCCGCAGGCCGTCATCATGATCTCGGTGAACCGCTCCACGGCGGCCTTTGCCAAGCAGTACCGCGCTGCGGGCGGTGGCGCGCAGCTGTACAACATCTCGGTGGTGGACCCGGCCGAACTGGTCAAGCTTGCCGGGGCCAAGGCGGTACACGGTCTGGGCATTACCCAGGTGGTGCCCTATCCGTTCGGGGCCAACAAGCCTGCCGTGCGCGAGTACCAGACCCTGCTCAAGAAGTACGGCGGTGGCCAGGCCGCCAGCTACACCAGTTTCGAGGAATTCCTGGGCGCCAAGGTGCTGGTGGAGGGTCTGCGCCGCGCCGGGCCTGCGCCGACGCGCGCCAAGCTCGCCAAGGCGTTGGAGAGCCTGGACAACTTCGACCTGGGGGGCACGCGGGTGCAGTTCTCGCCCAACAACCGCCAAGGCTCCAAGTTTGTCGAGGTCACTGTCATCGGTGCCAGCGGCAAGCTGCTGCGCTGAGCGCCTCCCTGATTTGCTGTCACACCTTCAACGAGCCGCACCATGCAACCGAATTCCCGCTACCTCCGTTGTGCCGGATACGAAATTCACTTCACCGAATGGGGGGCAGCGGATGCGCCGGTGGTCATTGCCTGGCACGGCCTGGCACGCACCGGGCGCGACATGGACGAGCTGGCCGCGCACCTGGCCGACCGCTACCGCGTGATCTGCCCCGACACCCTGGGCCGGGGCTTGAGCCAGTGGAGCCAGAACCCCGTGCAGGAATACAGCCTGGCCTTCTACGCCCGCATCGCCCGTGAGTTGTTCGACGCCTTAGGTGTTGCGCAAGCGCATTGGGTGGGCACCTCCATGGGCGGGGCCATTGGCACGGTGTGCGCGGCCGGTTTGCTGGAGCCCAGCATGGCCGGGCGCATTCGCAGCCTGGTGCTCAACGACAACGCCCCCGAGCTGGCCGAGCCGGCCCTGGCGCGCATCCGCGCCTACGCGGGCGAGCCCCCGGCCTTTGCCACCGTGACGGAGTTGGAGGCGTTCTTTCGCCAGGTGTACCAACCTTATGGCTGGCTCAGCGACGCGCAGTGGCGGCGTTTGACCGAAACCTCGACCCGGCGCTTGAGCGACGGGCGCGTCACCCCGCACTACGACCCGGCCATGGTGGGCCAGTTCATCCACTACCCGCACGACTACACCATCTGGCCGCACTACGACGCGCTCAACATCCCGGTGCTGTGCCTGCGCGGTGCCGAATCCGACCTGGTGCTGGCCGAAACGGTGGAGCAGATGCGCACGCGCGGCCCCGGCGCGCGCGGCCAGCTGCAGGTGATCGAGGTGCCGGGCTGCGGCCACGCCCCCGCGCTGAATGTGCCCGCGCAACTGGGCTGGGTGGGTGATTTCCTCATCCGGACCGAATCCCCCCAGTAGGGGCCCGCCCCGACCCCGGTTCAACCCCACTGCGCCAGGCGGTATATTGCGCGCCTTGGGATGCGATAGGCGCATCTACGGTGCGCGGGGTTGTCATCAGACGAGGGGTTGCGGATGCGGTACGCAGGGTTGTATTGGGTTGGGGCGGTGGGGTTGGCCGGTATCTTGGTCGCTTGTGGTGGCGGGGGTAGCTCCACGCCCGCATCGACTGCAATCACCCCCCCGGTGGTATCCACCAGCCCTGGTACCTCGGCGGCACCACCCGTTTCGCCCAGCACGACCACCAACCAGGCACCGATTGCACACGCGGGCAGTGCGCAGACGGTGGAAGTCGGGCGGGTGTACCTGAGCGGCAGTGCCAGTTCCGATGCCGACGGCGATGCGCTCACCTACCTGTGGACACTCACCTCCAAGCCGGCAGGCAGCACCGCAACCCTGGTGGCGCTGTCGGCCGTAAGCCCCAGCTTTACCGCCGATGTGGCTGGCACCTATGTGGTGACCCTGGTCGTAAACGACGGCAAGGTCAGCAGCAACTTGGCCACGGTCACCATCACGGCCCAGGCGTCGGTTACCAGCGCTACAGCCTGGCAAGCCCAGTCCCTGAACAAGACCTGGACCCCCTTGTCCGTCAGCAGCGACGACACCGTGAACCCGCTGCGGGGCTACCACCGCTGGCGCGGGCAGGAACGAGTGCCACAAACTTCGAGCGCCCTGGATGCCTACCAGCGCTACGCCTGGCGCGACCTGGAGCCCACGCAGGGCAATTACAACTTCAGCACCATCCTGGCCGATCTGGCCACCGCCAAGGCGCAGGGGCGCAAGTTTGCGCTGCGCCTGCGCATGATGCTGGGCTATGACGACGGCGAGGTGTATGTGCCGGCCTACCTGGTGGGCCACGCCAGTTGCGCCCACGGCTGCGGTTGGTGGGCCGATTACGACGCGGGCAACCCGCTCAATACCTTCGTACCGGACTGGAACGACACCTTTTTGCAGCAGCGTACCAGCCTGCTACTGCAAGCCCTGGCCACCGCCCTGGGTACGCAAGCGGATATCGCCTGGATCGATATCGGTTTGTACGGCCAATGGGGCGAGTGGGCACTGTCCTCGTCCATCAACTACGCCACCGCCCCGCTCGGTGTAGTGGCCGCCACGGATGCCGCCAAGCGCGCGTTCGTGGACATGCACCTGAATGCGTTCTCCAACCGCCAGCTGGTGATGTTTGCCCTGTATGGCAACTACGACGCCGTGCGCTACGCCACCACACAGCAAGCAATTACCCAGCTCCCCGTTGGCCTGCGCATTGATTGTCTGGGGCGCGATGGCTTCATGGACCAGTGGCTGAGCCATGCCGCGGAGTGGGCCGTGATTCAGAACGTCTGGAAGACAGCCCCCTTTGTGGCCGAGTACTGCGGCTTCACCCATTTGAGTGCGGGCCACAGCGCGGCCACGGCGCTGCAGCAGGTGCGCGACTTCCATATCAGCTCCATCGGCAACGCCAACTTTGGTACGTACACCGATTACTCGGCGTCCGAGCAAACCGCGTTTTTGCAAGTGGGGCGTGAAGGCGGCTACCGCTACCGCCCGGACACCGCCAGCATCACCCTGGATGGCAGCGGACTCCTGACGGTTTCGGCCGTGGTGCGCAACGAAGGCAATGCACCCACCTACGAACCCTGGGACGTATTGCTGGAACTCAACAACAGTGCAGCCAGCACGGTCTGGATCCAGACCCTCAGCGGCAGTCTCAAGACCAGCCAGGGTGCGAGCAGTAGCCAAACGTTTGGCGCGTCGGTGCAGCTGCCCACGCTGACAGCGGGAGACTACACGCTACGCCTGATTGCGCGCGATGGCCGGCGTCTGAGTGCAACCCCGGTGCGTGCACCTCTGCGCTGGACTGTGCTGGAGCGCGGCAGCGACGGCGGTGTGGACCTGGCCACCTTGCGCAAGAATTGATCTGCAATGGGTCTGCGCGCCGGTAGCCGGTTGAACGGGTATCGGCACACTTGGGGTAATTGCGCCAGAATGGACCCATGCCCGCATTGGACATCCCGACACTGAGCATCGTTGCCCTGTTGACCAGCTTGATCTTGCCGCTGGTACTGGTGACCAGCGCCAGTTTTTCCACCGCCAACCGACGCGCCACCCGCACCATCTCGCGGGGTGCGGTTATCTATGCGCTGGGTTTCTTTCTGCTGTCCTTGCGCGGCGTGGCCCCGGACTGGATAGCCTTTTTCATGGGGAACATGGCCGTTTTGGCAGGATTTGCCGAACTCACAGTGGGCTTTGGCCAATACTTTCGGGGCGTGAGTCGCCGGGGCTGGGCAATGGGTCTGCTCCTGTTGCAAGCGCCGTGGCTGTATTGGTGTGTGGTGGTAGAGCCCGACGCCAGCCAGCGGGTACTGATTTCGTCGGTGTTCGTCGGCACGGTGGCAACCGTGTTGGTGGGGCTGTTTCTGGCAGAAATCGTACGGCTGCGCGCCGACACCCAGGACTCCATGCGCGCCGAGCGGCGTGTGTTATGGGGGTTGGTGGCTGTGTTCGGCCTGGGCGCACTGTCTTTTGCCTGGCGCGGGGTGGCGTTTTGGGGCGTGCATGGCCCTATCGATGCGACCACCCTGGGCGGACGCACCTGGGGTCTGTCATTCCTGGTTGGGGTGCTCTTCAACATCGCCATGGCCACCAGCTTGCCCTTGCTGATCTCCCGGCGCAATCAGCGCGAACTGCTGCACAGCCAAGAACTGCTGGACGCGACCGAGCAACTGGCCCAGGTGGCATCGCTGGTGGTGGAGTCGCGCACCGGGCGTGCCACGCCCAATCGCGTGCTGGCCGCATGGCTGGGCCCGGATGCGACGCAGGGTTTGACCCTGGAGCGCTTTGTCGCCTTTTTTGATCCGCCGGACCGTGCCTGGCTGACCGACCAGGTTCAGCGTTTGCTGGACCAAGGCGGCTCTCCTTGGTCCGGGCAATGCCGCATGGTGGTGGCCGACCAGCCCCGCTGGCTGTCGGTGCATGGTGGCATACGCAAGGATGCCGCAGGGCGCCAACAGCTGATCTTGTCGGCCCTGGACGTCTCGCCGTTTCACCAAGCGTCGGAGCAAGCCAACGTGGCACGCGAGCTAGCAAACCGTGCCAACACCGCCAAGTCCGAGTTCCTGGCCAATATGTCGCACGAAATTCGCACCCCCATGAATGGGGTATTGGGCCTGACCCGCTTGTGCCTGCAAGGGGAATTGCCGGCGCGCGAACGCGATTTGATCGAGAAGTGCCACGCCTCGGCCCAGACCTTGATGGGCGTGGTCAACGACGTGCTCGACTTCTCCAAGATTGAAGCGGGCAAGCTGGTGCTGGAGGATGCGCCGTTTGATCTGAACCGTACCCTGGACCAGGCGCGCAACCTGTTCGAGGAAATGGCGGGCAGCAAAGGCATTTGCTTCGTGGTGGATGTCGCACCCGATGT
>JAYRUL010000054.1:0-17123 GCA_041919095.1 Rhodoferax sp. | reverse complement strand
ACCAGCGCCAGGCTGGCGGCACCAAACACGGCCAGCGCCAGCAGGGCACCGTGCCAGCTGAACCAGGCGGTGAGCAGCCCACCCAGGGGCGCACTCAGGCAGGCAATCACGCCCAGGCCGCTCAGGCCCCGCGACATCACGGTAGCGGCCTGCAACGGCGTGTACAGGTCGCGCACAATGGCCCGCGCGCACATCACCGACGCCCCCATGGCCGCGCCTTGCAAGGTACGCCACAGCAGCAAGGTCTCGATGTGGCTGGCCAGTGCACTGCCCACCGAAGCCACCACGTAGGCCGATACCCCGACCAGCAGCACCGGGCGGCGACCGAAGCGGTCCGACAGCGGCCCCCACACCAACTGCGAAACGCCAAACGCCAGCAGCAAGGCGGTCAGTGTCTTTTGGGCCTGCGCCATGCTGGCACCGAGCTCCTGCGTCAGCCCGGGCAGGGCGGGCAGATACAGGTCGGTCGTGATGGGTTGCGTCCCCAGCAGGAGGGCCAATACCAGGACGACCAGGCCATCGGGCATGGTGCGGGGGGCCGCAGGCGGGGCAGCTTGGGAGGGCGCGGGCATGCGCTGGATTCTAGGTGTGCTACAAACTGCGACCCCCATGCACACAACCCCAACCCTTCGACCCCATCCATGGCTGCTCCGGCTGGGACAGCGCACCGTGGGCTTGCCCGGCAAGTTCGCGGCGCTGGTGCCCGCGCTGGTCGTGGCCTTGCTGGGCGCGGTTTGGGTGCTAGATCCGATCCCCTTGCAGGTGCTGCGCCACCTGGCGTTTGACCAATACCAACGCTGGCAGCCCCGAGCAGAGCTGGCCGAGCCGGTGCGCATTGTCGATATCGATGACGAGAGCCTGCGCCGGTTGGGCCAGTGGCCCTGGCCGCGCTCGGTGCTGGCGCAAATGGTGGGGCGCTTGCAGGATGCCGGTGCTGCTGCCATTGGGTTGGACATTCTGCTGGCGGAACCCGATCGCCACACACCGCACACCTTGCTGCGACAGCCGGATGTGCCGGCACCGGTACGCACCTGGGTGCAAACCCTGCCGGACAACGACCAGCTGCTGACCCAAGCACTGGCGCGCGGACGCGTCGTGCTGGGGCAGTCGGTCACCGATGATGCGGTCCTGGGCAGCACGCCCCAGCCGCATGCCCGTTTTGTTGCTGCAGGGGCGCAGCCCCAACCATTTGTGCCTTCGTTTGCCGCGACGGTCCCACTCCTGCCTGTTTTGGAACAGGCGAGTGCTGGCGTGGGTTTGATGACCTTTCTGGCAGACCCTGATGGTGTGGTTCGTCGTGTTCCTTTGGTGGTGCAGGTGGCCGGGACTTTGGTGCCGTCCCTGGCGGCAGAAACTTTGCGTGTGGCCCAAGGTGCGCGCAACGTGGTGGTGAAAACCGATGCCCACGCGGGGCTGGCCGAGGTGCGCATCGGCGCGCTACCGGTACCGGTGGCTCCTAACGGTGAGTCCTGGGTGTACTACGCGCGCGCGCACCCTGCGCGCTACTTGCCAGCCTGGCAGGTTCTGGAAGGTGGTGCGGGGCTCGAGGGATTGCAAGGGCAGATGGTTCTGGTAGGAACCTCGGCCAAAGGCTTGCATGACGTACGCTTCACCCCGCTGGGCGAGCCGGTGCCGGGTGTGGAAGTGCATGCGCAGTGGCTGGATCAGGTATTGCAGGGCCAGCTGCTGCAACGCCCGGCCTGGGCGCGTAGTGCCGAACTGGCAGCGCTGCTGGGTTTCGGGCTGCTGGCGGGCTACGCGGGCTTGCTGTTGAGCGTGGCAGCCTCCACGGCGGTCCTGTTGGTCGTGCTGGGGGGCATGGGTGTTGGCGCCTGGGTTGGATTTGCGGTGTATGGCGTTTTGCTGGACGCGCTGGTACCTGGCGTGGGCGTGGTGTTGACGGTTGGCGTTGCCAGCCTACTGCGTCAGCGTGCCGTCGAGCGTCGCCAGCGCTGGATTCGGCAGGCCTTTTCGCGCTACTTTTCCCCTAACCTGGTCGATTACCTGGTGAAGAATCCCGACGCCATCGCCCTGGGCGGACGTCGGCAGGATTGCAGTTTTGTGTTCACCGACTTGGCCGGGTTTACCTCAACCGTGGAGGCCATGGATCCGGCGCTGGCATCCACCCTGATCAACGGTTACCTGGATGGCATGATTGCCACCGCATTTGCCCACGAAGGCACCTTGAGCCGGATTGTGGGTGATGGCCTGGTCATCATGTTTTCGGCACCGCTGCAGCAGGCCGATCACCAACGCCGCGCGCTGGTCTGTGGCTGGGCCATGCGGCAGTTCTCCTTGCGCTACGCCCAGGATCTGGCGGCGCGCGGTATTGCGTTTGGGCAGACCCGGGTGGGCATCCATTCCGGGGTCGTGACGGTGGGCAACTTCGGCGGCAACAGCATCATGGACTACCGTGCCTTGGGTGACCCGATCAACACGGCCTCACGGCTGGAGAGCGCCAACCGCTACCTGGGTACCTGGATCTGTGCCTCGCGCGCGACCCTGCTGGGGGCACCTGAGTGGCCGGTGCGCCCGATTGGCCCGGTCCTGCTCAAGGGCAAGGCCACGCCGATCGAGGTGTTTGAAGTGCTTGATCCCGCACAGCCCGGCGGTGATGCAGCCTACCAGGCAGCGTACGACCTGATGGCCCAGCAACCGCAGGCAGCGCAAGCCGCGTTCGCAGCCTTGGCCCAGGAGCGGCCAACAGACCGCCTGGTGGCCCTGCAGTGGGAGCGGTTGCAGCATGGAAACGCCGATGGCGTGCTTGTGCTGGAACAGAAATAGCTTCGCCCAGCGGCGTGTTGTCAGCGCACCGTCACTTCGACGCGGCGGTTACGCGGCTCGCTGGTCTGCGCGGGTGTGGGAATGCTCAGGTTGCGGTCGCCATGGGATTCCACCGAGAGCCGCTGCGTCGCCAGTTGGGCCGGTCCGATCAGTTCGGCCACGATCTGAGCGCGCTTAAGCCCGAGTTCAAAGTTGGCCAAAGCAGCGCCTGCGGTGTCGGTGTGGCCAACGACCGAAACATCGGCACCCGGGCGACCCTGGATTTCGCGCAGGATGTCGGCCAGCGCTGCGTTGGATTCGGGTGTCAGGGTGGCTCCACCGGTTTCAAAATACAGCACGAATACGCGGGGTGCCTGGGGGCTTGCGGCCAATGCGGCCCCAAAGTCTTGTTGCAGACGGGCACGGTCCACGGTAAAAGTCTGGCCGGGTGTGCCGCCCAGCAGCGTACCCTGGTTGGCTTGCTCCAGTACGGTCGCGCCGTGGGCGTTGGAGACGGTGACTTTGCCGACCGTGCCGTCGGCATCGGGCAGCAGGGCAATGTAGCTTGGGCTCGCGCAACCGCCCAACCCGAGCAGCAAGCCGATCAGGAAGAGGGCTGGAACGCAGTGGCGTCGCGTGGCATTCACAAGGACTTGTTGGTGCAGGAGCATGGTCTATTCCTCCACCACTAGAACGACAAAGTGCGTCCCGCGTACCCCAATGTTTCCGCTGGGGGTGCGCACGGCCACTGCATCGGGGCGCAGCTTGGCGATGACGCCAGAGACATAGTTCAGCGACCCCTTGGCCACGCGCGCTCCCAGCTTGAGCTGGTCTTGGGCAGGGGCGTACAGGTATTCATCGACAACCAACTCGGTATCGGGGCCGAGCGAGAGCAGGGTGTTGTCTTTCAAGGTCACGCCCAGGCTGGAACCCTTGCCGGTCTTGAGGATGCTGGCCTGGTGAATCGGTGTTCCAGGCGTGGCAGCGGTGGTGTGGCCCGCAGTCAGGACCTGGGCCGCACCGGTTGCGGTCTTGACAAAACCGATCGGGGTGGACTGGGCAAGGACCGCCGTTGCCAGCAGCAGGGTTAAACAAAATACAAGCGGTGTTCGGATCAGCATGGTGAAGAGTTCATCGGGGCGTGGCCGCTATTGTCGCTGTGGATCGTGCCGGCTCTGCAACAATGCGCGCTCCACAGCAAACGAATCTGCATGAACAACTGGAACAAATACACCGCCCTGCCCGAGCACGCGGGTTGCCGCATCCTGATTTTTGACAGTGCTTCCATCTTGGCGCGCAACCTGACCGACGTGCTGGAGAAGTTGGGGTATGTCGATGTCCATGCGCTTGCCTCGCCCAAATTGGTATTGGCCACCTTGCTCAAGACCGTGCGCTACCACGCGATCCTGGTCGATCTGAGTTTGCCCGACCTGGACGGCCTGCGCCTGATTTACCAGATTCGTGAGCACTTCTCGGCGGCCGAACTGCCCATTCTGGCCATTGCCGATGTGGATCCGCCCGACGTCTGCAACGCCGCGCTCTTGGCCGGGGCCAATGACTTTCTCGCCAAGCCGGTCGACCAGATCAGCCTGGCCTTGCGCCTGCGCAACCAACTCACGATCAACAGCATTCACAATGCCACGCGCGTGGTGCGTCACCAATTGGAGCGCCAGGCCGCCAACAGTGCCGCCCAGCTCCATATGCTGATCGACAACAGTGCCCTGCTGGCGGCGGACAACGATCGTCAGGCCTTGATCCGGCACACCCTGTTCGAAGGCAAACGCTTGTTGCACTGCGATGCGGCTTCCATGTACCTGGTGACGGAAAACAAGACACTGCGCTTTGCCATGCGCACCCGGGACGATACCTTGCCGACGCCCGAGATTGACCTGTACGACCCCCAAAGTGGTGCGCCCAACGAGCGGTATGTATCAACCTACTGTGCCTTGCACCAGCGTTCGGTCGTCATTGACGATGTGTACACCGAAACCCGCTTTGACCTGAGCGGAACGCGCGAGTTCGACACCCAAAGCGGCTACCGCACTGTGTCGCTTTTGACCGTGCCCATGGTTTCGGGTGACGGCAAAGTGGTGGGAGTCTTGCAGTACATCAACAAACTGGATTCGATTACGCAGGCGTTTGCAACGTTTCACCCCGACCTGGTGGGGTTGGTTGAAGCCCTGGCCGCGCAGGTGGCGGTGGCATTGGACAACGTGTCGCTTCATCATTTGCGTAGGCTGCACCAAACGGCGGAGCAGGTTGCCGACGCCGAACCACTGACGTCGGCTGCATCACAGGGGAGTACCCGCTGAGTTGCCCCGCTTGGCCCAGGGGTTGAACCCTGTGATCAGGGCGCAAGCCACCAGCACCAGCGCTCCGCCGGTAAACAAACCGGCTCCCAGTGTCTCGTCCAGGAACAGATGGCCCCAGGTTACGCCAAACACGGGAATCATGAAAGTCGGACTCATGGCCGCCACGGGCGTGACATGCGCCAGGATACGCACGTGCAGCCAGTAGGCAATGCCCGAGGTCACGACTCCCATGATGGCCACAGCGACCAAGGCAATCGGCGTGATCTGTGCCTGCGGCAGGGCCCAGACGGCTCCGGGCACCAGCATCAAGAACGCCATGGCATGCAAGCCAGCCGCAATCTGCAAGGGTTGCATGCGCACCAGTGCACGTTTCATCAGCGGTGCCGACACACCATAGCAGGCCGATGCCGTGACGCAGGCCAAAGCAGCCAAGGTCACATCCCACGTGGGCTGCACCGGCCCCAAGCGCACGATCAGGCCTACGCCCGCAAAGCCAAACACGCAACCCAGGACCTTGCGCGTGGTCAGCGTATCTTCCTTGAACCAGGCCGAGGCAAACATGCCAAATACCACCGCTGTCGAGTTCAGCAGCGCGCTGTAGCCCGCTGGCAGGTGCAAGGCCGCCCAGGCGTACAGCAGGAACGGCAGTGCCACCGACAACAGGCCAATCCACGCAAGCTCGCGCCAGTGTCCTTGCGGCCAGGCATGGCGGGTGTAGCGCATGAAGCCAGCCAGGGTGAGCGTGGCCAGGCCGATTCGGGCGGCGGCCAGTACGTGGGGCCCCAGCACCGGGCTGGCCAGCCGGATCAGCATGAAGGATGCCCCCCACAAAGCCGATAGCGCGACAAGTTGGAGGAAATGGTGTGGTTTCAAGGTGGCTCCATTGTGCGGCAGTGTCGCACCCCATGGGGCTTGGCTCTGTCACCCGGGTGCCCTGCGCAGGGGCCGCGCAGATGCTACGGGCGCGCCATGTAGTGCACGCGTGCGGTCTCTGGAAGCCTTTCCAAGGCGTAACGCAGCATGGTGCGAGGCATGTGCGGGGCATGGGCGTCGAGAAAGCCGCGCAACACGGCTTCGTTGCGCTTGCCGACTTCGCGCAGCATCCAGCCGCAGGCCTTGTGCATCAGGTCTTCACGATCGCCCAGGAGTGGCTCGCAAAGACGCAGCGTATCGGCAAAGTCGCCAGTGCGGATGAAGGCAAAGGTGGCCAGCACCGCAATGCGCCGGTCCCACAGCGATGGTGAAAGGACCAACTGGTCGAGCAGGGTGCGGTCACGCTGGAGCAAATGCCCGCCGACGATGGTCGGGGCCGAGGCGTCGACCAGGTTCCAGTTGTTGACGCGGTGGCGCTGGGCGATGTAGGTTTCGAATACCGTCTGGCGCTCGGCGTCGGTGGCACGCTTGCGTTGGTACTGCGCCACCAGGATCAGCAGGCCCAGCAAGCGTGCTTCGTTGAAGGGGGACTGCAGCAGGTCCACGCAGGCATCGACTGGCAGCGTACGATTCTGCGCCAGCACGCTGCGCACCTGTGGCACGGAAAGACCCAAGAACTGATCGCCTTCGCCATACTGTCCGGGGCCACATTTGAAGAAGCGTTGAAAGAACGCGGCCTTTTCGGGGTCGCGTTGGGCATGGAGTGCCTGCAGGGCGTCCAGGGCGTGCGTGTTCATGGCTGGTGTATCGGGGCGTGGTGTTAGCGTCCGCGCAGGAACAGACCGTCCAGCTCTTTCATGCTGAGTTGGCGCCAGGTTGGGCGCCCGTGGTTGCACTGGTCGCTGCGTTCGGTCAACTCCATCTGGCGCAGCAGGGCGTTCATCTCTTCCAGTGTGAGGCGGCGGTTGGCACGCACCGCCCCGTGGCATGCCATGGTAGCCAGTATCTCGTTGTGCGCGCGCTGGAGCACGGTGCTGGCGTCGTGGGTGGCCAGTTCGGCCAGCACGTTGCGCGCCAGCTCCACCACAGGACCCTGGGCCAAGGCGGTCGGTACCGCGCGTACCGCCAGCGTCTTGGCCGAGAAAGGCGTCAGCTCCAGCCCCAGTTGGTGCAAGGTTTCGGCATGAGCCTCGGCTGTGGCGATCTCGTCGACCGTTGCCGCAAAGGTGACAGGTACCAACAACGGTTGGCTGGGCAGGGTGGTTGTGCCGTTCGCACTGCCAACTTGTTCCTTCAGGCGCTCGTAGACGATGCGTTCGTGCGCCGCATGCATGTCCACCAGTACAAGGCCCTGGGCGTTCTCGGCCAGGATGTAGACACCATGCAACTGCGCCAAAGCCCGGCCCAAAGGCCAGACCGCGGATGGGTTGAAGGTTTCATCGTCCGCTGGCGGCTTAGGTTGCCACAACAACCCGACATCTTGTACCCGGTGCTGCTGCATGGAGGGGGCGTCCGAGTACCTATTTGCTACGAAATTGATAGCTGCTTGCGCATGGTATTCGGGCTTTTCAGGGACATTTGGCACAAAAAACGGGGCAAGACCATGGGAGATGTCCGACGCCGCGGATGGTGCTGGTAGGGTTGTCGCTGGCGCGGGATGGGCGCTGCGCGGGGTTGCCAGCGCGGCCTCGACGGCATGGCGCACTGCCTGGTGAACTTCTCGGCTGTCGCGAAAACGCACTTCGATCTTGGTGGGGTGCACGTTGACGTCGACCCGTGCAGGAGGAATCTCCACGTACAAGGCGTAGACCGGCTGCTTGTGCCCGTGCAGCACGTCCTCAAAGGCGCTGCGGGCGGCGTGAGTGAGTACCTTCTCGCGCACAAAGCGGCCGTTCACGTAGCAGAACTGCTGGTCGGCGCGGCTGCGCGCGGTGTCCGGCAGGCCGACTCGGCCCCATACGCGCAGGCCCGTTGTGCCTGCGTTGCTACGAGCATCGGTTGCCATTGGCCAATCCACCGCAAGGGACTGCGCCAGGAAATCGGCTCCCAGCACATCGGCTAGGCGTTGGTTCAAGGCATGGGCGCCCTCGCAGCGACGCCATTGCTCGACCAGTTTGCCGTCGGCCCAGATGGCAAAGCCCACATCGGGGCGGGCCAGCGCATGGCGGCGCACCGCCTCGATGCAGTGGCCCAGTTCGGTGGCATCGGTCTTGAGGAACTTGCGCCGCGCCGGGGTGCTGTAGAACAGTTCCTTGACTTCGACGGTTGTGCCCTGGCTGCGCGCAACTGGTCGCAGCTCGCCCGTACGCCCGTCCAGCAAGCATGCGGTGCTTTGGCCATGGGTCCTCGTGGATATTGCGCAATCAGCTATTGAATTAATAGCGGCCAAGGCTTCACCCCGAAAACCCATGGTGGCCACGGATTCCAGATCGTGCAGGTTGGCGATCTTGCTGGTGGCATGACGGCGAAACGCCAGGGGGAGTTCATCGGGGACGATTCCGACACCGTCATCTTCCACGCTGATCAGGCGCACGCCACCGGCGAGCAGCCGCACCGTGACCTGGGTGGCGCCAGCGTCGAGGGCGTTGTCCACCAGCTCACGCACCACCGAGGCGGGGCGCTCCACCACTTCGCCAGCGGCAATCTGGCTGATGAGTTCGTCGGGAAGTTCGCGGATGGGGCGGCGTGCGCTGGCGGGGATATTCACGGGCCGATTCTAGAAGCCACCGACCGCGCAGATCGGCTGACCACGAAGCGCCTACAGCCGACCGTACTGGGTGCCACCGATCATGATGCCGTCATCGAGCGGGGCGAGGTCGGACTTGTATTCCATGTCGCCCACATGCACCACCGGTGGAGCCAAGCCACTGCGCATGGCTTCCAGGAAGGCTTGCGCTTCGTCTTCGGAAACCGGCTGGAAACCGTGGCGGGCGAGGACCGGTTCATGCGCCGGATGGGTGCGCATGTGGATGGGTTCCGAACGTGCATCGGTTGCAGGCTTCTTTGCAAGCCCACCTTGGGCATCTGCCTTGCGGTGGCCGCCCGTCTCAAAATGGGCTTCGGTTTCGTTGACGCGCCAGTAGGTCCCCATCAGCAGCACGCCAAAGCGCTTGTAGGCACTGGCGCGCATGCGCCGCTCCAGCGAGGCAAAGCTCTTGGTCCGGGCCTCGCGGCCGGTTACAAAGGACTTGGCGACATCAATCATGGCGATGAAGCGGTGGTGACGCTCATCCACCGGCATCACCTTGAACTTGTACATGCTGCCAATGACTTCCATCGACAGGAAGGTTTCGCGGATCGACTGGTACAGCATTTCTTGGCGAAACGCCATGCGTTCCTCCAGGCTCATGCGCTTGTCGGACGTCTCGACCGGGTCTGGCAGGGTGGGAGCCGGTTTCTTCTTGCGGCGAAAAAAAGAAAGCATGGTGTGCGGCGGAAAGTTGGCGGATTCTAGTCGGCCCACTAGCATGCGCTTCTCAGGGAGAACCCAAGTAAAACGCAACAAAACGTTACAAACCCGGTCCGGCTCCCAGCAGTACAACCTCGGTAAGGATGCAGGGCTCGATCAGTGGCCCAGGCCGGCAGGACGGCTATCCAGTGGGGTAATGAAGGAATTGGGCCCCCAGTGGGTGGGTATCCGGCTTTCGGTGTCGTCGGGCAAGCTCTGCAGGTGGCTGTCGGGTGCGGTGGATTGCTGCTTGCGCAGGCGCTGCCGATCCACGATGGCGTGCAGGTTGTCACTGACATCTTTGAGCCGGGAGTCCAATTGACCGTTATCGCCCCCGCGGGCGGCGTGCTCGCCCAGGAATACCGTGCGCAACTGAAGCAGATGGGGCAGGTGTTCGGGGTCGATCACCGAGTAATGAAAACCACATTGCATGAGCAACTTGTGCTTGAGTGCCTGGTTGGCCAGGGACAGGCCTTGTGGCCCCGGTACGTCAATGCATCCGATGACCCGACCGTCCAGCGAACAGATAGTAAACGTGCAGTACAGGCCGTTGAGCAATTGGTACCAATGTGGTGCATTGTTCTGCAAGAGCGGGGCGGTGAAACGGGTGATGGGCATTTTGACCAGCACCTGCTGGTCGAACATGACCTTGAGCAGCCACACCCAGACCTGTCTTTCCCGATTGTTGACCAGGGGGCGTGCCTTGAGCGGCCATTCACGGGGGATGCGCTTGCGCTGATGTGCCTGGTGGCGCGAATACGCCGCATACAACAGCAGGCCGAAAATCAGCCCGCAAGCGAACAAGAGATATTCCATGACAGCCCCCTGATCGGATGGCCACGCCTGCGTGGCTCTTTGTGGATCAGTTTAGTCTGATTTGCCGGCGGCGTCACGTTGTGCGCATGGACCGAACTAGGATGACCGTACCACTCCCATGTACCATGGCAGGATGGCCCCGCAGGACGATGGCGGGGCATCTTCATTTGGAGCGCTTGTGCAGCTACAGGACATTCTTTTTACGCAGGGGTTTGGCACGCGCCGTGTGTGCGCAGGGCTGGTCCAGCAAGGGCTGGTGCAGGTATATGGCTTGGATGCGCTTTCAGACCCGCTCGAGTGTCGGGAATCGACGCGGGAGTTTGAAGCCGAGGGCCTACGCCTGCGGGTGCAGGGGGTGGATTGGCCCTACCAAGCAAAAGCCTATGTCCTCTTGCACAAACCCGCAGGTACCGAATGCTCACAAAAGCCTTCGACCTATCCCAGCGTCTACACCCTGCTTCCAGCACCGCTGCGCCAGCGACCGCAAAAAGGAGCGATTCAAGGGGTCCAGGCCGTGGGCCGCTTGGACCAGGATACGACGGGCATGTTGCTCATGACCGATGACGGTCAGTTCATCCACCGCATGGCGTCGCCGCGGCACCATGTGCCCAAGGTGTACGAGGTTGAGGTCAAACACCCGCTAGACGACAAACAAGTAGCGCGCTTGTGCGAGGGCGTGGTACTGGATGACGATCCCAAGCCAGTCCGGGCTGCGGCCTGCGAAGCGGTTGAACCCCATCACCTGCGACTGACGCTGACCGAAGGCAAATACCACCAGGTCAAGCGCATGGTGGCTGCAGTCGGCAACCGCGTAGAACGGCTGCACCGATCCCAAATTGGGAGGTTGCGCTTGCCTGCAGATATGGAACCCGGGCAATGGCGATGGTTGACGCAAGAACAGGTAGCGGATGCGATGGCCAAGAACATCGAGGATTGCGCATGAGTCTTTTATTCGATTCTTTTTGGCGCGCAATGGCCTACTGCCTGCGACCCCGCATCATTCTGTATTCCTTCTTGCCGCTGATTGTGGCGGCGGGCGCGACCTTGGGTTTGGGCTATTTCCTGTGGGAGAGTGCCATTGACGGCGTGCGCGCTTTGCTGGAGGCGCTTCCTTGGTCGCGGCAACTGTGGGACTGGATGGACAGCATCGGCTTGGGTGGTGTGAAGGCCTTGTTGGTGCCCTTGATTGTGGTGTTTACGGCAACGCCAGTCATCGTCATCGCCACCCTGTTGTTGGTGGCGGCGTTCATGGGCTCGGTAATTGCACGCTTGGTTGCCCAAAGGCGCTTTCCGGCATTGGAAGAACGCAACACGGGTGCCGTGTGGCGCGGATTGTTGTGGTCGGTGGGGTCGGCCTGCATGGCGGTGTTGGCGCTGTTGGTTTCCATGCCGCTGTGGTTGGTACCCCCGTTGATTCTCCTCATCCCGCCTGTGATCTGGGGTTGGCTTACGTACCGTGTGATGGCTTATGACGCCCTGTCGGTCCATGCGACCGCCGAAGAGCGCCGCACCGTATTCCAGCGCCATCGTTTATCGCTTTTGGGTATGGGCATCGTCGTGGGCTTTTTGGGTGGGGCGCCGAGCATGTTGTGGGTTTCGTGGGCCATCTTTGCCGCTGCCTTTGTGGTGTTGGCACCGCTGGCCATTTGGATCTACACCTTGGTCTTTGTGTTTGCTTCGTTGTGGTTCGCCCACTTTTGTCTGAGCGCACTCCACAGCTTGCGCAATGAGCGCAACGCACCGGCCAAAGCCCCTGATATGCGGGACTTGGTGGTCTTGGAAGTTGCACCACCCATTGCACTGGAAAACCCGGGTAACCCGCGATTGCAGGAGTAAGTCATGGAATTTGGTGCCATCATCATTGGTGATGAGATTCTTTCGGGCCGACGCACGGATCGGCACCTGAGCAAGTTGATTGAACACCTGGCGGCACGTGGCTTGTCACTCGCCTATGCCCAATACGTGGGTGACGATCCCGATCGCATAACCGCCACGCTTGCGCGCGCCTTTGCGTCGGGGGACGTGGTTTTTTCTTTTGGCGGCATTGGCGCGACACCCGACGATCACACCCGTCAATGCGCGGCCCGTGCACTCGGCGTGGAGATGGCACTGCACCCCCAGGCTGCTGCGTTGATTCGCGAACGCATGCAAGATGTGGCCCGAGAGCAAGGCGTGTCGTACGACCCCGATCGCGCAGACAACATCCACCGGCTGAACATGGGGGTGTTTCCGGTGGGGGCGGACATCATCCCCAACCCGTACAACAAGATCGCTGGGTTTTACTGCGCCAGTCAACGACGGGGCAGCGACCGAGACGAAGTCCGGGAGCGTGGGGGCGTATTGAGCGAGGCTGGGCCGTCCCAAGTCGCGAAGGCCCCCTTGGGGGGCAGCGACCGAGACGAAGTCCGGGAGCGTGGGGGCGTATTGAGCGAGGCTGGGCCGTCCCAAGTCGCGAAGGCCCCCTTGGGGGGCAGCGACCGAGACGAAGTCCGGGAGCGTGGGGGCGTTTACTTCTTGCCCGGATTCCCGGTCATGGCCCATCCCATGGTGGAGTGGGTGCTGGACAACCATTACCGCCATCTGTTCAACCAAAGAGCCTGGATCGAGCAGTCCGTGATCGTGTTTGGTGCCATGGAGGCTACGTTGACACCTTTGATGCAGGCCTTGGAACAACGCTATCCCATCAAGGTCTTTAGTCTTCCCAGCGTAGACCACCCGCAATGGGGACGACATATTGATTTGGGTGTCAAAGGGGACCCGGCCGAAGTGGATGCGGCTTTTTCCATGCTGTTGCAAGAACTTCGCAATCTTGGATTGAAATTGGGCCCTGAAATAGTGCGTAAGTAGTAAATGCACCAAATTAGTGTTTTTATAGCCTTCATTTGGTGCATAAATCCTGTGTTGGCTGGAGCGTTCACAGTCCAGTGGCCGCGAGAACTTGGATAGGCGGCAAGAAAACAGAAGGATTGAAGCGGCACAATAGGCCGCTTTCGCAAAACGTTGGCGCTTCGGTGCTTGGCACAAAAGCTGCATTAACGGCAGGGCAAGATTTTTAACCGCGCATCTTTTTTGAAACAGGAGCATTTGATGGCCAAGACCGTCGCAGACGTGATGAAGATGGTGAAAGAGAACGAAGTCAAGTTTGTCGACTTCCGTTTCACCGATACCCGCGGCAAGCAGCAGCACACCACGGTGCCTGTGTCGCACTTTGACGAAGACAAGTTCTCTTCCGGACACGCGTTCGACGGCTCGTCCATCGCTGGCTGGAAGGGTATCGAGGCTTCGGACATGCTGCTCATGCCCGATCCCAACACTGCCAACATCGATCCGTTCTTTGAGGAAACCACCCTCATCATGAACTGCGATGTGGTGGAGCCAGCCGACGGCAAAGCCTACGACCGCGACCCCCGCTCCATTGCCAAGCGTGCTGAAGCCTATCTGAAGGCATCCGGCCTGGGTGACACGGCGTTCTTTGGACCCGAGCCCGAGTTCTTCATTTTTGACGGCGTGCGTTGGAGTACCGATGCCAACAACCCCTTCTACGAAATTGAAGAGTACGAAGCGCCCTGGAACACCGGTGCCAAGCTCGAAGGCGGCAACCGCGGACACCGTCCTTCCGTCAAGGGCGGCTACTTCCCCGTTCCTCCCGTCGACAGCACGCAAGACATGCGCGCCGAGATGTCCCTGATCCTCGAATCCCTGGGCATTCCGGTTGAAGTGTTCCACCACGAAGTGGCGGGCGCGGGCCAAAACGAAATTGGCACGAAGTTCTCTACCCTGGTGGAGCGCGCTGACTGGACCCAGTTGCAGAAGTACGTGGTGCACAACGTGGCCAACGCTTACGGCAAGACCGCCACCTTCATGCCCAAGCCCTACCACGGTGACAACGGTTCCGGCATGCACGTGCACCAGTCCGTGTGGAAAGACGGCAAGAACCTGTTCGCTGGCGACGGCTATGCCGGTCTGTCGGATTTTGCCCTGTACTACATCGGCGGCATCATCAAGCACGCCCGTGCCCTGAACGCCATTACCAACCCCGGCACCAACAGCTACAAGCGCCTGGTTCCCCACTTTGAAGCGCCTGTGAAGCTGGCTTACTCGGCCAAGAACCGCTCGGCTTCCATCCGTATTCCTTTTGTGTCCAACCCCAAAGGCCGCCGCGTGGAAGCCCGTTTCCCCGATCCCCTGATGAACCCCTACCTGGGCTTTGCCGCTCTGTTGATGGCGGGTCTGGACGGCGTGGAAAACAAGATCCATCCGGGCGAAGCTGCCACCAAGGACCTGTACCACCTGCCTCCCGAGGAAGACAAGCTGGTGCCTACCGTGTGCCACAGCCTGGATCAGGCCTTGGAACACCTGGACAAGGACCGCGCCTTCCTGACCAAGGGCGGCGTGTTTACCGACTCCATGCTCGATGCCTACATTGATCTCAAGATGGGTGAAGTTACTCGCTACCGCATGGCCGTGCACCCGGTCGAGTACGACATGTACTACTCGCTGTAAGGCGGTACCGCGACGCTGCCTATCGCAGCAAGCATCAGCAAAGGGACGGCATGCCGTCCCTTTTTTTGTGCACGCCCCGCCAAAGCCCGGCCATGCAATGTGTTGTGCTCTTGATTTTGAGTTTCGGCTTTTTTGACGGATACTGCCCAGCCCGGCCCTCGCTGTGATGTATTGCATGAAGCTTGTTCGTTTGATTCCCCTGATTGCAGGTTGTCTTGTGGCTCCGTTATGGGCACAGGGTGCCATCTACCGATGTGGCAATGAGTTCAGTAATACCCTGACCGATGCCGACGCGAAGGCACGCGGCTGCAAATTGGTCTCCGGTGGCAACGTTACGATCGTTCCAGCGCAACGCAGCCCGGTCGCCCGGCCTGCTCCCAGTGCACCGCGCGCCGATGGCGCAGAGCAGCGTGCCAAAGACTCGGACGCACGCCTGATTCTGGAAGGCGAATTGAAGAAGACGGAATCGCGCCGTGCAGAGTTGCTCAAGGAATACAACAACGGCGAGCCCGAAAAATCGGCCTTTGAAGCACGCAATCAACAGAAGTACCAAGAGCGGGTCGCAGAACTCAAGGAGAGCATTGCGCGCAGCGAGCGTGATATCGAGGGATTGCGTCGCGAGATCAGCCGCTTGCCAGCCGCCTCAGCCTCTGCGCCAGCATCCAGCCCCCGCTAGAGAGGGGCCATCCTTGTCTGCAGCCGTGTCCAGCTATCCGGCGTTGGATCTGTTGGTCACGCTGGTGGCCATTGCAGATGCAGAAGGGCGCTGCCAGTTTGCCAATACCGCGCTCGAAGATGCGCTGGCCGTGTCCCGCAGGGCGTTGCTGCAATCGGATCTGGCGGAGTGTTTTACCGACCCGCAGTCCTTGCGCCATGCGCTGAAAGGTGTGTCACAGTCGGTATTCGATACCCTGCGGTATGACGCTTCGCTGCGGCGATTCACGGCGGAACCGTTACCGGTGCATGTGATCGTGGCCCGGGCCGATACGGCGTCGGAGTTTATTGTGGAAATGATTCCGCAGGAGCAGCAGTCGCGGCTCGATCGCGAAGAGCGCTTGGCCGCGCAAGCGCAGACCAACAAGGAGTTGATTCGCAACCTGGCCCATGAAATCAAGAACCCCCTGGGCGGCATTCGTGGAGCCGCGCAGTTGTTGGAGCTTGAAATCACCACGCCCGAACTCACGGAATACACCCAGGTCATCATCCACGAAGCAGACCGGCTGCAAACCCTGGTGGATCGTTTATTGGCACCGCACCGGCGTCCCCATGTGGTGGGGGATGTGAACATCCATGAAGTTTGCGAGCGGGTGAGATCCTTGATCGTGGCCGAGTTTCCGCGTGGCCTCAAAGTGGTGCGCGATTACGACATATCCCTGCCCGAGTTTCGTGGCGACCGCGAGCAACTCATCCAGACGGTGCTCAATATCGCCCACAATGCCTGCCAGGCGCTGGCGGATCGTATGGCAGAGGGGGATGCGAGCATCACTTTTCGTACCCGGGTGGCGCGCCAGGTCACTTTCGGCAAGCAACGGTATCGGTTGGCATTGGAATTGCATGTCATTGATAACGGACCGGGCGTACCCGATTCGATCAAGGACCGTATCTTCTACCCGCTGGTTTCGGGGCGCGAAGGGGGGTCTGGGTTGGGGCTGACACTGGCGCAAACGTTTGTGCAGCAGCACCATGGCTTGATCGAAGTCGATAGTGTGCCGGGCCGTACGGATTTCAAGATTTTGATTCCATTACCGTAACTGCCAGCAAGATAAGGGACCACCACACATGAAACCGATTTGGATCGTTGATGATGACCAATCCATCCGGTTTGTACTGGAGAAGGCCCTGCAGCGCGAGCAGCTTCCGTGTCGGAGCTTTTCCAACCCGCGTGATGTACTGGCCGCACTGGATACCGCAGCCGATGACGAAGGTCCCCAGATATTGGTCAGCGACATCCGTATGCCAGGTGGTTCTGGTTTGGACTTGCTGGAAAAAGTGAAGGCCAAGCAACCCGGCTTGCCCGTCATCATCATGACCGCGTTTTCCGACCTGGACAGCGCCGTGAGCGCCTTCCAGGGGGGGGCGTTTGAATACCTGCCCAAGCCGTTTGACGTGCCCAAGGCGGTCGAGCTCATTCGTCGAGCGGTGGAGGAAAGCCAGCGTGACGAGGTTGCGGAGCACCAACAAGCTGTCAGCCCCGAAATGCTGGGCCAGGCACCGGCCATGCAGGATGTTTTTCGCGCGATTGGCCGCCTGAGCCAGAGTAACGTAACCGTGCTCATCACCGGCGAATCGGGCTCCGGCAAAGAGTTGGTGGCGCGTGCGCTGCACAAGCATTCGCCGCGCTCGGGTGGCCCCTTTGTGGCCATCAACACCGCAGCCATCCCCAAGGACTTGCTGGAGAGCGAGTTGTT
>JAYRUL010000053.1:0-17543 GCA_041919095.1 Rhodoferax sp. | reverse complement strand
GCAGCGAATCGCCGGTGGTGATGGGCATGAGCCCCAGCCACATTTCCATGACCCTGTTGCAGCAGTCCCAGCGCAGCACGGCACCCTCGCCGCAAACGCTGCCCGCGCCACCCACACGCGGCTCGCGACGGGCCCGGCTGTGGGAGCTGTCACACCAGTGCTATTGCCCGGTGCTGGGGGTGGGCTTGCCGCTGGACCAGCTGCGCCGCATCGTGACCAAATGCGGCAGTGCCAGTGCCGAGGACGACGACTACACCATCCATGTGTGCGCAGTCGGGCAGTGCACCCACCGCAACCGTCTGAGCGAGGCGCTGCAGGTTGCGCTGGATCAGCGCCATGACGCTGCCGTGCGCACGACCCGCGCTTGCAAGAGCGCGACGGATTTGCTCAGCCGCTGGAACGCCGCCCGTCCCACGCCCACGGCCCCCAGCTTCTTTTGGGCGATCTTGACCCATCCGCACTGCGACGGCGCGGTGCAAGAACAACTGTGCCGCGATATGCACATGCTGCAGCACCAGGCCGGAGCCAGTGCCCGCGTCGATGCGGCCACGCTGGAAGCGGTGGTTGCCGAAAACGGGGTGCTGGCACGCGAACTCGGCAGCGCCCAGGCGCGGTGCTCGGCGGTCATTGCCGAAAAGGCGCGAGAGGTGCAGGCCATGCAGGCGCGCCTGCTGGACCTGGAAACGCAATTGCTGGCCCACACCCGCGCAGCCGACCTGCAGGCGCAGCGCCTGGTGGCGCTGCAGGCGGTGCTTTCCGCGCAGGAAGGCGGCGAGCGTGCCGTGCAACGGCTCACCGCCGCACAAGCGCGCATCGCCAAGCTGGAGGCCGACAACCGGGCCTTGCGCCAGGCCGCACGCGAGGCCGCGCGCGCTGAGCCCGACGCGCCTTGTGAACGCCAATGCCCACAAGCGGCGGCCGATACAGCGCCGCTACATGACATGCGCCAGCTCCACCCGGACGTGGCGGCTGCGGGCCTGGAAGACAAGCGCATTCTGTGTGTGGGTGGGCGCAACGGATCCATCGCCACCTACCGCTCGGCGGTGGAACGTGTGGGCGGGCGCTTTCAGCACCACGACGGCGGACTGGAAGATGGACTGCTGACGCTGGAGAGCAGCCTGCTGGGGGCCGACCTGGTGATCTGCCAGACCGGCTGCATCAGCCACAACGCCTACTGGCGCGTGAAAGACCATTGCAAACGCACCGGTAAGCAGTGCCTGTTTCTGGACAACGCCAGCGTCTCCAGCTTGTGGCGCGGCTTGCGCCAGTTGGGGGCGCCAGCGGCGCAGCCCGTTTAAGGTACCGGCCCTGCGCTAAAGCACCGCCCGTGGTGCGGGTGCGTGCCATACTGTGCGCCCTGGCGCAGGGGTGTCCCCAGGCGCGTATCCCTGAGGGTCGTCATGAGTGATGGTTTGCGCCGCACGCGGGAGAATCTGGTCTGTGAAGTGCGCAGTGCGCCCCAGCAGGCGCTGGCGACGGAGCGGGTGCAGTGGCTGGACGCCAGCAACGAGTCGGGCCTGATGGCCAGCTTCCTGGGGGACTTGCAGCTGCGCTTCGCCTTTCGTTCGCAAGGGCTGCCCGATACGCCCCTGGTGCCGGCGGATCTGGCGGCGTTGGATTTGAACGTGCAGCGCGCCCTGGCCATTGCCTGCCTCAACTTCAAGCGCAGCCACGGCACGCCCCTGGCCGCCGAGTTGGTCCCCGGCGTGTACGGGTTGCGCGGGTTCGACGCCGACGCGGTGGCCAACGTCCTGCTGGACCGGGTGTTCTGGCGCAAGCAGCTGGAGCGGTTTGCCGACGGCGTGGTGGTGGCCGTGCCCAAACGCGGCACGGTGTTCTTTGCCGATGCCCGCAACGCCACGGCCGTCCAGGAGCTGACGCGGCTGGCGGCCAAGGTACAGCAGACGGCGGGCGCGGCGGCCCTTTCACGCGGGCTCTACCACTTTGGCGACAAGGGCTGGCAGGTGCATGGCACCCTGCCCGAGCCGACGGTGCTGGCACAGGCCGATGGAGCGGCCCTGCGCGCCCAGGCCGACCAGCAATTCGACACCCAGGACGACGAGGCCCGCCTGGCGCTGGCCGCCAAAGGGCAGCGCTTGGTGATCCTGACCATCCTTGCCAATGCTGCGCTGCGGGGCGTGGAACGCCAGGGCGGCGTCGGCCCATGGGTCATGCTTGGCCTGTCCATCGTCGTTGGCGTGGTGGCCCTGGTGGGCACGGTGCATATGTGTTCGGGCCTGCGCCGGGTGCAGCGCGAAAAGATCGGGTTCATGGTGCTGTGCTTTGTGCCGCTCTTGAACATCGTGTCGCTCATCTACCTGAGCATCAAGACCACCCGCATGTTGCGTGCGGCGGGTTACCGGGTGGGTTTGCTGGGAGCGCGGCCATGACCACGTTGGCCCTGTTCTTCCTGATGGTGCCCTCCCTGGCGGCCATCCTGGCCGGTGTGGCAGTAGCGGGCTTCAACCGGCACCAGGTGCTGGAGGATGGCCCCCTGATCCGCCAGTTTCTGGTGGCGATGGGCGTGGCCGTGGTGGTGTTGGTTGCCGTTGCCAACAGCCACGGCGTGCGCATGCGCTGGGACCCGGTCTACCGGCTGCAGACGCAGTTGGCGGCCGACCCGGTGCTGCAGGCCTTGCACGCCTATGCCGCGGACGATGGCCGCAAGCTGCACGACCTGTTGGTGCTGGCGGTCAACGAAGGGCACACCCTGGCGCAAGCCAAGGCGCTGACCCGCCCGGTGCTGGCCGAGTGGGCGCGCTACCGCGTCGGTTTTGCCGACCAGGCCACGTCCCTGCGCTGGGCGCAGGTGCACATGGATGCGCTGCGCGAACTGCAGGCGCGCGACCCCACCTTGTGCATTCAGTACCTGCTGCCACCCAGCGCCGAATCCCTGCCCGGCCTGGCGGCGTTGAGCGCGGCCAATACCGCCGCGTTCGAGGAGGCGGTGGTGCAGCTCTACACCGCCGCGCACCGCACCATGAGCCGCACTGGTGCGTCTACCGACGCACCGGTGCAGCTCGACGAGCTGCGCGCGCACTACCGCGCAGTTACCGAACTGGTGGCGCAGCGCCACGGATTGCGCTTTGGCGAAGGCACTGCCAGAGCCACCGTGGCACAGCTCCAGGCGGATACGCCCGCGCGCGTGTGCGCCGCCTATTTGTTCCGGCTCGAGGCCATGCAGGCCAGTCCAACGCCGGTGGCGGCGCGTCTCTTGCAAGCCGCACTGCGCGACTGATGCAGCCCGTTCCGGCACCGCTTACCGCCTGAAGGATGGAGCTATGGTGTACGTGCCGGAGTGAAGATGCTATAAAAACAATAGCTGCTTACGCTTGTTGGACGTGGGCTGGGGGCCAATTTGACGCTGAATTTGGCAGCAAGGTCTCAGCGCATGTCAAGCTGCCGCTGCAGCGCCCCTAGCGATAAAACGCCTCGACCGTGCCCTTGAGCTTGATCAGCAGGGGCTGGCCCTTGCGGTCCACGGTTTTACCGGCGGGCACCTTGATCCAGCCTTCGCTGATGCAATATTCGCTGACATCGGCGCGCTCCTTGCCGTTGAAGCGGATGCCAATATCGTGCTCCAGCACAGCGGCTTGAAAGTACGGGCTGCGTGCATCGGTACTGAGATGGTCGGGCAGGGCGGGGCTGGCGGTGTTTTCTGGGTTCATGGCGTTGCGATGGCAATCGGTGGAATCGGATGCGGCGCATTGTGGCATTGATGCGCAGCGCGTTGGCAATTGGACAGCGCTACGGCGCGGGCCGCTCCAGCGCAAAAACGGGCACCTCGGCCGCACGGCTTAGCCACAGGCCGCCGCCCATCTCAATGAAGTGGGGTGTCAGGCCCGCGCGGTAGGCGTGGGCGGGGTGTTTGAACTGACGCGCATCGGTGCGCTTTTCGTCCACCACGTCGGCAGCCCAGTCTTCGGCGGTGACAGCTTCCAGGTACAGGGCGCCCTGGCATAGCTGGGCCAGGTTGCGCAGGGCTTTTTGCAGGTCGCCCGCATCCAGGTAGGGCAGCACGCCCTGGCAGATCACCAGGTCGTATGGCTGCACGCCTTGGTAGTCCACCACCGAGCCGCGTTCCCAGCCAAAGCGCTCGCACAGATACTCGCTGAACTCCACACCCCGGTAGCGTGCATGCGGCAGGTGCCGCGCAATCTGCTCCTGCCACAGGCCAATGCCGCAGCCGATGTCCAGCACCCGCGACACAGGCACGCGCAACTGGCGCACGTAGCTGCACACAAAGGCACCCAGGCGGTTGATGTGGTCGGGGTCGACCACGCGCGTCTTGTGGTTGAAGTAGTAGCGTTCGTAATACGCCTGGTCAAAAACTGCTTCTGCGGTGGATTTCATGCTCGCGCCTTTCTGCCCCGCGCGGAGCGAAATTCCTGTGCTATGCTCGGACCCATGTTGTGCCTTGCCTACCCCCGCCTGATTCCTCAGACCCGTACCGCGGTGCGGGCGGCGGCGTTGCACAGCATGATGTCGATTATTACCCCCACGGCCACCTGAGTCGTGCAGGTGGCCCATCCGGCGGCCACCTGGTGAATCTCCCAAGTTGTTGTCCGGCAAGTGCCACCGGACCTACCACCCAACCGGAGAACACCATGTACCAAGATTCCCATTCCTGCAGCCACTACGGCGGGGCAGCGTCCAGCGCGTCCGGTGCAGCGGCACCCCTACGGGTCGGCCTGCTGGGGCTGGGCACCGTGGGCGCTGGAACCCTGACGGTGCTGCAGCGCAATGCTGCGCTGATTGCGGCGCGTGCCGGTCGGTGCATTGAGGTGCGCCGCGTGGCCGTGCGCAACCTGGCGCGCGCACGCGCCATGCTGGGCGACGCACCGGGGCGCGGCCTGGACCTGTGCGACAACGCGAGCGATCTGGTGCAGGCAGCCGACATTGACGTGGTGGTGGAGGCCATCGGTGGCACCGGGGTCGCACGGGAACTGGTGTTGCGGGCGATCGCCCATGGCAAGCATGTGGTTAGCGCCAACAAGGCGCTTTTAGCCGAACACGGTGCGGAGATTTTTGCTGCGGCGCAGACCCACGGCGTGGTGGTGGCGTATGAAGCTGCGGTTGCGGTGAGCATCCCCATCATCAAGGCCCTGCGCGAAGGGCTGGCTGGCAACCGCATCGAATGGGTGGCGGGCATCATCAACGGCACCAGCAACTTCATCCTCTCGGCCATGCGCGCTGAGGGTTTGGGTTTTGCAGAGGCGCTGGCCCAGGCCCAGGCACTGGGCTACGCCGAGGCAGACCCCGCCCTGGACGTGGGCGGTGTGGATGCGGCCCACAAGCTCAGCTTGCTGGCGGCCAATGCGTTTGGCACGCTGCCGCCGTTTGCCCAGGTGCAGGTGCAAGGCATCGATACGCTGGATGCGGTGGACGTCGGCTTTGCTGGGCAGCTGGGCTATGACGTCAAGCTGTTGGGGGTGGCCCGGCGCTGCGCCCACGGCCTGGAGCTGCGGGTGCACCCCGCGTTGCTGCCCGCAGACCATCTGCTGGCCCAGGTGCATGGCCGCATGAACGCGGTGATGGTGCAAAGCGATGCGGCCGGCACCACGCTGTACTACGGCGCAGGGGCGGGCGCTGAACCCACGGCGTCTGCCGTGGTAGCCGACCTGGTCGACCTGGCGCGCAGCCAAGGGGTTTCCAGCGCCCAGCGCGTACCGAGCCTGGCGTTCCAGCCCGGTGCCCTGCGTGCCTTGCCCGCAGCCGACCCGGCACGGACCGCCAGTGCCTTCTACTTGCGCCTGGATGTGCAGCGTGCCGAGGTCACCACACCCCGCGTGCTACAAGAACTGGCCCGCCACGGAGTGGCCGTGCAGCGCATGCAGCTGCTGCCGCATCCCGGCCATTCCGACCTGGACTGCCTGGTGCTGTTGACCGCTACCACCAACCAGCGAGACGTCGGCGTTGCCTTGGAGGCGCTGCATACCTGGCCGACGGTGCTGGGCCGGGCCAGCGTGTTGCGGCTGGAGACGCTGGTTTGAGGCCCAGTGCGTTTACACCGGTCCCGGTGGTAGATCCTTCGGGTCAGGCAGGGGCGGGGTGGGTTGGGAGCCGGGTAGGAGGGCAAGAGCGGCCTGTACCAGCAAATGCGCTGAAACGGGTGCAGTAACAAACAAAAACACCAACACCAGCCATTCATGACCGCTTCCGTGTCCCAGACTGGCAGACCACAGCCAAGACGCCATCAACACGCAACCCACGCCCAACGTGGTGGCCTTGCTCGGGCCATGCAGGCGCTTGTAGAAATCGCCCAACTTGGCTAGGCCCCAGCTTCCAATGAGCGCGAACAGCATGCCGATAACCAGCATCGTCGCGACCACCATTTCCAGCACGATGTTCATTCGATGATGTCTCCGTGCAACAGGAATTTGCTGAGCACTACGGTGCCGACAAACCCCAAGAGTCCAATCAGCAGAGCCAGCTCGAAATACAGCGTGGTGCGCCACCACATACCCAGGCATACCAGCAAAGCCAGGGTATTGATGTACAGGGTATCCAGTGCCAGCACGCGATCGGCCAGGCTTGGCCCACGTAGCATGCGCCAGGCATTGAGTGCCAGCGCCAAGACCAATCCACCGATTACCCAGGGCAAGACAATATCGATCACTCGAAGATCTCCTTCAATGGGGATTCATAGCGGGACTGGATGTCGCCAATGAGCGCAGCCTGTGCGGCTTCGTCCGGGCAATGCAGCACATGGATCAAGAGGTGACGGCGGTCCGGGCTGATCATGCAACTGACCGTGCCTGGTGTGAGGCTGATGATGGCCGCCAAGGCGACCAGGCCATGGTCTTCTTGCAGGCGCAGGGGCATCCAGACAAAACGCGGGCAAATCGCGTCTTCACGGCCCAGCACGCGTCGGGCCACATCAAAGTTGGCGACCACCATGTCAGCCAGCACAACCGCTAGCAGACGTACAACGGTGCGCCCGTGTTTCAGGCGGGGCAAGTCGGCCAGCAGAGGACGTATCAGCCAGGGGATTGCAAGCCCCGTGCCGACCGCCAGAAGCGCATGCCCCAGGGAGGTGGACCCGTTCAGCAACAACCAGGTCAGGCCCAACGCCACGGACAGCAGGGGAAACGGCACGACGCGTTGGATCATGGTGCACCTTCCCGCTGGCGCATTTCGCGGCGAACGTCATAGGCTGGCGGCACGGCCACCGCACCCAGTACAGCGTCCAGGTAGGGTTGGCGTGCCAGCAACTGCGCAGCGGTTGCCTGCGCATAGGCTTGAATCGGGCCGGCATAGATAGTTGCAGCCAGCAGCAGTGCCGCAAGCCCCAACAAGGCACTGTTGCCTACCGGAGCGCCCTCGCCAGGGTGGGGTTCAGAAAGTCGTGGTGGCTTCCAGAAGATTTGGGTACCCGCGCGTGCCAAAGCCATCATCACCATCAGGCTGCTGACCAGCACCCCGGCAAGCACCCAACCCGCATGGGCAGTTGCGGCGGCCGCCTGCAGCAACAACGCCTTGCCGATGAAGCCGCCCAGGGGCGGCGCGCCGGCGATCGCGATAGCGGCGCCCAGGAACAGCACGCCGAGAAAACCCCAGCCCTGGCGCAGGGGATGGGGTTGCAGGCGATCATCGTTTGCACGGACGCTGGCAATGCGATCGGCCAGCAAGAACCACAGGCAGGCGACCAGGGTGCTGTTGACCAGGTAGAACAAGCCAGCCGCAAGGGTGCCCTGCGTGCCCAGGCCGATGGATAGCAAGAGCGTACCTGCCGAGGCCACGACCAGGTAGGCTACCAGGGTGCGCAAGCCCGTTGCCGCCAATGCACCGATGGCTCCCAACGCCAAGGTTGCCATGGCCAGCCAGGGCAGTACTGCAGGCAACAGCAGGGTCAAACTGGGGCCGGGTTCTGCGGTAAACAGTGTGCTGATGCGGGCCAGAGCGTAAATGCCCACCTTGGTCATGATGGCGAACAGGGCCGCGACAGGGGCCGACGCGGCAGCATAGGTGCCCGGTAGCCAGAAATACAGCGGCAGCAGCGCCGCTTTTACCGAGAACACCACCACCAAGAGCAGCAGGGCAGCCTGGCCCAGAGCCAGGTTTTCGGCTGCCAAGCGGGGTAGTTTGTGGGCCAAGTCGGCCAAATTGAGCGTGCCGGTCAAACCGTAGAGCAAGCTGACGGCGACCAGGAACAGGGCAGAACCCGTCAGGTTGAAGGTGAAGTAATGCACACTCGACTTGAGCCGGGTGACGGATGCGTTGTGCAACAACAAGCCGTAACTGGCCGCCAGCAGAACTTCAAAAAAAACAAACAGGTTGAACAAGTCGGCCGTCAAGAACGCGCCGTTCAATCCGACCAGCTGAAACTGAAACAGGGTATGAAAGTGCAGACCCCGCCGGTCATCGCCACCTGCGGCATACACCAGCGCCGCCAACGCGACCAGAGCCGTCAAGAGCAGCATCAACGCGCTCAAACGGTCCATCGCCAGCGCAATGCCGAAGGGGGCCTGCCAGTTCCCCACCAGATAGACCTGCACACTGCCACTTTGGGCTTGATGCAGCAAATGCACCGCCAAGCCGACCAGGGCCAGCACACTGACCAGCGAGATCGGAACCACCCAACGGGGGGCGGACTTTTCCAACAGCACCAGCGTGGCACCGGCCACAAGCGGCAACAGGATCGGGGCGATCAACAGGTGGCTGCTCATGACTGGGCCGGGGTTTCGCTGGCGTCGACATGGTCGCTGCCGGTTTGTTGGTAGGTGCGCAGCGCAATGCCCAAGAGCACGGCGGTCATGGCAAAGCCAATGACGATCGCGGTCAGCACCAAGGCCTGGGGAAGGGGATCGGCGGTCGTCTCTAGTGATGCCACGACGCCTTTTTGCACGATGGGTGCGGCGCCCGTCTTGATGCGTCCCATCGCAAAGATGAACAAGTTCACGGCGTAGGACAACAGCGTCAGACCGAGTACCACGTCAAACGTGCGCGCTCGCAGCAGCAACCAGACCCCGCAACCGGCCAGCGTGCCCGTCAACAATGCCAGCAGCAACGCCATTACGGACCTGCCTTTCGTGTCAAACGCCCCAGCGATAGCAGCATCACCAAGCAGGAACCCACTACCACCAGGAACACTCCGGCATCGAACATGGATGCGCTGGCCAGGGGAATGCCGCCAATACCGACAAGCCAAGGGTAGTCATAGGTGCTGGTCAAGAACGGGGCGCCAAACCCGAAACTGGCGATGCCCGTACCCACTGCAAGCAGCAGACCCCAGCCCATCCAGCTGCGGTAGTCCAGGCTGGCGCGTTCGGCCATCCAACGCTGGCCGTGCGCCACGGCTTGCAACAACAAGCCCAGGGCCAAGACCAGCCCACCAATGAAGCCGCCACCGGGCAGGTTGTGGCCGCGCAGGTAGAAGAAGGCAGCCAACAGCACGCTAAACGGCAATACGGCGCGGGCTACAACCTGGAGCATCAGTTGGGGTTCGTGCAGCGTAGGCACAAGCCCGGGCGCAGGCGCCAGCGGGGCGAGCAACGCGTGCAGGATCAAGGCCGACAGCCCCAGCACCGTGATCTCACCCAAGGTATCAAAGCCCCGAAAATCCACAATGATCACGTTCACGGCGTTGGCCCCTCCACCCAGCGGCAGCGTTTGGTCCAGGTAGAACCCGCTGATCGAGGGACCGGTGCGCGTCAACATCATCCACACCAAGGCGGCGACGCCCACACCGACGCCCAGCGCCAACACCGCATCGCGCAGCACCTTTGCTCGCTGAGGCGCCGGTGTCGGGCTGTGGGCAGGTAGCCAATGCAAGGCCAGCATCATCAGCACGACCGTTGCAATCTCGACCAGCAGCTGGGTCAGCGCCAAGTCGGGTGCGGAAAAATAGGCAAACGTAAGGCAGACCACCAGCCCGGTAACGCCCAGCAGGCACAGAGCCAACACGCGCTGGCGGTGGGCCAGGGTGGTGGCCAGTGCCGCTACTGCGCCCAATAGTCCAATCACGGCAACACCGGGGCTAAGGCCCTGCAAATGCAGGCTTGCAAAATGGGCACTGGGTCCGGGCTGCAGAAAGGGCCACGCGCCTGCACCCAGGGCCATGACCACCAGCAAGGTCAAATAGCGCTGCAGGCTTCCGTTTTGCAACCATGCGGTCAGCATTTGCGCACGCTGCACCACGCCGTGGCTCCACCACTGGAAGAAATCCTTGCCACCAGCGGCCATCCATCCAGGTACGATGCTCAGGCTGTGCAGATTGACCCGATGGTGCAGTGCGAAGTACAAACCAACGCCACCGATAACAGCAAACGCGCTCATCAAAAGCGGCAGGTTCCAGCCGTGCCAGATCCCCAGGCTGTAGGTGGGCAAGGCCGTGCCCAAGGTCGCTTGTGCTGCGATTTCCAGCAAGGGGCCAACTACCGGTCCCGGCGCAATGCCGACCGCCAGGCAAACCACTACCAGCAAGCCCACGGGCAGCAGCATCCAAAAGGGTGCTTCGTGCGGTGTCTTGGGCAAGTCGCGTGGCGCACCATTGAAAAAGGTGTCGTGGATGAATCGCAACGAGTAGGCAACACTGAACATGCCCGCCAGCGTGGCCACTCCCGGCAACAGCCATTGCATCCAGGGGTGACTGTCCTTGGACAGGGTCTCGGCAAAGAACATCTCTTTGGACAGGAATCCGTTGAACAGCGGCACACCTGCCATGGCAGCCGCCGCCAACATGCCCAGCACGGCGGTGGCGGGCATGATGCGCAGCAATCCCGCCAGCTTGCGCATGTCGCGTGTGCCGGTTTCGTGGTCGATGATGCCCGCACTCATGAACAGCCCCGCCTTGAACGTGGCGTGGTTGATCAGGTGAAATACGCCAGCCACGACGGCCAGGGGTTCATCCAGCCCGAACAGTAACGTGATCAAGCCCAGATGGCTGATGGTGCTGTACGCGAGCAGCCCCTTCAAGTCATGTTGAAACAGGGCCACATAAGCACCCAGCAACAAGGTGCTCAGTCCAACCAGACTGACGCTCCAGAACCACCAGTCATTGCCCCCCAGCACGGGGTAGAAACGGGCCAGCAGGAAGACGCCCGCCTTGACCATGGTGGCTGAATGCAGGTAGGCACTGACTGGGGTCGGTGCCGCCATCGCGTGGGGCAGCCAGAAGTGAAACGGAAATTGCGCGCTCTTGGTGAAAACGCCCAATAACACCAGCAGCAATGCCACAGGAAACCCCGCATGCCCCTGCAGGGTGCTGCGCGCTTGCAGTACCGCGTCGAGTTGGTAGCTCCCCACGATCTGCCCGATGAGCAGCACACCGGCGAGCAGGCACAAGCCACCGGCCCCGGTGATGGTCAGGGCCATGCGCGCACCCTGGCGCGCATCCTCGCGCTGGTGCCAGTACCCGATCAGCAGAAAGCTCGAAAAGCTCGTCAACTCCCAGAACACCACCAGCAGCAGCAGATTGTCAGCCAGCACCACGCCCAGCATGGCCCCCATGAACAGCAGCAAGAATGCAAAGAAGCGCGCTGCCGGGTCCTTGGGGTCGAGATACCAGGCAGCGTACAGCACGACCAGCGCACCCATGGCCGTAATCAGGAATGCCATGAGCCAGGCCAGCCCATCCAGGCGCAGGCCGAACGCCAAGCCCAGCTGCGCCACCCATTCGGTGCGCCAGGCAGGAACCTGGCCGGAGAACACGGCGGGGGCCAACAGGGCGAGCATGACCACACCGGCGACGGCCACTGCGCCAGCAAGCAATGCCGCGCTGCGCCGCCCGGGCAGCCACAGCACGACCGGAGCAGCGAGCCAAGGAATGAGTGCCAGCCAGAGCAGGGTCATGGCGGGAACGGCCCATGGGCAGGGTTCATCCTAGGGGCTGAGGAAACTGTGAAGCGCAGCACGGTATCGGGAGTAGAAATGCAAGTCACGTGTTGTTCAAGCCACTGTAGCAGGCTGGCAAGTCGCAGTGAGTCGGCGGAAACAAATGCCCCCGGATGCAAGTGGGTGTCGGTTCGTTTGACGCTATAGTTTGCCCGCGCCGGGTACGTTCACGCAAAACAAGTGCTGGAACCTGTGGCAGAAAGAGACTTCCTTGAAGATTCTGGTGGTTGACGATGATGTGGGTGTTCGCGACAACCTTGCACGCCTGCTGCGCATGGAAGGATTTGATGTCTTGGAAGCCGGCGATGGTCGGGCAGGATGGGAAATCGTCCAGCAAGAGATGCCCGACTTGGTCCTTTCGGATGTCATGATGCCGGTCATGGATGGCCACCAGCTGCTGGTTGCATTGCGCGGCAATGCGGCCACGGCCTCCATACCCTTTTTGTTTGTGACCGCGCTGACCGATCGGATGGACCGCCGCCAAGGCATGAACCTGGGTGCGGATGATTACCTGTGCAAGCCGTTTACCCGCGACGACATCCTGGACGCCATCGATGCCCGGCTCAAGCGTTCCAAGGTCTTGCAAAAGCCCGCACCTGCGCTGTCTGAACCTGTGCCTGCCGTCGCAGTGAAGGGCTATCGGCTCGTGCGCCGCCTCGGGGGAGGTGGCATGTCGGAGGTCTACCTCGCGCAGCGCGAGAAAGACGGTCAGCAACTTGCGCTCAAACTGCTGGATACCCGGCTCAATGATGAAGGCAACATGCTAGATCGGTTCATCCAGGAATGCGAACTACTTGAGCAAATCGAGCACCCCAACGTAGCCCGCATTTACGGGCATGGGTTTACCGATTCTCACGCCTTCATCACGATGGAGTACTTTGCGTACGGTGATATTCGCCAGCGCATGGCAGCTGGGTTCTCGCCATTTGAGGCCCTGGTAATCGCCCTGCAGGTTGCCATGGCCCTGGCGCAAATCCATGCGCAGGGCATCGTGCATCGGGACGTGAAACCGGGCAACCTCATGTTGCGCGATGATGGCAGCGTGGCGCTTATCGACTTTGGTGTGGCCAAGCACGCCCAGCGTCGGCTGGAACACACCCAGCACGGGGAAATCGTTGGGTCGCCGTATTACATGAGTCCCGAACAAGCCGCTTGCAAACCAGTAAGCCCGGCCAGCGATATCTACGCGATGGGGGCCATTTTTTATGAGATGGTGACGGGTCGGCGTCCCTACACATCAGAGACGATGGAAGGCATCTTGAATCTGCATCTGCATGCCCCCACGCCACGCTTTGAACCGAAATATGCGGAGTTCCAGGAGCTTCTGGATCGCACGATGCACAAGGATCCGGCGCAAAGGTTCTCGAGCGCGCAAGCCGTGGTGGAGTACATCGTCAACGGTTGGCCGACGGTGGTGCGCCTCATGGCCAACCGTTTTCTCCTGCACGGTGTCACTCCGCATTGACACCCGCACCGCTTGTTGCGGACAGCCTCCTACTGCAAACGCTGTGCGCCGAAATAGGCACGGAGTTGGTGGTCTAGCAGCGCCCGCAGTTTCTGGATCGACAAATCCGTTTTTTCCCGGTAATCGTCGATTTCATGTTCACGGGCGACCCGCTGCTGCGACATGTTGCCCGGTTGGCCAGTGCGCACCACCATTCGCGTGCGGTGGTTGTCCAGCGTACGCCGAACGTAATCGACCAACTCCAGCCCGGCTTCATCGCGTTCCATCACGACATCCACCAGTGCCACTGCAATGTCTTGGCGATCGGAAAAAACCTGGGCACCTTCCTGGCCAGAAAACGCACTGACAAATTCCAACGAACGCCCCTGGTACTCATAGCCGCGTAAGGCCAGTCGGGTCACCGTATGCACGGCGGCATCATCATCGACCATGAGCACGCACCAAGTGTTCTTGGGTCGCTGCAACGGGGGTACGGACAAATTCGGATCGTCTTCAATGTGGAGCATGGTCAGTGCCTTTCTGGAAGTCGATAGGGACGCCTGCACCATCGCTGCGCAGACACAGTTTCATTCTGCGGCATTTCTTGAAAAAACAATGCAACTTTCGATGCTGCGCTGCACACTCCACGGAAATTGCCTGACCAAACCGCTCAGGGATTGAGTAGAACCGCTGCCACTGCGAAGGGCATTGCGGTGCCATCGGTGATGGTGAGGTAGCCCACCTGCAGGTCCAGACTGCCCGTGGGCGCGAGAAAATGGTAGTCGTCGATATAGCCTTGCGCGCGCTCGTTCAGTTGTGAGCCATCCGGCCACAAGAAGACGACGTTGCGCGCAGCGGATTGCGCTTCCCAGTCTTCAAACTCAACCGTGGCGTCCGGTCCTGTTGCGCTGCCATCGCCGTATATGAGCTTTTTGGGTCCCAAGAAAGGAAGGGAAGAACCGCTCACCTTGCCCGTCGTCATGGACGGGTCACCGCAGTACATCTTGTAGCGTGTTCCTCCCAGATGCATGGGCAGACAGGCTTGCGCGCTGGTAAACAGCTTGGGGCAACCATCATCGCGGACTTGCACGTTCCAGCGGGTGCCATCCCAAACCGCATAACCATGGTTGTGCTGGAAGCTGCTGCACCCCGAAATGCTGTCGGTGGTCCAAACCATAAACGCGCCAGCCGCGCCGTCCCAGCGCCAATCGGTTTGGGTGGGAAAAGCGATCTTGTGCTGGCGTGCATTCTTGACACGTGCATTGGCACCCGTAGCATCCCCTTCCACGCCGATCACCAGGGTCGGCGCACAGCCGCCGCCGCTGGCGTAATCGGCATCGGTGCTGCAGGTGGTGGCGCTGGCGCTGGCGCTGTTGAAGTCCTGGCCCACGTATCCATCCTGGCTGTCGATGGAGAAGATGCGGGTCTTGCCATCACTGCCAGTCGCCTCAAAAAACACTCGCACTTTGCCGCCTAGATTGGCGGCCAATGGCACGCCCTGGCCGGTTGCAATGCTGGCGATGAGACGGGTTGCGCTTGTGCTGGGTGGGCTGAACAGGCCCGAAGTGGCCGCCTTGCTGGTAAATCCCAGGTAGCTGGCGGGCTGGTCGGCTCGGGCGACGGCATTGCCCACAGCGACCGACAAAGCGGGTGACCCGGCAGGACCATAGTAGAGCTGCACCGTTGCGGCATTGGCGGTTCCCGCATCGGCACCGATACGCGTGGCGCTCAGACGCGCATTGCCATCGGACACGATGCGTGTCAAACCGTTGACGCTCGCGCCAGAACCCTGGAGTTGCCAGTACTCCGTTGCCGTGGTGGCGCTGACGGGGGTTGCTGCGCCATACTGCGTACAGGCACTGTCCTGACAAGCGCGCACGAGCACCCGGTAGGTGGTGGCCGCCTTCAGCAGTGTGAGCGTGACAGACGTTTCACCTGCACGGGCCTGTACGCTGGTGCGCGTACCACCAACCGTTTCAGTGCCTACGATTTCATAGTGGTGCACGTTGTAACCCGCTGGAGCACTCCAACGCACGGCCAACTTGGCCGACGAACCCAACGTGAGGCCGCCCACAGACAGCGCGGTGGGGCTGGAAACCGATACTGCCGTAGGCGCAGCCAACTGGTTGCTGCTGGCGACTGCTGTCACTGAGTTGGGTACCACGGTCCAGTGGATGAGGTCGGTGGACGATAGGCTGGCGCTGAAGGCTTGCGCTTGCCCGTCGACCTCCACCCACGGGCAACTCAACACATAGCTAGAGCCAACCGTTTGCAGGATCGGGGTGTTCCCGGTACCGGCCAGTTGAGCGGTGGTGGCCAGTGAGCCGGTGTCTGCGGCAAACCGATTCAAGTTGGTAGTAGCAGCTTTCGCACGGTAAGCGGTTGTAGTGCTGGCCGTCTGGTATTCCAGGTAGGGGATGTGCAGCACATATCCCGTGGCGGCCTGGACCAGGGTGGGTAGCGACTGTGCGAGGCTCGCGGGCAATGCAAACACCGTCAGCGCCAGGATGCAGGTAAGCATTCGTTGCATGGCAAGCTCCTCCAATTGGACTACCGCAGGTTGCCATCGTGCCCATAAGGTCGTGCGTCTGCAATACCGCCTGGCGCCTACACGAACGGAGTTTGTGCAAATGGCGGTTCTTCCAGTGGCTTGCCTTTGCCGCGAGAAACAGCGCATACTCAGTTGCGCTTCGCCTGGTTGGATGGACGGCTACATGGACCGTCACAAGAATAAGGAGAGACATGTGTTTACGCAAATCTTGCAATCTCTTTCACTGGCCAAACGATTGACCGCCGGTTTTGCAACCGTGCTTGTTTTGCTGGTAGCGGTGGCGCTGACCGGTATCTACGCCATGCGGGTGCTGGGTCAAAAAGTACAAACCATCGTGCAAGTCAACAATGCCAAGACCGAATTGGCCAACGACTTGCTCAATGCCATGGACAGCCTGGCTGTGCAAACCCGATCGGTGGCGTTGTTTGCAAATCTGGAGACGGATATTGACGGCAAGCAGGCAGAGGCCGAGGTCAATCTGGCAAAAAGTGCACAAAAGAAATACCTGGAGACTGAAAAGCGGTTGGCCGATCTGTTGGCTTCGGCGCAGTCGACCGACGCCGAGCGCGCGTTGCTCGATGACGTGATGAAGGCCTCCAAGGTTGCGATGCCGGAGATTGCCGAGGCCGTTCAGCAAGGATCCGACCGTGACACGGTTGCGGCTGTGTTGACGTTGGACAACCGCGTGCGCCCGCCGGAAACGATCATGCGGCAAAAAGTCGTGGAGCTGTTGCAACTGCAACGCAAATTGTCCGATGAAGCCAATGCCGAGGTTGCGAGTCTTGAGCGCAGGAATCAAGTGATTTCGGTGGTGCTGGTGTTGGTGGCACTGGTCATTGGTGGCGGGCTGGGTTGGAGCATTACCAACAGCGTTACCCAACCGATTGGTCGCGCGGTGGTGGTGGCGGAACGCATTGCCGATGGTGACCTAACTTCCGAAGTGGAAGTTCGCATTCAAGACGAAACCGGACGCTTGCTGGCCGCCATTGGCGCCATGCAGGCGAGGCTGCGCGAATTGGTGGGCGGCATCCGACAGGCGGCCGACTCCATCGAAATGGCCAGCACGGAGGTCGCCATGGGTAACCAAGATCTTAGCCACCGAACCGAACAGGCAGCCTCTAATTTGCAGCAAACGGCCGGTGCCATGCATAACCTGACCCACAGCGTGGTGCACAGCGCCGACTCTGCCAAACAGGCCAATCAGCTGGCTTCCACTGCGGCGCATGTGGCCGAACGCGGTGGCGCGGTGGTAGCCGAAGTGGTGAGCACCATGGATGAAATCAACGCCAGCTCCAAGCGCATTGCCGACATCATCGGCGTGATTGATGGCATTGCGTTTCAAACCAATATTCTCGCGCTCAACGCAGCGGTAGAAGCGGCCCGTGCGGGCGAGCAGGGACGGGGATTCGCGGTTGTGGCATCCGAAGTGCGCAGCTTGGCCGGACGCTCTGCGGAGGCCGCGCGCGAGATAAAAGGGCTCATCAATGTCAGCGTCGAACGGGTGGGGCGCGGCGCGCAGTTGGTGGGTACGGCAGGCAGCACCATGACGGAAATTGTGGATTCGGTCCAGCGCGTCAATGCCACGATCGGCGAAATTACCGCAGCCGCGTCGAGTCAAAGTGCAGGCATCGGGGAAATCAATGCTTCGATCAGCGCACTCGATCAAATGACCCAACAGAATTCCGCCCTGGTGGAAGAGAGCGCGGCTGCCGC
>JAYRUL010000052.1:0-18063 GCA_041919095.1 Rhodoferax sp. | reverse complement strand
TCCCAACCGGGCGTGTCCAAAGCGATCATCGAATTGGAAGAAGAACTGGGCATCGACATCTTCGCGCGCCACGGCAAACGCCTCAAACGCGTCACCGAGCCGGGGCAGCACGTGCTCAAAAGCATCGACACCATCATGCGAGAAGTCGGTAATCTCAAGCGTATCGGCGAACAGTACAGCGCGCAGGACAGTGGCACGCTCTCCATCGCGACCACGCACACGCAAGCCCGCTATGTGTTGCCCGAAAAGGTGGCCGCCCTGCGCAGCGCATTCCCAAAGGTCAATGTCAGCCTGCACCAAGGCTCGCCGGACCAGGTTGCGCGCATGCTGATCGACGAAGTGGCCGAGATCGGCATGGCCACCGAATCGCTCACCAACTACGACGAGCTGGTCACCCTGCCTTTTTATGAATGGCAACACACCCTGGTGTTGCCCGTGGATCACCCGTTGACCCGCAAAGAACGCATTACGCTGGAAGACATCGCCAAGGAACCCCTGATCACCTACCACCCGTCGTTTACTGGGCGCACCCGCATCGACACCGCCTTTGCACAACGCAAGCTCCAGCCCCGCATTGCACTGGAGGCCATCGACTCCGACGTGATCAAGACCTATGTGCGCATGGGGCTGGGTATCGGCATTGCGGCCGAAATGGCGGTGCGTGACGTGGTAGCCGATGGCGGCCAAAGTGGTCTGGTCGTGCGCCCAATGGGCTATCTGTTCGGCCAGAACGTCGCGCGCGTGGCCTTCAAGCGCGGCGCCTACCTGCGCAACTTTGTCTACACCTTTGCCGAACTGCTCAGCGACCGGCTCGACCGCAAACTCATCGCCCGCGCCATGGACGGGCATGTCGAAGACTATGACTACTGAAAACGACCCTACCGGCCGCCGCGCCGGACCGCCCCCCGCAAGGCCAGCCCCATCGGGCAGCATCGGTGCCTTGCATTCACGCTTGCCCCACGTGGGCACCACCATCTTCTCCGTCATGTCCGCGCTGGCTGCACAACACCAGGCGGTCAACCTGGGCCAAGGCTTCCCCGATTTCGCCTGTGACCCAGCCCTGGTGGACCATGTCACCCAGGCCATGCAAGCCGGGCACAACCAGTACCCGCCCATGCCAGGTGTGCCGATGTTGCGCGAGGCGGTTGCTAGAAAAATAGAAGCTCTGCACGCCCGTTCCTACGCGGCGGCAGAAGAAATCACCATTACCGCCGGAGCCACGCAGGCCATCCTGACCGCCATCCTGGCCGTGGTGCACCCTGGCGACGAAGTGATCGTGCTGGAGCCCTGCTACGACAGCTATGTGCCCAACATCGAACTCGCTGGCGGCGTGGCGGTGCGTGTGCCGCTCACACCCGGCACCTTCCGGCCGGACTTTGACAAGATCGCTGCGGCCATCAGTTCCAAGACACGCGCCATCCTCATCAACAGCCCGCACAACCCCAGTGCCACGGTCTGGAGCCGCGCCGACATGCTGCGCCTGCAGGAACTGCTCGCACCCACCCAAGTGCTGGTCATCAGCGACGAGGTGTACGAGCACATGGTCTTTGACGGCGCCGAACACGAAAGCGTGGCGCGTTTTCCAGGGCTGGCCGAGCGCGCCTTTATCGTGTCAAGCTTTGGCAAGACCTACCACGTCACCGGCTGGAAGGTAGGTACCGTGGCAGCCCCCGTTAGTTTGACTGCCGAGTTCCGCAAGGTGCACCAGTTCAACGTGTTCACGGTGAACACGCCCATGCAAGTCGGCCTGGCTGCGTACTTGGGAACCCCGGCCCATTACCTGGATCTGCCCGCGTTCTACCAGCACAAACGCGACCTGTTCCGCGAGGGGCTGCAAGGCAGTCGCCTGCGCCTGCTGCCCAGCGAAGGCAGCTACTTCCAGTGCGTGGACTTGTCGGCCGTGAGCGATCTCGGCGAAGCCGACTTCTGCCGTTGGCTGACCACCGAGATCGGCGTGGCCGCCATCCCACTTTCAGCCTTTTATGGCAACGGATTCGACCAGCATGTGGTGCGCTTTTGCTTTGCCAAGCAGGATGCCACCTTGCATGCGGCACTGGAGCGATTGCGTCGTTTGTAGCATTGTTTTGGCCCCTAGCCCCCGTCAGTAAAGCGTAAGCAGCTATCAAATGCATAGCAACTCTGCAACCGCCGTTGCAGCGAATTAGCGCTGCGGGGCCGCGCTTCGGGCGACTTCAAAATACAGCGCTTCCTGAAGCCGAGCGATAGCCGACCACTGGTGACGCCGTGCAACCTCCAGCCCGTGCGTGCGCAGATGCTCAGCCAGCGCCGGTTCTTGCAACACGCGGTTGAGCGCCAGCGCCAAAGCGTTGGCGTCGCGCGGATCGTCCAGCACCAACGCATCCTGGCCGTCCTGCAGCAAGGCGGCAATGCCACACGTACGCGCGCTGCTCACCACCACGGGTAGCCCGTGCGCCTGGGCTTCGAGCACCACCATGGCGAAGGTATCTTCCAGCGTGGGGTGAGCTAGGCAGTCGGCGGCTTGGTAGGCCACATCCACGCTGCCCAGCGCGCCCAGAAAATGCACCCTAGCCCGCACGGGCGGGGGCAAGGCCGCCAGGGCCACCTGCACGAACGCCTGCTGGGCCGCATTGCCCACCACGGCCAGGTAGACGTCGACGGGCAACTGCGGCAAGGCTTGCAGCAGGGTGGGCAAGCCCTTCTTGCGGAAATCGTTGCCCACAAACAGCACGCAGCGCCCCTGCGCAGGCAAGCCAAGCTGGGCCCGCGCTTGCGCGCGCGTGTCGGCGTGGGCCAGTCCGGGCACGGCGGCCACACCCGGTGTCACCAACCGGCAGGCGGGCACGGCGTGGGGGTAGCTGTGGGCCATGGCGCTCTCCAGGCTGCTGGCCGCCAGCACTACCAAGCGCCGCCCACCTTGCGTCCGGTAGCGTGCAGACTCCAACGCCAGGTACACCAACAGCCGGGGGCTGGTGGCCATCTTGAGCCAACGCAGTGCCTTGGCCCAGCCGGTGCGGTCCTTGAGCAGGCTGTAGCGGATCGGCACCACATGCACGGTCTGGACCTGGCCGTGCCAGGTGTTCTCGTGGGCGTGGACCACGTCAAAACACCGGCGTGTCATCCACCAGCTGGCCAGTGCAAACCAGAGCTGGTTGACCCAGCGCGGGCGTTGCAGAAACTGCGGCACCCGGTGGTAGTGCACACCGGGCCATTGGTGGGCGATTTGCTGGGCAAAGACATGGATCTCGTGGCGTGCGGCGAGTTGCTCCACCAGGGCAATGGAGTACCGCTCTGCCCCACCCCCGGTAGGCGCAAAGATGCGGTTGAGCACGGCGATGCGCATGCCCGCTACCCCCGGCGACGGTCTTCGTAGCCCGAGGCCAGCTTCCACCACAGCAGGGTGCGCCCGGTGCGCCGCAGCACGGGCACCCGGGGCAACTGCAACAGACGATCGCCCGTCCTGCAGCGCCCACGTTGGGTGGTGGTGGCAGTCAGATACCCGGCCTGGGCCACCTGGCGCACATGGGTCTCGCCGTACTGGCCGTAGGGGTAGCAGAAATGCTGCACAGCCACGCCCAGGTGCTGCTCCAATTCGGTCTTGCAACCCACAATCTCGTCCAGGCTGTGTGCGGGGTCCAGCATGGCCAGCTGCGCATGGTGGCGGGTATGCGCACCCACTTCCTGGCCGCAAGCCACCCATTGCCGCAGCTGCGCGGGCGTCATCAGGTTCGCGGCCGGTATGCCGTTGTCCGCATCCCAGGCATTGGTTTGCCCCAGCATGTTGCTGACCGCATAGCAGGTGGCGGAAAAGCCTTGCGCCAGCAGCACGGGCGCGGCGTGCTCCAGGTTGTTGCAGTAGCCATCGTCAAATGTGATGCCCACCACCTTGCCGTGCTTGTTGCCTTGCAGGTAGGGCAACAGCTCGCGCATGCACAACCCCTGGTAGCCCAGGGCACGCAGTAGCGACATGTGCGCCGCAAAGTCGCTGGGGGCCACGCACAGGCTGCGGTAACCCGTGCCCTTGGGCGGTGCCGGTGCAATCTGGTGGTAGGTCAGGATGGGAATGGCCTTGGAAAGGGCCAGCCTGCCGTTGGAAGCAAGATCGTTTTCGGACATTGGAGGCAATCGCTACAGCAGCACGATGTCGTATTGTTCCTGGCCCATGGCAGCTTCGCTCTGCAGTGATACCGGCTTGCCAATGAACTCGCTCAAGCCTGCCAGATGCTGGCTTTCTTCATCCAGAAAGAGTTCGATCACACGCGGGTTGGCCACCACCCGAAATTCGCGCGGGTTGAATTGGCGCGCTTCACGCAGGATCTCGCGCAGGATGTCGTAAGCCACCGTACGTGGCGTCTTGACCACGCCCTTGCCCTCGCAGGTGGGACAGGGTTCGCACAACATATGCACCAGTGATTCGCGGGTGCGTTTGCGCGTCATTTCCACCAAACCCAGCTGTGAGAAATGCCCCACCATGGTCTTGACCCGGTCGCGTGCCAGTTGCTTGCGCAGCTCACCCAATACCGCATCGCGATGGTCTTCGCGCACCATGTCAATGAAATCCAGAATGATGATGCCGCCCAGGTTGCGCAGGCGCAGCTGGCGCGCTATGGCTTGGGCCGCCTCCAGGTTGGTCTTGAAGATGGTGTCGTCGAAATTGCGCGCACCCACAAAGCCGCCGGTGTTCACATCTACCGTGGTCAAGGCCTCGGTTTGGTCCACGATCAGGTAGCCGCCCGATTTCAGGTCCACACGCCGCCCCAGCGCCTTGGCCACCTCTTCTTCAATGGAAAACAGGTCAAAGATCGGACGTTCGCCCTTGTAGAGCTGCAGCTTTTCGGCCGCTGCAGGCATGAACTCGGTGCCAAAGTCCTTCAGCGCCTGGAATTGCTCGCGCGAATCCACACGGATGCTCTGCGTGCCCTCTCCCACCAGGTCGCGCAGCACACGCTGCAGCAGGCTCAGGTCCTGGTGCAGCAGCGAGGTGGCCGGCAGGCGTAGCGAGGCGTCCTTGATGCGTGCCCACACCTTGCGCAGGTAGGCAATGTCTTCGGCCAGCTCGGTGTCATTGGCGTCTTCGGCATTGGTGCGCAAGATGAAACCGCCGCCTTGCGCGCCCACCAGTTGCTGCATGCGCGCGCGCAGTTCGTCGCGCTGGTTGCCCGGAATCTTCTGCGACACGCCGATATGGTCGTCCTGCGGCAAGAACACCAGCAGCCGACCGGCAATGCTGATCTGCGTGGACAAGCGCGCGCCCTTGGTGCCGATCGGCTCCTTGATCACCTGCACCATGAGCGACTGCCCCTCGAAAATCTGCTTCTCGATCGGGATCGGTGGCACCGACCCTTTGGCCATGAACGGCGCTTCACCATCACTCTGGCGCTGCCACACATCGGCCACGTGCAAGAAGGCGGCCCGCTCCAACCCAATGTCGATAAAGGCCGACTGCATGCCCGGCAGCACCCGTGCCACCTTGCCCAGGTAGACGTTGCCCACCAGGCCGCGCTCCAGCGCCCGCTCCACATGCAGCTCCTGAATGGCACCGTTTTCCAGCACTGCCACGCGCGCTTCCTGGGGCGACCAGTTGATGAGAATATCTTGCTGCATAAGTGTGTTGTCGTGCGTTTGGTGTCTACCGGTGCCAGCCCAACGCCTTGAGCACCTGGGCGGTTTCATGGAGCGGCAGCCCCATGATGCCAGAGTAGCTGCCGCTGATCCTGGCAATGTACTGCGCCGCACGCCCCTGGATGCCGTACGCACCGGCCTTGCCCATCGGCTCGCCACTGGCCACGTAGTCGGCAACGTCAGCTTCGCTCATGGGCGCAAACTCCACCCAGGATTCGCTGCAAGCCTGCGCCAGCCGCGTGCCCCATCCCACGGCCACGGCCGTGAGCACGCGGTGGCGCTGCCCCGACAGTCGGCGCAGGATGCGCGCCGCGTCCTGGATGTCGGTAGGTTTACCCAGGATTTCGCGGGCCATGGCTACCGTGGTGTCGGCGCAGAGCACGGGACCATCGGGAAGGCCACGGTCCACCCTCCGCCGTAGGGCCGCCTGCAGCTTGAGCCTGGTCACGCGCTGCACATAGGTTTTGGGTGCTTCGTTGGGTAGCACAGCCTCCAGCGCCTCCGCGTCTTCATCAGCGCCCGGCAGCAACACGGTGTGCGCCAAACCCATCTGGTCCAGCAATTGGCTGCGCCGGGGGCTTTGGGACGCCAAGTACAAAACACTACTCACGATGGTACGGGTGGTTGGCATTGATCGACCAGGCGCGGTAGAGTTGCTCGATCAGCAGTACACGCACCATGGCGTGCGGCAGTGTCAGGTCCGACAGGCGAATACGCTCATGGGCGGCCTGGCGCAAGGCCGGGTCCAACCCATCCGGGCCGCCGATGACCAGCGCCACATCGGTGCCCCCCAATTGCCAGGCCTTGAGTTTGTCCGCCAGCGCCACCGTCGTCAGGGCCGTGCCCCGTTCGTCCAGCGCCACGATGCGTGTGCCCTTGGGGATCGCCGCCTCGATGCGGGCGCGTTCGGCCGCGTACAGGGTGTCCAGTGTCTTGGATGCGCGGGGTTCGGTCTTGACGGCCTTGAGTTCGACTTGTAGTTCGCGCGGAAAGCGCTTGGCGTAGTCGTCCCAGGCCGTTTGCGCCCAGTCGGGCACGCGCTGACCCACGGCAACGATGAGCAGGCGCATGGGCGCAGCCTCTCGAATCAGGCTTTGCGCGCGGAAGTCTTCTTGGCCGCAGGCTTCTTGGCGGTCGCCTGGGTGGCCGCCTTCTTCGCGACCGGCTTGTTCACGATAACCGTGGCAAGCTTCTTGGGTGCGGGCTTCTTGGCCGCAGGTGCCTTGCGGGAACCACCCGACTTCGGCGCAGCAGCGGCCGTTTTCTTGGCGGCTGCTTTCTTCAGTGCAGCTTTGGATGGGAAGGCTTCGGCCACGCCTTTCTTGGCCGCGCTGGCACGCCTGAGGCTGGTGGGTTGCTCCGCGCTCTTGGCCCCAGGTTTCGGGGCGGACTTGGCCGCGGCTTTCTTGGCGGCAGGCGCTGGCGCAGCAACCGCAGGCTTGGCTGCGCCGATCTTCATGCGCACGGGTTTTTCGCCCCACAGCTCTTCCAGGTTGTAGTACTGGCGGATGTTGGGCTGCATGATGTGCACCACGGCGCGGCCACAGTCCACGATGATCCATTCGCCGTTATCTTCCCCTTCGACGCGGGGCTTGCCAAAACCCGCTTCCCGCACCGCATCGCGCACGCTGGCTGCCAGGGCCTTGGTCTGGCGGTTGGAGGTACCCGATGCCACGATGACCCGTTCGAACAAGGGAGACAGCGCCTCCGTGTCAAACACCTTGATGTCCTGGGCTTTGACGTCTTCCAGGCCATCCACAATGGCCCGTTGCAGTTTGGTGGTGTCTTTTTTTACGGCGGTCGAAGTAGTCATCAGGTGGTTTGGTAGAGGTGGTGGTCGGCAATATAACGCGCAACGGGCTCGCTGACCAGCGTGCCAATGTCTTGGCCGCAGGCGAGGCGTTCGCGAATGGTGGTGGCGCTCAGGTCCAACGGCGGCATCTTCAACAGTTGCAGTGATGCCATGGACGGAAAATTGGGGCCAAATTGGCCGCCGGAGCCCGTGGAATATCCGCGAGCAGCTACACATATTGTAGCAAGTCGGGGCAGGTCCTGCCATCGGTGCCAGGTGGTCAGCGCCTGGGCCTGGTCGTCCCCCATGAGCAGGAACAGTTGCGCCTGGGGATACTCGGCGTGCAGTTCGGCCAGCGTGTCCACGGTGTAGCTGGGTCCGCTGCGCGAAAGCTCCCGTGGATCGATGCAGGCCCCGGGCAGTTCGGCAAACGCCAGTTGTGCCATGGCCAGGCGGTGCGCCGGTGCGCTCAAGCTGCGGCATTTGTGCCAGGCCTGGCCGGTGGGAACGATGCGCAGCTGGTCCAGCTGCAGCTGCTGCACCGCTGCCTGCGCCAGCGCCTGGTGGGCGCAGTGCGGCGGGTCGAAGGCGCCGCCAAAGACACCCAGGCGCTGCGGTGCAGGCTGTGTCACGCGCGCACCCAGTCCCGGCGCGGCAGAAAGCGCTCGGTCAGCGCCGCCTCGGGCGAACCCGGCTGCGGCTGGTATTGGTAAGCCCAGCTGGCATGCGGCGGCATGGAAAGCAGGATGGACTCGGTACGCCCACCCGACTGCAGGCCAAAGTGCGTGCCCCGGTCCCACACCAGGTTGAACTCCACATAGCGGCCACGGCGGTAGCGCTGGAAAGCGGTTTCACGTTCGCCCCAAGGCAGGGCCTGGCGTCGGTCCACGATCGGCAGATAGGCTTGCAAGAACGCGTTGCCCACGGCTTGCATGAGTGCAAAGCCGTTGTCAAAGCCGCCTTCGGAGAAATCGTCAAAGAAAATGCCGCCCACCCCGCGCGCTTCGTTGCGGTGCTTCAGAAAGAAGTACTCGTCGCACCAGGCTTTGAAGCGCGGGTATTTGTCCGCGCCAAACGGCGCCAGCGCATCGCGGCAAACACGGTGGAAGTGCACCGCGTCGTCTTCAAACCCGTAGTACGGCGTCAGGTCCATGCCGCCGCCGAACCAGCAGGTGGGCTCCTGGCCTGCGTGTCCGGCCGCAATCATGCGCACGTTCATATGCACGGTCGGCACATAGGGGTTGCGGGGGTGAAACACCAGCGACACACCCATCGCCTCGAAGGGTGCACCGGCGAGCTCGGGCCGATGCTGGGTGGCCGAAGGCGGCAATTGGGGGCCACGCACATGCGAAAAACCGCACCCGCCGCGCTCCAGCACCGAGCCCTCTTCCAGAATGCGGGTCACCCCGTTGCCCTGCAAGGGCTCGCCCGCTGCCTTGGTCCAGGCATCGGTCAGGAAACGGTGCGTATCCAGGGCTTCCATGGCGTTGCAGATCCGCGATTGCAGGTCTTGCAGATAGGCCCGCACCGCATCCACGCGGTTATCGCTCATGGCTGTTCCTTTTTCATCAATTCGATGGGTGACGCTTGCGCCGGGCGGTAACCCTGCACGCCTTGGTAAACGGCCGCAATGCGGGCCATGTCCTGCGCCTCGTCGCCGCTGAGGCGAAAGAAATCCACCGCAGCGATCATGCGCTGCGCAAAATCCAGTCGCACCAGGCCCACGGGCACGTCAGTTTGCAAGGCCACCCGGTAAAAACCGGTGCGCCAACCGGGGCGCGCCCGGCGCGTGCCTTCGGGCGACAGCGCCAGCCAAAAGTAGCGTCCGGCGGCTTTTTCCTGGCGCATGCGCTCCACCATCTGACCCACCAGTCCTTGGGGGGCATGCTGATCCACCGGAACACCGCCCAGCCAGCGCAGCCAGCGCCCGAACACGGGAATGCCAAACAGACTGCCCTTGCCCCAGAACGACCCTTGCACGCCCAGCGCCCATTTGGCCAATACCAGCATCACAAAGTCCCAGTTGCTTGTGTGCGGATAAATCAGAAGCACACCTTGCTGACACGGAAGGCCCTCAAAACGCACCCGCCACCCCAGGCGGCGCAGCAGCCAGGCACCCGCGCCGTGGCCCTGCGGGCGCACTGGGTACGGCTGCGCGAAATCGCTGTCGGCAATGTGGCGTTCACCCATGAACACGCTCGCCCGCCCTACCCCGCTAATGGCGCACGGCGCGATGGGCGATGTCGGTCCGGTACTGCATGCCATCAAAGTGGATGCCCGCCACGGCTTCGTACGCCAGCTGGCGCGCCGCACGGGCGTTTTCGGCCAGGGCCGTCACACACAGCACGCGCCCGCCGCTGGTGCGCACCACGCCGTCGCGCAACTCGGTACCGGCATGGAACACCATGCAGGCGTCCTGCGCGCCGGGCAAGCCGGTGATGGCATCGCCCTTGCGTGGCGACAACGGGTACCCATGCGCGGCCAGCACCACGCCTAGCGCGGTGCGGCGGTCCCAGTCCAGCTCGACCGCAGCCAGACCGCCTGGCTCGGTGGCGGCCATCATCACATCCACCAGATCGGACTTGAGCCGCATCAGGATAGGTTGCGTCTCGGGGTCGCCCATGCGGCAGTTGAACTCGAGGGTCTTCACATGGCCTTCGGAATCGATCATCAAACCGGCATACAAAAAGCCGGTGTAGGGAATGCCGTCTTGTTCCATACCCTTGAGGGTGGGCAGAATCACCTCGCGCATGGCGCGCGCATGCACCTGCGGCGTGACAACAGGCGCGGGCGAATACGCGCCCATGCCGCCGGTGTTGGGGCCTTGGTCGGCGTCGAGCAGGCGCTTGTGGTCCTGGCTGGTAGCCAGCGGCACCACGTCCTTGCCGTCACACAGCACGATGAAGCTGGCCTCTTCGCCTTGCAGGAACTCTTCGATCACCACACGCGCACCACCTGCGTTGTGGGTGACCCCCAGCTTGTTGTCCAGCAGCATGAAATCGACCGCCTCGTGGGCTTCTGCCAGCGTCATGGCCACGACCACGCCCTTGCCCGCCGCCAAGCCATCGGCCTTGATGACGATGGGTGCACCCAGCTTGTCCACAAACGCATGGGCCGCGACAGGATCGGTAAACGTCTCGAACGCAGCGGTGGGAATGCCATGGCGCTGCATGAAGGCCTTGGAAAAGGCCTTGGAGCTTTCCAACTGTGCGGCCGCCTGGGTAGGGCCAAAAATGCGCAGACCGTGGGCGCGGAACTCATCCACCACGCCGGCCGCAAGAGGAGCCTCGGGGCCTACCACGGTCAGGGTGATCTTGTTGGTCTGCGCCCATTCGCGCAATGCCACGACATCGGTGATGGGCACGTTGCGCAGGCGCGTGTCCAGCGCCGTGCCGCCGTTGCCCGGGGCCACGTAGACCATTTGCACCTTGTCCGATTGCGCCAGCTTCCAGGCCAGCGCATGCTCGCGGCCACCGCCGCCGATGACGAGAATGTTCATAGAGAAACCTAATCAGTTGGGGACAGAGCTGAAGATCTGTCCCGCAAGCATTTAATCAGTTGGGGACAGAGCTGAAGATCTGTCCCGCAAGTATTCATAAAGCCGCGTTGTGGTACACGTCTTGCACATCATCCAGGTCTTCGATTACGTCCAGCAGTTTTTGCATGCGGGCGGCATCGTCACCGGACAATTCGATCGTGTTTTCCGGGCGCATGGTGACACCAGCCACTTCGGGGGTAAGTCCGGCAGCCTCCAGCGCCTGCTTCACCGACTCGTAGTCGGCAAAGGCGGTCAAGACTTCAATGGCGCCGTCGTCATCGGCAATCACATCTTCGGCACCCGCGTCCAGGGCCACTTCCATGACCTTGTCTTCGCTAGTGCCCGGCGCAAAAATAAGTTGGCCGCAGTGCTTGAACTGGAACGCCACCGAGCCTTCAGTTCCCATGTTGCCCCCGTGCTTGGAGAACGCGTGCCGCACCTCGGCCACCGTCCGCACGCGGTTGTCGGTCATGGTGTCGACGATGATGGCCGCACCCCCGATGCCGTAACCCTCGTAGCGGATTTCCTCGTAGTTCACGCCTTCGGCGTTGCCCGTGGCCTTGTCGATGTTGTACTTGACGCGGTCGGCCGGCATATTGGCGGCCTTGGCTTTGTCGATGGCCAGGCGCAAACGGGGGTTGGAACCAGGATCACCGCCACCGGCACGGGCCGAAACCGTGATTTCACGGATGATGCGCGTCCAGATCTTGCCGCGCTTTTCGTCCTGACGTCCCTTGCGATGCTGAATATTGGCCCATTTGCTATGTCCTGCCACGTCGATTCCTTCAAAAAGTTCGTTACGCTATGGGATCAATTGTACTTTTCGAGTAATTCATGGCCGTATCTGACGACTCCTGCATCCTGATTGCCCAACATGGCGACATCCAATGCGTGCTGCGCCCGGACAAGGCCAACCGCCACGGCCTGATTACCGGCGCCACTGGTACCGGCAAGACCATCACACTGCAGACCCTGGCCGAAGGGTTCTCGCGCAAGGGCGTACCGGTCTTTCTGGCCGACATCAAGGGCGACTTGACCGGCATTTCGCAATGCGGCCAGCCGTCACCGAAGCTTGACAAAATCCTGGCCGAACGCAAACTGCCCCCACGGGCCTACCAGGCGTTCCCCACCACTTTGTGGGATGTGTTTGGAGAACAGGGCCACCCGGTACGGGCCACCGTGAGCGACCTGGGCCCCCTACTGCTGGCGCGCATGCTCAACCTGAACGAAACCCAGACCGGTGTGCTGCAGCTGGTGTTCAAGATTGCCGACGACGATGGCCTGCTGCTGTTGGACCTGAAAGACCTGCGCGCCATGTGTCAGGACGTGGGCGACAACGCCAGCCAGTACACCACGCAGTACGGCAACATCAGCGCCGCCAGCATTGGGGCCATCCAGCGCGGGCTGATGCAAATCGAACAACAGGGAGGCGACCGTTTCTTTGGCGAACCCATGCTCAACATCGCCGATTTCATGCAAACGGATTCTCAGGGCTTTGGCATGGTCAACATCCTGGCCGCCGACAAGCTCATGACCGCGCCGCGCCTGTATGCCACCTTCCTGCTGTGGCTGCTGAGTGAGTTGTTTGAAAACCTGACCGAAGTGGGCGATCTGGAACAACCGAAGATGGTGTTCTTCTTCGACGAAGCCCACCTGTTGTTCAACGATGCGCCCAAGGTACTGGTCGAGCGCATTGAGCTGGTGGTGCGCCTGATTCGCAGCAAAGGCGTGGGCGTGTACTTCGTCACGCAGAACCCGCTGGACATTCCCGACACCGTGTTGGCGCAACTGGGCAACCGTGTGCAGCATGCCCTGCGGGCATTCACCCCGCGCGACCAGAAGGCGGTCAAATCGGCCGCCGACACCATGCGTGCCAACCCGGGGTTGGACGTTGCCACGGCCATTACCGAGCTGGGTGTGGGCGAAGCGCTGGTCAGCCTGCTCGACGACAAGGGCCGCCCTGCCCCCACGGAACGGGTCTTTGTGCTGCCGCCCAACAGCCAAATCGGCCCGATTGCACCCGACCAACGCAAAACCTTGATCGCCAATTCCCTGGTCGCCGGGGTGTACGAAAAAACGGTGGACCGCGATTCGGCCTACGAAGTGCTGAAAGGTCGCACCCAGAGCCGCCAGGCCGAGCCCCAGCAGGTAGCGCCCAACCTACGCACCAGCGGCGCTGCGCCAGGCGCGCCCGCGCCGGCTGTACCCGAGCGCGGCATGCTCGATTCATTGGGCGACATGCTCAGTGGTGGCCAGCGCCGCAGCCGCGCCAGTGTGGGCGAGCAGCTGGTCAAAAGTGCGGCCAGCAGCATCGGCCGCGAAGTCGGTCGCCAGATCATCCGCGGTGTGCTAGGTGGTATCTTTGGCGGATCGCGCCGCTAAACGCTGGCGCTACTTCTTGGGCGACTTGGTTGCGGGTTCGGATGCCTTGCCAGCGGGTGCGGTGGGCAGCCCCAGGTGCTTGGCGATGGATTGCTCCAGCGCTTTTACTTTGGGTTGAACTGTGGCCTGGGTTTGGGTGATCAACGCCTGCCCTAGCGCCGCCTGCAGCTCGCCCCCGATTTGCTGGTACTTGCGGTTCACGGGCGATTCAATGATGGCAATGAGCTGCTTGAGCTCGTCTTCAGTGAACTTGGAGTCCAGCAGCGCGCCAATGGTGGACGGTGCCAGCTTCACGGCCTGCTGACGCACCAGGGGCCCTACCTCGTCGACATACTTGGTCAGGTCTTGCTGCACCAACTTGGCCACCGCTTCGCGCTTTTCGGGGGCGACGCGGGTTTGCAGGGCCATACCGGCTTGTTGCTGCAACATGGCAGCCGGTCGCTCGACCAAGGCCTGTGCGGTTTGCTCAATGCCGGGTTGCTGCAACACCAAGATACGCGCAATCAGCTCCTTCTTGGCGGGAGACGATGGCTGCGTTGGCGCTTGTGCCTGCGCAAGAGTGGCTGCCAGCAGCAGGCCCAGAAGCGGGAGTTTTTTCATGGAATGGGTGGACGAACGTCGCGGTCAAAGGGGGCTACTGTAACGCGAAGGCTTCGTGCGGCGGCTGCCGTGCGGCGCAAGCGTGCGCTGGGCCTACACTTCGGGTTATCCACCCCTTTCTGCGCATCACCATGACTACATCCCGCCTGCCCGACAACGTCCATGTCATCACCCACCCGCTGGTGCAGCACAAGCTCACGCTTATGCGCAACAAGGAAGCCAGCACCAACAGCTTTCGCCGCCTGCTGAACGAACTCTCCAGTCTGATGGCCTACGAAGTCTGCCGCGACATGCCGCTGCAAGACGTGCAGATCGAAACCCCGCTGGAGACCATGACGGCCCAGGTCATCGACGGCAAGAAACTGGTGTTCGTGAGCATCCTGCGCGCGGGCAACGGCATCCTGGATGGGGTGCTTTCGGTGGTGCCCGGAGCGCGCGTGGGCCATATTGGCCTGTACCGTGACCCCAAGACGCTGCAGGCCGTGGAGTACTACTTCAAGATGCCCAAATCCATGGAAGAGCGCGACATCGTCGTCGTGGACCCGATGCTGGCCACCGGCAATTCGGCGGCGGCTGCCGTCACCCGCCTGAAAGCCTGCAAGCCCCGCTCCATCAAGTTCCTGTGCCTGCTCACCTGCCCCGAAGGCATCGCCGCCATGCACCAGGCCCATCCGGACGTGCCCATCTTCACCGCCGCCGTGGACCGCCAACTCAACGACCACGGCTACATCCTGCCCGGCCTGGGCGATGCAGGCGACCGGATTTTTGGAACCCAGTGACCCTGTTACCGATCAGTGATGGTGTCCATGCGCACCATGCACATGCTTATGGGCGATTTCTTCGGCGCTGGCGGCGCGTACTTCCAATACCTTGATGGTCAGACGCAGATCGGTGCCAGCCAGGGGGTGATTGCCGTCGAGCAGCACTACCGGCCCCTTGATCTTGACCACGTTGAAGATGCGCTCTTCGCCATCGCTGCCGCTCCGGCGCAGTTGACCGCCCACTTTGATGCCGGGCGGAAAATCCGACTTGGGAATTGAACACGCCAGGGAATCATCCCGCGCACCAAAGGCATCGGCTGCGGCGAGTTCGATGGTGAACTGGTCACCGACCGACTTTCCCTGCAACTCGGCCTCTACTTTGGGAAAGATATCTTCATAACCGCCGTGCAGGTAGGCGCTGGGGCGTTTCCCGTCATCAATGAGTTGCCCTTGCGCGGTGGCGACGCGGACGGACAGGGTCACAGCGGTGTCTTTATCAATTTGCATGGTGTTTGTCGGGTGGGTGGAGTTTTGTGAAGGCGGCATTGTCGCCGCTCAGGCATCGTGTTCCGGCGCGATGGATTCCGCGTAGTCGTACAAGGCTTCCAGGATGCTGGTGTCCCGCTCGCTGGCGGTTTCCGACAAGGCGTCGATGGCCTCGGCCAGCTGCGCCAGCGTACGTGCGCCGCCAGCACCCGCATGCAAGCGTGCGGCACAGTGGGCCCGCCAGCGCTGGGTATCCGCCGTTGACAGGGTTTCGGGAAAGTTACGGCAGCGGTAGCGCCAGACCAATTCCGCCAGGCGTGCGTCGTCAAAACCGGTGCGGGCAGCCGCCAGCTCCTGCGCGCTCAGCTTGCGCAGGGATTCCAGGCGGCGGCGATCCGCGTTGCCCAGAAAACCGCCGTACAAGTCCTCATCCACATCGCGCGAGGCGGTGTCGTCGCGGGCAAACACATCTGCCCAGAGCGCGCTCATGTCGGGCAAGGTACGGGCGTACTCGGCATGGCGCAGTTGCTGCTCCACCTCCAGGCCCCAGCGTTGCACGACGGCCGGGGTCAACACCTTGAGGTTGGTGCCCACCATGGGCGACTTGTTCAGGTGCACCGATTTCACGGGCAGCCGCGCCACGCCCTCGGGCAAATCCTGGCTACGCGTAAACAAGCGCTGGCGCAAGCGGTCCACGTTCAGGTCGGCCAGCTCACGTGGATCATGCGCCAAGTCCCAGGCGATCAACTCGTTCTTGTTGTGGGCATGCATGGCCAGCGGCCACATCAGGGCCAGGCAGCCGCGCTCCACACCGAACATGCCCGACACATGCCAGAACGGCCGCGCATGCTGGGGGGCAGTGGGCAAGCCCAGCTCGGCAGCCACGCGGTCCTTCTTGTGCAGGCCCAGGCAGTAGTCGAACAAGCGCGGCTGCGCGCTGCGGATGAGCCGCGCCAGGGCGATGGTGGCGCGCACGTCGCTCAGCGCATCGTGCGCAGCCTCGTGCACCAGGGCGTTGGTGCGGGTCAGGTCGCCCAGCTTGAAGCTGGTGCCACCCTCGGCGCGCGTGGGCCACTGGATGCCTTCGGGGCGTAGCGCGTGCGCAGTGCGCACCACGTCGAGCAAATCCCAGCGGCCACACTGGTTCTGCCATTCGCGGGCGTAGGGGTCGACAAGGTTGCGCCAGAACAAAAAACGCGTGACCTCGTCGTCGAACCGGATCGTGTTGTAGCCCACACCGATGGTGCCGGGGCGGGCCAGCTCGGCTTCGATGGCAGCGGCAAACTGGGCCTCGGGCACACCGCGCTCCAGGCAGTGCTGCGGGGTGATGCCGGTGATCAGGCAGGACTGCGGATCGGGCAGGAAGTCGGGTGCGGGGCGGCAGTACAGCATCAAGGGCGCACCGACTTCGTTTAATTCCGCATCGGTGCGCACGGCCGCAAACTGGGCGGGCCGGTCGCTACGCGGCTGCGCCCCAAACGTTTCGTAGTCGTGCCAGAGGAAGGTGTGGGTCACTGCGATCCGGTATGACCAAACATGAACTGCCCCGGCGCGCGAATCGGGTCCACGCCCACGTGGATGGTGTCCTTGGGCGCGAACTTGCCTTCCAACAGCAACTTCGAGAGCGGGTTCTCGATGCGCTGCTGGATGGCGCGCTTCAAGGGGCGTGCACCAAACACCGGGTCGAAACCCACCTTGGCCAGCTCGGCTACCGCGGCGTCGCTCACTTCCAGAACCAATTCCATGCGGGCCAAGCGTTCGGTCAAGACTTTCAGCTGGATCTTGGCGATGGACGCAATGTGCTCAGCCCCCAAGCCATGGAACACCACGGTCTCGTCGATACGGTTAATGAACTCGGGGCGGAAGAAGTTCTTCAGCTCGCCCATCACTGCGTCTTTCACGTCCTCATAGTCCTGCCCGGCCATGCTCTGAATGAGCGGGCTGCCGATGTTGCTGGTCATCACAATAACGGTGTTCTTGAAGTCCACGGTGCGGCCCTGGCCGTCGGTCAGGCGACCGTCGTCCAGTACCTGCAGCAGCACGTTGAACACGTCCGGGTGGGCCTTTTCCACCTCGTCCAGCAGCAACACGCTGTAGGGCTTGCGGCGCACGGCTTCGGTCAGATAGCCGCCCTCCTCGTAGCCGACATAGCCCGGAGGCGCGCCGATGAGGCGGGCCACGGAATGCTTTTCCATGAACTCGCTCATGTCGATGCGCACCAGGTGTTCTTCGCTGTCAAACAGGAAACCGGCGAGCGCCTTGCACAGCTCGGTCTTGCCTACACCCGTTGGGCCCAGGAACAGGAAGGAGCCGGTGGGCCGATTTGGATCAGAAAGCCCCGAGCGGGAGCGGCGGATGGCGTCGGCCACGGCCGACACGGCTTCGTCTTGGCCCACCACACGCTCGTGCAGCTTGGTTTCCATTTGCAGCAGCTTGTCCTTTTCACCCTGCATCATCTTGGAAACCGGAATGCCGGTGGCGCGGCTAACCACTTCGGCAATTTCCTCGGCCCCTACCTGGGTGCGCAGCAACTGGGGTGCAGTACCGTTGGCTTTTCCCGATTCCTTGGCCTGGGCTTCCTTCAGGCGTTTCTCCAGTTCGGGCAGCTTGCCGTATTGCAATTCGGCGACCTTGTTGAAGTCGCCCTTGCGGGTCAGGGCTTCCACCTGTTGGCGTAGCTTGTCAATTTCTTCACGCACCTGGGCGCTGCCTTGGGCGGTGGCTTTTTCCGCCTTCCAGATTTCGTCCAGGTCGGCAATTTCCTTTTGCAAGGACTTGATCTCGTCGTCGATCAACTCCAGGCGCTTTTGCGAAGCCTCGTCCTTCTCCTTCTTCACCGCCTCGCGCTCAATCTGCAGCTGGATCAAGCGGCGGTCGAGCTTGTCCATGACCTCGGGCTTGGA
>JAYRUL010000051.1:0-18234 GCA_041919095.1 Rhodoferax sp. | reverse complement strand
AAGACCACGCAGGCCGCCACCAGGGTGTTGCCTTGGTGCACGGTGACGCAATGCGGTTGCCAGCCGGTGCGGGCGCTGGCACTGCCGCTGGCGATGAGCGCGTGCAGGTAGGCGTGGCGCATGAAGGGGCTGGGGTTGCCTTGCTGGGCGAGCAGGGCGTCCCAGGCAGCCGCGTGGACCGCTGTGAGCGAGTCGGTCACCCCAATGACATAATCCTCAGCCATGGCGTGGTCCCCTGGGGCACTCCGGGCCGCTACTGGCTGCAATCCTTCCCAATTTCCGGTTCATGGCTCTCACTCTGTGCGTTGCACAACTCAATTTCGTCGTTGGTGATCTGGACGGCAACGCCCAGAAAATCGTGGACTGTGCCCAAAGCGCCTATGCCCAGGGCGCGCGCCTGGTGCTCACACCCGAGCTCTCCATTTGCGGCTATGCCGCCGAGGACTTGTTCCTGCGCCCGGCCTTTGTCGCCGCCTGCGATGATGCCGTGAAATCGGTAGCCCGTGCATTGGCGGACCTGAAAGACCTGACCGTGGTGGTGGGGCACCCAACCGGTGGCGACAGCCGCACGCGTTCGGTGGCGGTGCAGCAGCGCTTCAATGCCGCCAGCGTGTTGCGCGAAGGCCAGATGGTGGCTACGTACGCGAAGCGCGAGCTGCCCAATTACCAGGTGTTTGACGAGCGCCGTTATTTCGCCCCCGGTCACGACGTGTGTGTGTTCGAAGCGGGCGAAGCGGGTGCGCGGGTGCGGGTGGGTTTGCTCATCTGCGAAGACGCCTGGTTCGAGCAGCCTGCACGGGAGACCCAGGCGGCTGGCGCGCAACTGCTGGCGGTGATCAACGCCTCGCCCTTTCACGTTGGCAAGGGCTACGAGCGCGAAGCCATGATGCAGCGCCGCGTGCAGGAAACCGGGTTGCCCTTGGTTTATGCCCATCTGGTGGGTGGCCAGGACGAGGTGGTGTTTGAAGGCCATTCCTTTGCCTTGAATGCCAACGGTGCGGTTGCGGGGCGTGCCCCGAGTTTTAAGGAAAATCGGTTCCTAGCCCTCGTGGAGCATGCGCAACCAGCTATGAATATCGTAGCAACTGTGGAGCCCGAACGCAGCCCCGAACAAGACCTGTGGGACGCCCTGGTGCTGGGCGTGCGCGACTACGTGGGCAAGAACAGATTTCCGGGGGCCATCCTGGGCTTGTCCGGTGGTATTGACTCTGCCTTGGTGCTGGCCGTTGCCGTGGACGCGCTGGGGGCCAACAACGTGCGCGCGGTGATGATGCCTTCGCCCTATACGGCGGACATCAGCTGGCTGGACGCGCGCGACATGGCGCAGCGCCTGGGCGTGCGCTATGACGAGATATCCATCGTGCCCGAGTTCGAGGCGTTCAAGGCGTCGCTGGCCACCGAGTTTGCGGGCCGCGCCGAGGACACAACCGAAGAGAACATCCAGGCCCGCATCCGGGGCACGCTGCTGATGGCGCTTTCCAACAAGTTTGGCAGCATCGTGCTGACCACCGGCAACAAGAGTGAAATGGCCACCGGCTACTGCACGCTGTACGGCGACATGGCGGGCGGCTTTGCCGTGATCAAGGACCTGGCCAAGACCACGGTGTTCAAGCTGGCGCGTTGGCGCAATGCCCACGACCCATACGGCGCCGGGGCCAACCCCATCCCCGAGCGCATCATCACCCGCCCACCCAGTGCCGAGCTGCGCCCCGACCAGAAGGACCAGGACAGCCTGCCGCCCTACGAGGTGCTGGATGCCATCATCGACCGCTACATGGAAAACGACCAAAGCATTGCCACCATCATTGCGGCCGGATTTGAACGGGCCGATGTGGAGAAGGTCACGCGGCTGATCCAGCTCAACGAATACAAACGCCGCCAGGCACCGGTCGGTATTCGCGTCACCCACCGCAGCTTCGGCAAGGATTGGCGTTATCCTATTACCAACCGTTTTCGCGCCTAGCAACTGATTGAGGGTTCCCCATGAAACAAATCACCGCCGTCATTAAACCCTTCAAGCTCGAAGAAGTCCGGGAAGCCCTGGCCGAGTGCGGCGTTACCGGGCTAACCGTGACCGAAGTCAAGGGTTTTGGCCGCCAGAAGGGGCACACCGAACTGTACCGGGGGGCTGAATATGTGGTGGATTTTTTGCCCAAGGTCAAAGTCGAGGTGGTGGTGAAGACGGAAGATGCAGACCGGTGCGTGGATGCCATCGTCAAGGCCGCGCGTACGGGCAAGATTGGCGACGGCAAGATTTTTGTGACCAGTGTGGAACGCATCGTGCGCATCCGCACCGGCGAGGAAGACGAATCGGCTGTTTAATTCCGTTTCAAAATCATCCGTGTCGTTGTTGCTTCGCCTTGCCGTGCTATAGCACTGTCTGCGGCTTCGCGCCTAGACACAAATGATTTGGAAACGGAATAGGATGCCAGGCTTGGCGCCAGGCGGCGCTGGCGCCTGTCAACTGGTGAAGCGCGAGACCAGTGCCGCGCCCCAGACACTCAGGCACAGCGCCAGCGCCAGAAACACGGCGGCGCTGCCCATGTCCTTGGCGCGCTTGGAGAGGTCGTGCCATTCGGGACCGACGCGGTCGATGGCGGTTTCCACCGCCGTATTGAGCAGCTCCACAATCATCAACAGCACGACCGAACCGGCCAGCAAAGCCGTTTCGACCCAGTTGCGTCCCAGCCAGCAGGACACCGGAATCAAGACGATGGCGGCAATCGCTTCTTGTCGAAACGCGGGCTCGCCCCAACCCGCGCGCAGCCCGGCTATGGAGTAGCCGGTCGCGTGCCAGATGCGACTCAGGCCTTTGCGCGTTTTTTGGGGATTGACCGGGGAGATGGGATCCATGGGAAAGACAGCCCCTCAACGGGGTGCCGGATGGCTGACAACCAGCCGGGTACCGGCCCAGGCATCATGCCAAAACTGCTGGGTCGGATGCAAACGGCTGAGCAGCGCCCACACCGCAATCCAGCCGAGCAAGATGACCAGGGTTTCGCCAGGACGCAACTGAAAGTACGCAACCGATGCCAGTGGGGGAAGAAACCACAGCCAACTCAATACATACCGACCCAGGGCGCGCATTTGACTGACTGGATGGCCTTGCCGGTCGACCAGGCGGATATGCCAGGTTTTCATGGCCAAGGTCTGCCCGCGTCCCCAGAACCAGACGAAGTAGATGCCCAATATGACAAACAAAAAGCCTTGCAGCGCATGGCGGTTGTCCAAGGCATGGCGGGTCTGGCTCAGTGCGCTGAACAGGTACCCTGGCAGGAAAACTACACCAAACAGCAGGATGCCTTCATACAACCAGCAGGCCATACGCCGCCACAGACTCGGGGTTTTCATGGCAATGGGCGAGACGACCTAATTGGGCGAAAGCGAGTCGCTGGTGACGCTGGTTGTCGAGGCGGCTTCACCTGGCGTTGGCGCATTCTCGATGACTACCGGAGGGACCACCGCTTTGGGTAACAGGGTGTTGGGGTCCAGTTGCGGCTTCAACGTTATCGCTGAATCGTTGGGTGCGTTGGTATGCCGGGTGACGGGCACTGCGGTGATTTTGTCGTTCGGTGTAGGGGCAATCGCAATTGTGGATGCCAGGGGTTTTTGCGCGGCCTTGGCGGCCAGACGACTTTTTTCCTCGGGGCTGAGCTCTTGGTACGCCGCCCAGCTTGCAGCAAGATCGCTGGCGCGGATTTTCTTGGTCTCTGCAAAATTCAGTCGTGCGACTTCTCGTTCGCGCGGAGTCAATGCGGCCCATTGAGCCATGCGGTCGTGCAGACGTTCCTGTTCGCTTTCGGAGCGCAATGCAAAGGTTTTGGCCAGCGCTATCCACTTGTTCTTGTGTGCAAGCGCGAGGCTGTTCCAAGTTGTGGCAAGCGGCTTCAACGCAGCCTGTTGGGCCGCACCCAATTCATGCCATTGCGGGCCAGGCTGGCTGGGAACTGCAACGTCTGCCGCATTGGCTTGCGCTGCTGCGCCTGGCGTACCGGTGCCTGGGGCAGGAGGTCCGAAAGATCGAAGTAAAACGACTACCAGAACCACCAACAATACGGCACCAACGCCCAGCCAGAACCAAGACCGTGCTTGCGGCTGGGCAGGGGTTGGAAGGGATTGCGCGGATGCCATGGGTTGCTACCGGTTGTCAGTCGCGCCGGGCGGAGTTCAAGAAGTGGACAAACCCGGGATCGGTGAAGGCTGCGGGCGGCAACTCGTCAACCAGCAGTTCCGCATCTACGGCAGCCAGTTCGGCGGCGCGTTGTTCATCTTGCACGAATTCCAGGGCCAAGAGCCCGAACACCAGGGCAAGCAACGGAATCAGCGCCCCGATACGGCTCCACCAACCTTGCGGAAAATCGGGCAGGGACAGGGGGGTGTTGGCGCTGGCGGCAAGTTCCAATCCGGAGACAAACTGCAGGCGTATGACCTTGCGTTTGGACAGGGCACGTTCCCGTGCGGCACGCAGACGCTCAGCAATGTCGCCAGGAATGGAGCGTGTGGATTCGGACAGCCGCGCTGCGACTGCACGCCCGATGTCGGTTTCCAAACGGTTCTGGTGTTGTGTCTTCATAGTCGTAATCCCTTTGCAATCAAGGCCTTCCCGAGCGCTTGTATGGCCCTGGAGCAGTGCGTTTTGACGCTGCCTTGTGAGCAGCCCATTGCTTCAGCCGTTTCGGCAACATCCAAATCCTCCCAATAACGCAACAGAAAGGCTTCCCGTTGACGCAAAGGCAAGTTTTCCAAGGCACTTTCTATTTGCTGTAGCGTCTGGCTGCGCTCCAAGTGAGTCTGGGCACTCTCATATTGTTCCCCAGATTGGGCAGAAACCAAGGTTTCCAATAGATCGAAATCGCCGATGTCGCCGTCCTCTGGCTCAAAATCGCTCAAGTTTGAAAAAAGCGCTCTCTGGGTTTTCTGTCGGCGAAACCAGTCCAGCGTGGCATTGGACAAGATGCGCTGGAACAGCATCGGCAGTTCGTTGACGGGGCGATCACCATAGTGCTCTGCCAATTTCATCATGCTATCTTGCACGATATCGAGTGCGGACTCGTCGTTGCGGACGTGGTAAACCGTGCGTTTGAATGCCCGCTTTTCCACATCCTTCAAAAATTCCGACAGTTCGCGTTCAGTCGCCAAGGCAAAACAGATTAGGGTTGTTTGGGCCCCACTGGGGCGTTGACTGAACAACGACCGAACTGGAGTGGGTCGGATTATCGCATCGGTGCAAGATGGATTTGAATCCTTGTACTGGACGTTTGAATGGAAAGTGCCATAATGCACCTTGCATTCAACGGCAAACGGGTCTCGGTTCGGCGCAGCATTCAATGCGCTCATGGCCAAGATCCTAAGTTCTGACGCGATTTCACAAGAATTGGCGAAGGAGCACCCAAGGTTTTTCGTCAGAGAAATTCACAAAGGTTCATCATGGAAATATCGAAAGCCGAACTGGCTTCAGCTGCTTCTGCCAGCAAATCCTCTCCCCCCGCTCACGCCCAAGAAATCCGGGGCGCGGAAGTATTAGTCAAAGCGCTTCAAGCCGAAGGCGTCAAGTACGTTTGGGGCTATCCGGGCGGCGCAGTTCTGCACATTTACGACGCTTTCTACAAGCAAGATACCATCCAGCACGTGCTGGTGCGCCATGAGCAAGCCGCCGTGCACGCGGCTGACGGCTATGCGCGAGCAACGGGTGATGTCGGCGTTGCCCTTGTTACTTCGGGGCCTGGGGTGACCAACGCGGTCACCGGTATTGCTACGGCCTACATGGACAGCATACCGATGGTCATCATCACCGGGCAGGTGCCCACCCATGCCATTGGTCTGGATGCCTTCCAAGAATGTGACACGGTAGGTATCACGCGGCCCGTGGTGAAGCACAATTTTCTGGTGAAAGATGCGCGCCAATTGGCAGAGACATTGAAGAAGGCCTTTCACATCGCGCGTAGCGGTAGGCCAGGGCCGGTGGTCGTTGACATACCGAAAGACGTGTCCTTCAAGAAGGTGCCCTACGCCGGTTATCCCGCCACCGTTGAGATGCGTTCGTACAACCCGGTACGCAAAGGGCATGGCGGCCAGATTCGCAAGGCACTGCAAATGCTGCTGGCTGCCAAGCGGCCCTACATTTACACCGGCGGCGGCGTATTGATGAGCAATGCAACCGCCGAATTGCGCACGCTGGTGGACATGCTGGGTTATCCCTGCACCAATACGTTGATGGGCTTGGGGGCGTATCCCGCTACGGATCGCAAGTTCCTGGGTATGCTGGGCATGCACGGGACGGTGGAGGCCAACAACGCCATGCAACATTGCGATGTTTTGCTGGCCGTTGGTGCGCGCTTTGACGACCGCGTCATTGGCAACCCCAAGCATTTTGCGCAGAACGAGCGCAAGATCATTCATATCGATATCGACCCCTCCAGCATTTCCAAGCGCGTTAAAGTTGACATTCCCATCGTGGGTGACGTCAAGGACGTGCTTGGCGAAATGATCAACATGATCAAGGAAGGGGCGGGCAAACCCGATGCGGCAGCGTTGGGCGCCTGGTGGGAAACTATCGATGGTTGGCGCAAGGGCGACTGCTTGAGCTATGACCGCAGCAACAAGGATGTGATCAAACCCCAGTTTGTCGTGGAAACCTTGTGGAACATGACCAAGGATGCCGACACCTACATCACGTCCGACGTAGGTCAGCACCAGATGTGGGCTGCGCAGTACTACAAGTTCAACCAGCCACGCCGCTGGATCAATTCAGGCGGCCTGGGAACCATGGGTGTGGGTATTCCGTATGCCATGGGAATCAAGTTGGCTAAGCCTGAGAGCGAGGTGTTCTGTATCACCGGTGAAGGCTCGGTGCAGATGTGCATTCAGGAACTCTCGACCTGCCTGCAATACAACACGCCCATCAAGATTTGCTCCCTCAACAACCGCTACCTGGGTATGGTGCGCCAGTGGCAAGAAGTGGAGTACGAAGGTCGCTACAGCCATAGCTACATGGATGCCTTGCCTAATTTCGTGAAGTTGGCCGAGGCCTATGGGCATGTAGGCATGCTGATCGAGAAACCGCAGGACGTAGAGCCTGCGCTGCGCGAAGCTCGCAAGCTCAAGGACCGGACCGTTTTCATGGACTTCCGCACCGACCCCACGGAAAACGTGTATCCGATGGTGCAGGCTGGCAAAGGCATCACGGAAATGCTGTTGGGCAGCGAGGATCTTTAAGGATATCGAGACCTAGCCCGCGTCTTTCATGCGTAAGCAGCTATTTTATTGATAGCATTTTTTGACGAATCTATTGTCTGCCAAGCCTGATGCTTACCGGTGTCAGGGGAGGGCAACGAAAAGAGGAATCGGTTCTTATGAAACACATCATTGCAGTCTTATTGGAAAACGAGGCAGGGGCCTTGTCGCGCGTGGTCGGGCTTTTTTCTGCCCGTGGCTACAACATTGAATCATTGACGGTTGCACCGACCGAGGATCCCTCTCTCTCTCGGATGACCATCCATACGACGGGTTCCGATGACGTCATCGAGCAAATCACCAAGCACCTGAATCGGCTGATTGAAGTGGTCAAGGTGGTGGACCTCACCGAAGGTGCCTACATCGAGCGCGAGTTGATGATGGTCAAGGTGCGCGCCGTAGGCAAAGAACGCGAAGAGATGAAGCGGATGGCCGATATTTTTCGCGGACGCATCATCGATGTCACTGACAAGAGCTACACCATTGAGCTCACCGGTGACCAGGCCAAAAACGATGCATTCCTAGAGGCCCTGGAGCATGCAGCGATCTTGGAGACGGTACGCACCGGCTCCAGCGGTATTGGTCGGGGTGAGCGAATTTTGCGGGTTTAATCAGTTTAGTTAGTTGGGGTCAGAGCACTTCGCATTCGAGAGTGGTCTGACCCGCAAATTTTTTACCATGGAGCAAACATGAAAGTTTTTTACGACAAGGACTGTGATCTGAGCCTAATTAAGGGCAAGACCGTAGCCATCATCGGTTATGGGAGCCAGGGCCATGCCCATGCCCAAAACCTGAACGACAGCGGCGTCAAGGTCGTGGTTGGCCTGCGCAAGGGCGGTGCCTCCTGGGACAAGGTCGGCAAGGCTGGCCTGACGGTCATGGAAGTGAACGACGCGGTCAAGTCTGCGGACGTGGTCATGATCCTATTGCCCGACGAGCAAATTGCCGAGGTCTATACGAACAACGTCGCCCCCAACATCAAGCAGGGCGCTTCTCTGGTGTTCGCTCACGGATTCAACGTGCACTACAACCAAGTCGTGCCCCGCGCGGATCTGGACGTATGGATGGTGGCCCCCAAGGCACCGGGCCACACCGTGCGTAACACCTACACCCAGGGTGGCGGCGTGCCCCACCTGATCGCCATCCACCAGGACCAGTCCGGCAGGGCCCGTGATCTGGCTCTGAGCTACGCCATGGCCAATGGCGGCGGCAAGGCTGGCATCATCGAGACCAACTTCAAGGAAGAAACCGAGACTGACCTGTTTGGCGAGCAGGCCGTGCTGTGTGGCGGTGCGGTCGAGCTGATCAAGATGGGCTACGAGACCCTGACCGAAGCCGGCTACGCCCCCGAGATGGCCTATTTCGAGTGCTTGCACGAGCTCAAGCTCATCGTGGACCTGATTTACGAAGGCGGCATCGCCAACATGAACTACTCCATCTCCAATAATGCAGAGTTTGGTGAGTACGTGACCGGCCCCGAGGTCATCAACGACCAGTCCCGCGCCGCCATGCGCAATGCCTTGAAGCGCATCCAGAACGGCGACTACGCCAAGATGTTCATCCAGGAAGGTCGCCTGAATTACCCCAGCATGACCGCCCGTCGCCGCAACACCGCTGACCACTCCATTGAAAAGGTCGGCACGCAGCTGCGCGCCATGATGCCCTGGATTGCCAAGAACAAATTGGTTGACCAATCACGCAATTGAGCGCTGGGCTCATGCCTGCATGGCCACTTCGGTGGCCGTTTCCTTTTTTGGAGCCAGCGTGATACCGGCTACCATCAAGGCGTTGGCTGGCGGCCTACGTGCGGGAAGTCAATTGAAAAGCTATGAAAATGGTAGCTGTTCACGCAATGTTTGCGGGCTTTGGAGGTTTGTTTTATGAGTGAAAAAGAAGACATGGAAGACTCCGAAGCAGAAATCTTGGTGGTCCGCAAGCGACGCAAAGGCATCTATGTGCTACCCAATCTATTCACGCTAGGGGCGCTTTTTGGCGGGTTCTACGCCATCGTCATGGCTATCAACGGACGGTTTGACCTGGCCGCAGTCGGTGTTTTTTGCGCCATGGTGCTCGATAGTCTCGATGGGCGCGTTGCGCGGATGACCAATACCCAAAGTGCATTTGGCGAACAAATGGATTCGTTGTCCGATATGGTGTCGTTTGGCGCAGCGCCCGCTTTAATTGCCTACGTTTGGGCCCTGCAGGGGATTGGACGGTGGGGCTGGATTGCGGCCTTTGTCTACTGTGCTTGCGCTGCTTTGCGTCTGGCACGCTTTAACGTCAACACTGGTGTGGTGGACAAGCGCTATTTTCAAGGGTTGCCCTCGCCCGCAGCCGCAGCCTTGGTTGCTGGATTCGTTTGGCTGCTGACGGAAAACGGCGTTCGCGGCAATGGAATGCTGCCGGTTGGCGGTTTGAACCTGCCGGTGCCGTGGATTGCCTTTTTCCTCGCGCTATATGCGGGGCTAACAATGGTGACCAATCTACCGTTCTATAGCTTTAAAGATGTGCACATGAAACGCAGCGTTCCGTTCGCGGTAATTGTGGCCATTGTTCTCTTTATTGCGATCGTGAATATCGATCCGCCAACGGTGTTGTTCGGCGTGTTCATCGCGTACGGACTGAGTGGCTATGCGGTCTACGTGTGGCGCAAGACTCGCGGTATGCCCACCAGTGTTGTGAGCATTTCTACCGATGAGCCCGAGGAACGTGGTCTTCACAAGTAGCGTGCCTGTTCACCCTGTCGAGGGTGTCTTCCAGCTTATGCCAACTGTGGTACATTGATGTCATGCACCACTTTGCTTCGCTGCTACGACTATCCCTACCCCACCACGGGCGAAAGAGGTAGCGCACGCGCGAGTACACAAAGGCCCGTTAGCACTCGCAACGGGCCTTTTCTTTTGATGGTGTCTCTTTCGGTTGCGGGTTAATGAGAAATCAACTGGAGTACCAAGATGTCCGATAAATTGATTATTTTTGATACGACCTTACGTGATGGCGAGCAGTCTCCGGGCGCTTCCATGACCCGTGACGAAAAACTGCGCATTGCCCGGCAGCTGGAACGTCTCAAGGTGGATGTGATTGAAGCAGGATTTGCGGCCAGTTCCAATGGTGACTTTGAAGCCGTGCAGCTGATAGCCAGTCACATCAAAGATTCCACGATTTGTTCGCTGTCAAGAGCCAATGATCGTGATATCGCAAGGGCTGCGGAGGCACTTCGTGCAGCCAATCGCGCGCGCATTCACACCTTCATTGCAACTTCACCCCTGCATATGGAAAAGAAGTTGCGTATGACGCCGGATCAGGTGTACGAACAAGCAAGGTCAGCAGTTCGTTTTGCGCGAAACCTGGTTGCAGATGTTGAGTTCAGTCCCGAGGATGGCTACCGCAGTGACCCGGATTTTCTTTGCAGGGTACTGGAGGCCGTTATCGAAGAAGGAGCTACCACGATCAATGTGCCTGACACCGTAGGCTATGCGATCCCCGAGTTGTACGGAAGTTTTCTCAAAACCCTGCGCGAACGCATTCCCAATTCGGATAAGGCCGTTTGGTCGGTTCACTGCCACAATGATCTGGGTATGGCAGTTGCAAATTCGCTTGCAGGCGTGAAGATTGGTGGAGCGCGGCAGATTGAATGCACGATCAATGGCTTGGGCGAACGTGCTGGAAATTGCAGCCTGGAAGAAGTGGTGATGGCCATTAGGACGCGCAAGGACTACTTTGGACTGGAAGTCGGAATCGACACGCGACATATTCTGGCTGCCAGTCGCATGGTGAGCCAGACCACCGGATTTGTTGTCCAACCGAACAAGGCAGTGGTCGGGGCAAATGCCTTCGCACATGCTTCCGGCATTCACCAAGACGGTGTGCTCAAGGCGCGGGACACCTACGAAATCATGCGTGCCGAGGATGTGGGTTGGTCCAACAACAAGATCGTGCTTGGCAAACTTAGCGGACGAAACGCGTTCAAGCAGCGATTGCAGGAGTTGGGCGTGGAATTGGAGAGCGAGAGCGAAATCAACCATGCGTTTTCGCGCTTTAAAGAGCTGGCTGATCGTAAGAGTGAGATCTTTGACGAGGACATCTTGGCGTTGGTCAGTGATGAAGACAGTGCCCACGTAGGCGAGCAGTATGGGTTTGTTTCCCTGTCACAGCACAGTGAAACCGGTGAGCGTCCGCACGCAACCATTGTGTTCACCGATGCGGGAAACGAAGTCCGTAGTTTTTCGGAGGGAAACGGGGCTGTCGATGCATCGCTCAAGGCGATTGAGGCTCACGTGCAGAGCGGTGCAGAAATGGTGTTGTACTCCGTGAATGCCATCAGTGGATCTACCGAAAGTCAGGGCGAAGTGACAGTGCGGTTGCAGAACAGTGGGCGCGTGGTGAACGGCGTTGGCGCAGATCCCGACATCATTGTGGCTTCTGCAAAGGCCTATCTCAGCGCACTGAATAAGCTCACCAGTAAGGCAGAGCGTGTCGCTGCGCAGGGCTAGACCTGAGGGATGCTATTGGTTTTTGTTGAACTTTCCCTTGCAAGTGCTTGATTTGGCGATAGTTTTGTATAAACTAGCGCCAAATTCTTGAGTGGGATGAAGTACGTTTTTTTGCGTTCTCCCACCGATTGGAGCGCCATGACACTTAGTTTTTTTCGCTGGGGTGTAACCGTTGCGACGTTTGCGTTGTTGGTTACGGCGGGGCATGTTGAAGCGTCAACACAGCGCGGCGCGACGAAGAAAAGCGTGGTCACCAAAGTAAAGCCCAAAGTCAAAGGCAAGGCAGCGCGCAAGCCGGTTGCAGTGCGTACGCTGCCAGTGGCGGCCAAGGCCCCCTCTTTTGGAAAGTTGGCGGGCTTGCATTCCGCGAGTGACGCACTCGCCTTGAAATCGAGCGTCGCACTGGTCGTTGATCAAGAGACGCAAGAGGTTCTTCTAAGCAAGAATGAACAAGCTGTATTGCCCATCGCATCTATCACCAAATTGATGACTGGTGTGTTGATCAGTGAGGCCAAGCTTCCGATGGATGAAATGATTCTGATTACGCAGGAGGACATCGATACCGAGAAGGGTACGACATCAAGGTTACGTGTTGGAACTGAACTCTCCCGGGGGGAGCTTCTGCATTTGGCATTGATGTCAAGTGAAAACCGAGCTGCCAATGCGCTGGGGCGTACATACCCTGGCGGTTTGAGCGTCTTTGTGGCTCTCATGAATGCCAAAGCCAAAGCTTTGGGGATGAATGACACCCATTACGTCGAACCAACCGGTTTGAGCAGTAAAAATCAAGCGAGTGCGAAAGACCTGGCAACACTGGTTGGCTATGCATCTAGCGACGACTTGTTGCGAGAACTATCCACCTCGACGGGACATCAGGTTGCCATAGGCAAGAGAACCCTGCAATTTAACAATACGAACCGTCTCGTGAAGAACCCGTCTTGGGATATTGGCCTTCAAAAGACGGGGTACATCAGCGAAGCCGGTCAGTGTCTGGTCATGCAAGCCAAGGTTGCCGGTCGAAAGATCATCATGGTCTTTCTCGATTCGGCAGGGAAACTCAGCCGCATAGCTGATGCCGAACGCGTTAAGCGCTGGGTAGAGGCTACGACCCCTGCGCGGGTAGCACCGCTGGCCAGTGTTGATTCATTGAAAAACCAATTTTGACTGATTGGGGCCAATAAGAGGTAGGCTACGGCGCGCTGCTTCGGCAGCCGAGCGCGCTGGAAATGGCGCGCGCAGTGTCCTTCAGACGAGGAAACCAAGCTTCATCCAGTCGCTCGGATGGCGCTGAAATTGAGAGACCGGCTACCAGTTTGTTTTGGTCGTCGTAGATACCGGCAGCCATGCATCTCACGCCCAATTCCAACTCTTCGTTATCCGTCGCTAAGCCATATTGACGTACTTTGCCCAGCTCCCGCTCCAACGCTTCCACTTGGGTGATGCTGTTGCGCGTATGCCCCTGCAATCCGGTGCGTACCGCATAGGCGCGAATTCCTTGAGGATCATCGGCTGAGAGAAATAGCTTTCCGACCGAAGTCAAATGAAGGGGGGCACGACCACCGATGGCGCGCACCACTTGCATACCCGAGCGTTCGCTAAAAGCACGCTCTATGTAGACAATCTCGTCGCCTTGGCGAACGCTCAAGCTGACGGGCTGCGAAGTCAACTTGTGTAACTCACGCATGGGACCTACCGCTGCATCGCGCACGTTAAGGCGACCTTTGACCAGATTGCCCAGCTCCAACAATCGCATCCCAAGGCGATAACTTCCGGGCTGTGTTCGATCGACGAAGCGCCCGCAGGCTAGGTCGTTCAATATGCGGTGAGCGGTTGAGGGATGCAGGCCGGTTCGCTCACTGATGTCTTTCAAACTCATGGCCTCTTCTCGGGAAGCCAATACGTCAATGAGTGCAAACATTCGCTCAATGACTTGAACTGCCGGCTTGTTGCCGATATCGGTAGTTTTTCTTGTCATAGCCTTCGATTATCCCGTACCCCTGGAGGGATTTTGGAATGACTCGCTGCTTGAGTTTTGTACCGCTTCCTGGCTTCGCTGCCATATGCCATTAATGAATAGCTCGACCGGCTGAAATTTGGCCTTGTAGCGCATTTTGGAACTAGCCTCGATCCAGTAGCCCAGATACACATAAGGTAGGCCCAGTCGCTGCGCCTGTTGCACCTGCCAAAGCACGTTGTAGGTGCCAAAACTTGCGGACTCTTGCGGTTCATAAAAAGTGTAAACCGCTGAAATGCCGTCGTCCAATACATCAAGGATTGAAACCATCTTGAGGGCGCCGCGTTGGCCCGTAGGTGTCAGTTCGCGAAACTCAACCAAACGAGAATTCACCCGACTTTGGAGCAAGAACTGTGTGTATTGGTCAATGCTGTCTTCGTCCATACCCCCACCGGGATGGCGGCTGTTTTGGTAGCGCAGATACAGCTCGTAATGTTCGGGCACAAATCCGAGACCAAGCACGCGTGCTGAAAGCGTTTGATGGCGAGACCAAGCCCTGCGCTGGCTGCGATTCGGAACGAACGATGCAGCGACAACCCGTAGCGGAATACATGCCCCGCACCCGTCACAGTGTGGACGGTAGGTGAACATTCCACTGCGCCTAAAGCCACGCGTGACCAAGCTGGAATAGGTTGAGTTGTTGATGAGGTGGCTGGGGGTTGCCACTTGCGAGCGCGCCATCTGTCCAGGCAGATAACTACAGTCGTACGGCGCGGTCGCGTAAAACTGTAGCGTTTGAAGTGGAAGGTCGTGAAGATCAGTCACTGCGAGGTATGCGGCTTGTGCAATACGTGGTCCCAGTATAGGGTGGAGAACTTCCAAGAGGGACTGGGTTCGACTTGAGCCGAGGTCATTCGTTCCAAGAAGCGCGCACGTGGCATTTCTCCAGCGCCAAGGGAGGCAAGGTGGTTGGTATTTTGCTGGCAATCGATCTGGTCTATGCCATGCGCACGACAGAAGGCGACCAATGCGGCCAGTGCGATCTTGGATGCGTCGTTTTCCAGGGCAAACATCGACTCTCCGTAAACTGCTTTGCCAATTGCTACACAGTACAAGCCGCCAACCAGCCGGTTTTGAATCCAGGTTTCTACGCTGTGCGCAAAACCAGCGCTGTGAAGATGGATGTAAGCGTCGACCATTTTGGGCAATATCCACGTACCCGTCTGCCGTCCTCTTGGAACTTGGGAGCATTGCATGATGACGTTGGAAAACGCGGTGTCAATGCGGATTTCATGGTCGGGACTGGTACAGAACCGATGCAGAATCTTGCGCAACGAACGGTGCAGCCTGAATCGATCGGTCTGCAAAACCATTCTCGGATCGGGACTCCACCAAAGGATCGGTTGCCCCTGGCTAAACCAGGGAAAAATACCTTCGGAATAGGCTCTTGTGAGGGTAGACACTGTCAAATCACCCCCTGCTGCTAGTAGCCCAGGTGCATCTGAATGGCGTCCCCAAGCGTTTTCAGTTGGTGGAAACGAATCGCCGGGTTCAAGCCACGGCAATGGTACAGAGACGACGGTCATGGAAATGCAGTGTAGTTGCTTCGTTGCTGTCCCGTATGGGGTTAGAATGGAAGGCTGTCGGGGTGTAGCGCAGTCTGGTAGCGCATCTGCTTTGGGAGCAGAGGGTCGAAGGTTCGAATCCTTTCGCCCCGACCATTTAATCGGCTAGGGCCTTCTGTCCGTAGCTCAGTTGGATAGAGCAACAGCCTTCTAAGCTGTGGGTCGGGGGTTCGATCCCCTCCGGACAGGCCAGTTTTTTCCGGATTCAGACTGACAGCGTGTTCACTGCGGCTTTGCAATGCAGCCAGCGCCATACGGCCTTTTGCAGATCCAATTCATGTCCAGTGCTGAAGTAAGTCGTCGAGGTGAAGTCGCTTGGTGATTCGGGAGCCAGCTGATGTGCTGCTTGCAGTAGCCGATGGGTCTGACGCGCAACCGGGGCACCACCTTCGAAGAACGGAATTGGCGTCGCAATCTGCGCACGCAGAATGGCTTCAATGAAGGGATAGTGCGTGCATCCCAAAACCAAAGCATCCATTTGTCCTAGGTCAGTGCCGAACTGCCCCATGTTTCTTGTGTAACCGGCGCAAAGTGCCTGAATTTCTCCTGCATCTTGTGCCTCGATAGCAGCGGCCAATCCATCGCATGGTTGCAGGACAAAAGTGGCCTGGCCCTGCTGGCTTGCTAGAAGTGACTGAAACTTGCTGCTGTTGAGTGTTCCCCGCGTCGCCATAACGCCGACTCTTTTCGTCTGACTGGCGGCGGCGGCCGGTTTGAGCGCTGGTTCGATTCCGACCACTGTCAAATTTGGATAGCGGCGCCGAAGATCCTTGATCGCTGCAGCCGTGGCCGTATTGCACGCTACGACCAAGGCTTTGATCTGATGGGTACCAATGAGATAGTCAGCTATTGCATGCGAGCGAGACGCTACGTGACCATCGTCACGCTCACCATACGGTGCGTGACCACTGTCGCCCACGTAAATGAAGCGTTCCCACGGCATCTCAGCGTGCAATGCACGCAAAACACTTAAACCACCGACACCGCTATCAAAGACACCGATGGGCCGCAAAGCAAAGGCTTTCACTCAGTTCATCAATTTTCGATAATTGCAATGCTTTTGAACTCGCCCGTGGCGATACGCTTTTGCCACTCAGCTGGGCCGGTGATGTGGGCGCTGGTGCCACCGGCGTCTACCGCCACGGTCACGGGCATGTCGACCACGTCAAATTCGTAGATGGCTTCCATGCCGAGGTCGGCAAATCCCACCACCTTGGCACCCTTGATGGCCTTGGACACCAGGTAGGCGGCACCGCCCACGGCCATGAGGTAGGCGGATCGGTGGTTCTTGATGGATTCGATGGCCACCGGGCCGCGCTCGGCCTTGCCCACCATGGCAATCAACCCGGTTTGGGCCAGCATCATGTCGGTGAAGCCGTCCATGCGGGTGGCGGTGGTGGGGCCGGCGGGGCCTACCACTTCGTCACGCACCGGGTCCACGGGGCCGACGTAGTAGATCACGCGGTTGGTGAAGTCCACGGGCAGCTTCTCGCCCTTGGCCAGCATGTCCTGGATGCGCTTGTGCGCAGCGTCGCGGCCTGTGAGCATCTTGCCGTTGAGCAGCAGAGTCTGGCCTGGCTTCCAGCTGGCCACTTCTTCCTTGGTCAGGCTGTTCAGGTCCACACGCTTGCTGGTTTCGGTGTTGGGCGTCCAGTCCACCTTGGGCCACAGGTCCAGGCTCGGGGCTTCCAGGTACACCGGGCCGGAGCCGTCCATCACGAAGTGGGCGTGGCGGGTGGCGGCGCAGTTAGGGATCATGGCCACGGGCTTGCTGGCGGCGTGCGTGGGATACATCTTGATTTTCACGTCCAGCACGGTGGTCAGGCCGCCCAGGCCCTGCGCGCCAATGCCCAAGGCGTTGACCTTCTCAAACAGCTCCAGGCGAAGCTCTTCCACCTGGGTGAGCTTCTCACCCTTGGCGGCCTTGGCTTGCAGTTGGTACATGTCCAACTCGTCCATCAGGCTTTCCTTGGCTAGCAGGGCGGCTTTTTCCATGGTGCCGCCAATGCCGATGCCCAGCATGCCCGGCGGGCACCAGCCCGCGCCCATGGTGGGCACAGTCTTGAGCACCCAGTCGACCAGGTTGTCGCTGGGGTTCATCATGATCATCTTTGACTTGTTCTCGGAGCCGCCACCCTTGGCGGCCACGGTCACGTCCACTTGGTCGCCTGCCACGATCTCGGTGAAGATGACGGCCGGGGTGTTGTCCTTGGTGTTCTTGCGGGCAAACTGCGGGTCGGCAACCACGCTGGCGCGCAGCATGTTTTCGGCGTAGTTGTAACCACGGCGCACGCCTTCGTTCACGGCGTCTTCCAGGCTGCCGCTAAATCCTTCCCAGCGCACATTCATGCCCACTTTCAGGAACACGTTGACGATGCCGGTGTCCTGGCAGATGGGGCGGTGGCCCATGGCCGACATTTTGCTGTTGGTCAGAATCTGGGCCATCGCGTCCTTGGCCGCTGGGCTTTGCTCGACGGCGTAGGCGCGGGCCAGGTGCTCAATGTAGTCGGTCGGGTGGTAGTAGCTGATGTACTGCAGTGCAGCGGCGACGGATTCGATCAGGTCTTCTTGGCGGATGGTGGTCATATAGAACTCCCAATTAGTGTTTCGGTGGTGTGGCAGTCGATGACATGATTTTGTCCGTGTAGGCGATTGCCATGGCAGACAACAAGAAAGCGACGTGAATCACGGTTTGCCAAATCAACACTTTTTCGTCGTAGTTGGCCGCATTGATGAAGGTCTTCAACAGATGAATAGAGCTGATGCCAATGATAGACATGGCTAGCTTGACCTTGAGAACCGAAGCGTTCACGTGACTCAGCCATTCAGGCTGGTCAGGGTGTTCGTCCAGATTCATTCGTGATACGAAGGTTTCGTATCCGCCCACGATAACCATGATCAGCAGGTTAGAAATCATGACCACGTCGAT
>JAYRUL010000050.1:0-18596 GCA_041919095.1 Rhodoferax sp. | reverse complement strand
AAATGGCAAAAGAGAAATTCACACGAACCAAGCCGCACGTTAACGTCGGCACCATTGGCCACGTGGACCATGGCAAGACCACCCTGACCGCTGCGATCACCACTGTGCTGGCTGCCAAGTTTGGTGGCCAGGCCAAGGCCTACGATCAGATCGACGCTGCCCCCGAAGAAAAGGCACGCGGCATCACCATCAACACCGCGCACGTCGAATACGAAACGGCCAACCGCCACTACGCCCACGTCGACTGCCCTGGACACGCTGACTATGTGAAGAACATGATCACTGGCGCTGCCCAGATGGACGGCGCCATCCTGGTCTGCTCCGCTGCCGACGGCCCCATGCCCCAGACCCGCGAGCACATCCTGCTGGCCCGCCAGGTGGGCGTGCCCTACATCATCGTCTTTCTGAACAAGTGCGACATGGTCGACGACGAAGAACTGCTCGAACTCGTCGAAATGGAAGTACGTGAACTCCTGTCCAAGTACGAATTCCCCGGCGACGACACCCCCATCATCCGTGGTTCGGCCAAACTCGCCATGGAAGGCGACAAGGGCGACCTCGGCGAAGGCGCCATCATGAAGCTTGCCGACGCCCTGGACAGCTACATCCCCACCCCCGAGCGTGCCGTGGACGGTGCCTTCCTCATGCCCGTGGAAGACGTCTTCTCCATCTCCGGTCGTGGTACTGTGGTGACTGGTCGCGTTGAGCGCGGTGTGGTCAAAGTCGGCGAAGAAATCGAAATCGTTGGTATCAAAGACACTGTCAAGACCACCTGCACCGGCGTGGAAATGTTCCGCAAGTTGCTCGACCAAGGCCAGGCTGGCGACAACGTGGGTATCTTGCTGCGCGGCACCAAGCGTGAAGAAGTCGAGCGCGGCCAAGTGCTGTGCAAGCCCGGCTCCATCAAGCCCCATACCCACTTCACCGGTGAGGTCTACGTTCTGTCCAAGGACGAAGGCGGCCGTCACACGCCTTTCTTCAACAACTACCGTCCCCAGTTCTACTTCCGCACCACGGACGTGACGGGTGCGATCGAGTTGCCCGAAGGTAAAGAAATGGTGATGCCGGGCGACAACGTCTCCATCACTGTCAAGTTGATCGCTCCAATCGCCATGGAAGAAGGCCTGCGCTTCGCAATCCGTGAAGGTGGCCGTACCGTGGGTGCGGGTGTCGTGGCAAAAATCATCGCTTGAAACTGACTAGAAAGTAGGGGTATAGCTCAATTGGCAGAGCGTCGGTCTCCAAAACCGAAGGTTGTAGGTTCGATTCCTACTGCCCCTGCCAACCGGTAGGATTACTACCGGTGCGTTGCAAAGGCCCGCTACGGTGTAGCGGGCTTTGGCGTCTAGTGGGTTGAATGAGTATTTTGCAAATTTAAGATGGCCACGACACAAATTGAAACCGTAAACACGGGTGCGGATAGGGCAAAGCTGGCAGCGGCGTTTGCATTGCTGGTAGCCGGTCTGGTTGCCTATTACTTGCTGGGTCAGCAAGGTGCATGGGTCCAGTGGGCTGCATTGTTAGTGGGTCTTGGGGGATCGGTTGCCGTTTTTCTGGTTTCGGAGTATGGGCGCCAATTGATTGCCTTTGGGCGCGACTCGTCGCGTGAAGTCAAGAAAGTCGTGTGGCCTACCCGGAAGGAATCCATGCAAATGACGGCTTATGTTTTTGCCTTTGTCGTTGTGATGGCCGTTTTCTTGTGGGGCACAGACAAAACACTTGAGTGGGTTTTTTACGACCTGATTTTGGGGTGGAAATAAATAATGGACGCTCAAGAAACGACGGTCGCGATGGGCGCTCCGGCAACGACAAATCCTGACTTGCGTTGGTATGTGGTGCACGCCTACTCAGGAATGGAGAAAGCGGTCGAGCGAAACATTCTGGAGCGCATTGCACGCGCAGGCATGCAGAGCAAATTCGGCCGCATACTGGTTCCGATGGAAGAAGTGGTCGAGGTCCGCAATGGCCAAAAGCGGACGACCGAACGAAAGTTTTTTCCAGGATACGTCCTTGTTGAGATGGTGATGGATGACGATACCTGGCATCTGATCAAGCACACCAACAAAGTGACTGGATTTGTTGGCGGTGCAAAGAATCGTCCGGCACCTATTTCTGAGGCTGAAGTGATGAAAATCGTCAGCCAGATGCAGGAAGGTACCGAAAAACCTCGCCATAAAGTCGAATTTGTTGTCGGCGAGTTGGTTCGAGTTAAAGAAGGCCCATTCACAGACTTCAACGGTTCGGTCGAAGACGTCAACTACGAGAAAAACAAGGTGCGCGTTGCGGTAACCATTTTCGGGCGTTCGACTCCGGTCGAACTGGAGTTCTCGCAGATCGAAAAGACCTGACCTTTGGGGTCGGACCAGTCGCCGTAGGCGATGCGCTCTGCCCCCATCTGATTGCTTGTTGGTTGGTTTGTTAGTTTTGGGTTCGCGCTTCCCGACTCGGCGCGGACCTTTATCCAAGAGTCGTTAACCCCGGGGAGCTGCGCGCTGAATGTTTCAGTCGCAAGGCGTCATTACCCGTAAGGAGCAAACATGGCGAAGAAAATCGTCGGCTTCATCAAGCTGCAAGTACCAGCTGGTAAAGCCAATCCGTCCCCACCGATCGGCCCTGCGCTCGGTCAGCGTGGTTTGAACATCATGGAATTCTGCAAGGCGTTCAACGCGCAGACGCAGGGTGTCGAACCCGGCCTGCCTTTGCCCGTCGTGATTACCGCTTTTGCAGACAAGAGCTTCACCTTCGTCATCAAGACGCCGCCTGCAACCGTGCTGATCAAGAAGGCGATCAAGCTGGACAAGGGCTCGGCACGTCCGCACAGCGACAAGGTCGGCAAGATTACGCGTGCGCAGTTGGAAGAAATCGCCAAGACCAAAATGAAGGACATGACAGCTGCGGATCTGGATGCGGCAGTTCGTACCATCGCTGGTTCCGCCCGTTCCATGGGCGTGAATGTGGAGGGCGTGTAAATGGCCAAGTTGACCAAAAAACAAAAAACCCAAGTGGGCAAGATCGACAGTACCAAGCTGTACAGCTTTGCCGACGCGTTGACGCTCGTGAAGGAATTCGCCAACGCAAAGTTTGATGAGTCCATCGATGTGGCTGTACAACTGGGCGTGGATGCCAAGAAGTCTGACCAAGTGGTGCGTGGCGCTGTTGTTCTGCCTAACGGCACGGGCAAGACCAAGCGCGTAGCCGTGTTCGCCCAAGGTGCCAAGGCCGAAGAAGCCAAGGCCGCTGGTGCTGATGTGGTTGGCATGGACGATTTGGCTGCCCAGGTCAAGGCTGGCAACATGCCATTTGACGTGGTCATTGCTGCCCCTGACGCAATGCGTATCGTGGGTACCCTGGGTCAGATTCTGGGCCCCCGCGGTTTGATGCCTAACCCGAAGGTGGGCACCGTGACGCCGGACGTGGCAACTGCTGTGAAGAATGCCAAGGCTGGTCAAGTGCAGTTTCGCGTTGACAAGGCCGGCATTGTGCATGCCACCATTGGCCGTCGGTCCTTTGACGCATCCCAGCTACAAGGCAACCTCGCCGCCTTGGTGGATGCCTTGAACAAAGCCAAGCCGGCTTCGAGCAAGGGCGTGTATTTGCGCAAAGTGGCGGTCTCGTCAACTATGGGTGTGGGTGTCCGTGTGGACATTCCTTCCATCGCGGCGTAATCGCGAAGAATCTGGATGCCTCTTGAATAAAGAGGTGCCCAAGAGTGGTGGGCTGCTGGGGTTTATTCCCTGGCAGGTCATCCAAGACCGTTGGTGTGCAGGTAACTGCACTTAATGGCCAACGCAGATGGCGATCCCGCTGCCGATGGAATGCAAGTTCTGTTAACAGTTGGTCGCTGCAATGTGGAGCACTAAGTGGCAATTCGCTGCAAAGTGCATGTAAAGGAGTAGACCTTGAGTCTGAATCGCAGTGAGAAAGAAGCGGTCATTACCGAAGTGACCAGCCTCGCCGCTCAAGCTCAAACGCTCGTGATGGCGGAATACCGCGGCATCACGGTTGCTGCCATGACCCAGTTGCGTGCCAACGCCCGCAGCAACGGTGTGACCCTGAGTGTGTTGAAGAACACGCTGGCTCGCCGTGCTGTAGCCGGAAGCTCGTTTGAGGTGGTGGCCGACCAGATGACCGGTCCGCTGATCTATGGCTTTTCTGTCGATGCAGTGGCTGCCGCTAAGGTAGTGGCTGACTTCGCGAAGACCAACGACAAGTTGGTCATTCGCGGTGGTGCATTTGCAGGCAAGGCCCTGGACGTGAACGGCGTGAAGCAACTCGCAAGCATCCCTTCCAAGGAAGTGTTGTTGGCGCAATTGCTGGGCCTGATGCAATCCCCCATTTCGCGTACAGCCCGCGTGCTGGCCGCATTGGCGGAAAAGCGTGGCGAACCCGCAGAGGCTGCCGCCTGATCGGCGACTGGCCCGTAGTAACCAATATTGTTAGGAAATCAAAATGGCATTCGATAAAGACGCATTTTTGACCGCGCTGGACAGCATGACGGTCATGGAACTCAACGACCTGGTGAAAGCCATCGAAGAGAAGTTTGGTGTGAGCGCAGCTGCCATGGCCGCTCCCGCTGCTGCTGGCGCTGGCGCTGGCGCCGCTGCCGCTGAAGAGAAGACCGAATTCAACGTGGTGCTGACCGAAGCGGGCGCCAACAAGGTCTCCGTCATCAAGGCTGTGCGCGAAATCACCGGCCTGGGTCTGAAGGAAGCCAAGGACCTGGTCGACGGCGCACCCAAGAACGTCAAGGAAGGCATTTCCAAGGCCGACGCCGAAGCTGCCAAGAAGAAGCTGGAAGAAGCGGGCGCCAAGGTCGAACTCAAGTAATCGACTGCGCGTGCGGGGCTGGAGGTGCCGAACAGGGCCTCCAGCCTTTGTTGCTTGTAAGAGCACACAAGAAAATAGTGTGAATCACGGTTTTCTTGTGTCTTCTGACCCCGACTGCAGAAGATGCCTTGGATCGGGCTGCGTGCAAGGCGCAGTCGTCCGCCAGAGATTGGTAGTGGCCAATCACCAAGCCATGCCCAGCGAAAGCTCGGTGTCACAGTCGCCTAGGACCCCAGGTTCCTTTAGTCTTTGCCCGGAGATCTAATGGCTTACACATACACAGAACGCAAGCGGATTCGCAAAAATTTTGGTAACCGCGACAGCGTGCTCGACATCCCTTACTTGCTTCAGATGCAAAAAGACGCGTACACCGCCTTTTTGCAGGCAGATGTGCCTCCGAAGAAGCGCACGTCTGAAGGGTTGCAAGCTGCATTTGAAGCTGCGTTCCCCATCGTTTCGCACAACGGCTATGTCGAAATGAAATACCTGGAGTACAGCCTTGCCAAGCCCGCGTTCGATGTGCGGGAATGCCAGACCCGTGGACTGACGTTTGCCTCCGCCGTGCGCGCAAAAGTGCAACTCATCATTTATGACCGAGAGTCTTCGACAGCCCAGAACAAGGTTGTCAAGGAAGTCAAAGAGCAAGAGGTCTACATGGGCGAAGTGCCCCTGATGACGAACAAAGGCTCTTTCATCATCAACGGCACCGAGCGCGTGATTGTCTCGCAGCTACATCGTTCGCCCGGTGTTTTCTTCGAGCACGATAAGGGCAAAACCCACAGCTCTGGAAAACTACTATTTTCCGCACGAATCATCCCCTATCGCGGTTCCTGGCTTGACTTCGAGTTTGATCCCAAAGATTTGCTCTATTTCCGTGTGGACCGCCGTCGCAAGATGCCGGTGACCATATTGCTCAAGGCCATTGGTTTGAACAATGAAGCTATCTTGGAAAACTTCTTTGTCAACGATAGCTTCCGGCTCATGGACAGTGGCGCGCAAATGGCTTTTGTGCCGGAGCGGCTGCGCGGTGAGGTAGCGCGCTTTGACATTACCGACAAGAGTGGCAAGGTGGTTGTGGCAAAGGACAAACGTGTCACCGCCCGCCACACCCGCGAACTGGAACAGTCCGCAACCACGCATATCAGTGTGCCGGAAGATTTCCTTATCGGGCGCGTCGTAGCCAAGAACATTGTGGATTCGGATACTGGGGAAATCGTCGCCAAAGCCAACGAGGAGCTTACCGAAGCCTTGTTGAAGAAACTGCGTCTGGCTGGAGTCGAAGATCTGCCATGCATTTACACCAATGAGCTTGACCAAGGTGCCTACATTTCGCAGACCTTGCGGACGGATGAGACGGTGGACGAATTCGCTGCGCGTGTGGCCATCTACCGCATGATGCGCCCCGGCGAACCCCCCACCGAAGACGCTGTGCAAGCGTTGTTCCAGCGCCTGTTCTACAACCCGGACACCTACGACCTCTCCCGCGTGGGGCGTATGAAGTTCAACGCAAAGATGGGTCGCGCTGAATCAACCGGCCCGAAAGTTTTGACGAACGAAGACATCCTGGCCGTTGTAAAGATCCTCGTGGACCTGCGCAATGGTCATGGGGATGTCGATGACATCGACCACCTGGGTAACCGCCGTGTGCGTTGCGTGGGTGAACTGGCCGAGAACCAGTACCGCACCGGCTTGGCCCGCATTGAAAAGGCCGTCAAAGAGCGTCTGGGTCAGGCCGAGCAAGAGCCCCTGATGCCGCACGACCTGATCAACTCCAAGCCGATCTCTGCGGCGCTCAAAGAGTTTTTCGGTGCCTCGCAGCTCTCCCAATTCATGGACCAAACCAACCCGCTGTCCGAGATCACGCACAAGCGCCGCGTCTCGGCCCTGGGTCCGGGCGGTCTGACGCGCGAACGCGCCGGCTTCGAGGTCCGCGACGTGCACGTCACCCACTATGGGCGCGTGTGCCCCATCGAGACCCCGGAAGGCCCCAACATCGGCCTAATCAATTCGCTGGCCCTGTACGCCCGCCTCAACGAGTATGGATTTATCGAGACGCCGTACCGTCGCGTCGTCGATGGCAAGGTGACCAACGAAATAGACTACCTGTCGGCCATCGAAGAGGGCAAATACGTCATCGCCCAAGCCAATGCCACTTTGGACAAAGACGGCAAGCTGACCGGTGACCTGGTGTCAGCCCGCGAGAAAGGCGAATCCATTCTGTGCGGACCAGACCGTATCCAGTACATGGACGTGTCCCCATCGCAGATCGTGTCGGTGGCAGCTTCGCTGGTGCCATTCCTGGAGCACGATGATGCCAACCGTGCACTGATGGGCGCGAACATGCAGCGCCAGGCGGTTCCTGTTCTGCGTCCTGAAAAGGCCTTTGTGGGAACCGGTATCGAACGAGTTGCAGCCATTGACTCGGGCACTGTCGTCACCGCGAATCGCGGCGGGGTCGTGGACTATGTGGACGCCACCCGCGTGGTGATCCGCGTGAACGATGCCGAAGCGCAAGCGGGCGAAGTGGGCGTGGACATCTACAACCTGATCAAGTACCAGCGCTCCAATCAAAACACCAACATTCACCAGCGACCTATCGTTAAGAAAGGCGACATCCTGGACAAGGGCGACGTGATCGCTGACGGCGCGTCGACCGATCTGGGCGAATTGGCGTTGGGTCAGAACATGCTGGTGGCTTTCATGCCCTGGAACGGCTACAACTTCGAAGACTCGATCTTGATCTCGGAGCGCGTGGTCGCCGACGACCGCTACACCTCTATCCACATCGAGGAATTGGTGGTGATGGCGCGTGACACCAAGCTCGGTGCTGAAGAAATCACCCGCGACATTCCCAATCTGAGCGAACAGCAGCTCAACCGACTCGACGAGTCCGGCATCATCTACATCGGTGCTGAGGTCCAGCCGGGCGACACTTTGGTGGGTAAGGTCACGCCCAAGGGCGAGACTACGCTGACTCCGGAGGAGAAGCTTTTGCGCGCCATCTTTGGCGAAAAGGCGTCCGATGTGAAGGACACCTCGCTGCGCGTGGACCAGGGGTCGCAAGGGACCGTCATCGACGTACAAGTCTTCACCCGCGAAGGCATCCAACGCGACCGTCGTGCGCAGCAGATCATTGACGACGAGCTCAAGCGCTTCCGTCTGGACCTGAACGACCAGTTGCGCATCGTCGAAGCCGACGCATTTGACCGCATCGAGAAACTGCTAGTTGGCAAGCTCGCCAACGGCGGTCCGCAGAAGCTGGCCAAGGGAACCAAGCTGGATAAGGCCTACCTTGCCTCCGTCGACAAATTCCATTGGTTCGACATCCGTCCGGCGGATGACGAAGTGGCGACGCAGTTGGAGAGCATCAAGAACTCACTAGAGCAGACCCGCCACAGCTTTGACTTGGCCTTCGAAGAAAAGCGCAAGAAGCTCACACAAGGTGACGAGTTGCCCGCTGGCGTTCTCAAGATGGTCAAGGTCTACATCGCGGTCAAGCGCCGCCTGCAGCCCGGCGACAAGATGGCTGGTCGCCACGGCAACAAGGGTGTTGTGTCCAAGATCGTACCGGTGGAAGACATGCCGTACATGGCCGATGGCACACCGTGCGACATCGTCCTGAATCCGCTGGGCGTGCCGTCGCGTATGAACGTCGGGCAGGTGTTGGAAGTGCACCTGGGTTGGGCCGGCAAAGGCATTGGTCAGCGCATCGGTGACATGCTGCAGCAGGAAGCCAAAGCGGCCGAATTGCGTGCCATTATGGAGCAGCTGTACAACGGACCGGGGCGCAAGGAAGACCTGTCCAAGTTGAGCGACGCCGAGGTCGTGGAGATGGCGGGCAATCTGTCCACCGGCGCGACATTTGCCACCCCCGTGTTCGACGGCGCGTCTGAAGATGAAATCCGCAGCATGCTCAAGCTGGCCTATCCGGACGATATCGCCAAGGCCAAGGGCCTGACTGCCACGCGCACGCAGGCGAACCTGTTCGATGGTCGCAGTGGCGAACCGTTCGAGCGCCCCACCACGGTCGGCTACATGCATGTGCTGAAGTTGCACCATTTGGTGGACGACAAGATGCATGCGCGCTCTACCGGCCCGTACAGCCTTGTGACGCAGCAGCCGCTGGGAGGCAAGGCTCAGTTCGGTGGTCAGCGTTTCGGTGAAATGGAAGTGTGGGCACTGGAAGCCTACGGTGCGTCCTACACCTTGCAGGAAATGTTGACCGTCAAGTCTGACGACGTACAGGGTCGCACCAAGGTCTACGAGAGCATCGTCAAAGGCGAGCATTCGATCGACGCTGGCATGCCAGAGTCGTTCAACGTGCTGGTCAAGGAAATCCGTTCCTTGGGCATCGATATCGAACTCGAGCGTAACTGAAACGCGGATCAGCAGAAAAGGATTTAACCCATGAAATCATTACTCGACCTGTTCAAGCAGTTCACGCCGGACGAGCACTTCGAAGCCATCAAGATCGGGATGGCCTCGCCCGAAAAGATTCGTTCCTGGTCTTTTGGTGAAGTACGCAAGCCTGAAACCATCAACTACCGGACCTTCAAGCCCGAACGCGATGGTTTGTTCTGCGCCAAGATCTTTGGCCCCATTAAAGACTACGAATGCCTGTGTGGCAAGTACAAGCGCTTGAAGCACCGTGGGGTGATTTGTGAGAAGTGCGGTGTCGAAGTGACCCAGACCAAAGTGCGTCGCGAGCGCATGGGCCACATCGACCTGGCTGCACCTTGCGCCCACATCTGGTTCTTGAAGTCGCTGCCGAGCCGTCTGGGCCTGGTGCTGGACATGACCCTGCGCGACATCGAGCGGGTGTTGTACTTTGAAGCGTATGTCGTCACCGACCCTGGCATGACGCCGCTGAAGAAGTTCAGCATCATGTCCGAGGACGACTTCGACGCCAAGTTCAAGGAGTATGGGGACGAGTTCCAGGCCAAGATGGGTGCCGAGGGCATCAAGGACCTGCTGCAGAACATTGATATCGAACGCGAGATCGAGAAGCTGCGCAATGATCTAACCGGCTCCGAGCTCAAGATCAAGAAGAACGCCAAGCGCCTCAAGGTGCTGGAAGCCTTCAAGAAGAGCGGCATCAAGCCCGAATGGATGGTGCTGGATGTGCTGCCCGTGCTGCCGCCGGACCTGCGTCCGCTCGTGCCGCTGGACGGTGGCCGCTTCGCGACCTCCGACTTGAACGACCTGTACCGCCGCGTCATCAACCGCAACAGCCGTCTGCGTCGTTTGCTGGAATTGAAGGCCCCGGAAATCATTGCGCGCAACGAAAAGCGCATGCTGCAGGAAGCCGTGGACAGCCTGCTGGACAACGGCCGCCGTGGCAAGGCCATGACGGGCGCCAACAAGCGTGCACTCAAGTCTTTGGCCGACATGATCAAGGGCAAGAGCGGTCGGTTCCGCCAGAACTTGCTGGGCAAGCGCGTGGACTACTCGGGCCGTTCCGTGATTACCGTGGGCCCGACCCTGAAGCTACACCAGTGCGGTCTGCCCAAGCTGATGGCGCTGGAGCTGTTCAAGCCGTTCATCTTCGCCCGTTTGGAGACTATGGGCATTGCCACTACCATCAAGGCGGCCAAAAAGGAAGTCGAATCTGGCACGCCGGTGGTGTGGGACATTTTGGAAGAGGTGATCAAAGAGCACCCTGTGATGCTCAACCGTGCGCCTACGCTGCACCGTCTGGGTATCCAAGCCTTTGAGCCGATCTTGATCGAAGGAAAGGCCATCCAGCTGCACCCGCTTGTTTGCTCAGCCTTCAACGCCGACTTCGACGGTGACCAGATGGCTGTGCACGTGCCGTTGTCTATCGAAGCCCAGATGGAAGCCCGTACCCTGATGCTGGCTTCCAACAACGTGCTGTTCCCCGCCAACGGGGAACCTTCCATTGTCCCTTCTCAGGACGTGGTGCTGGGCCTGTACTACACGACCCGTGAGCGTATCAATGGCAAGGGCGAAGGTCTGATCTTCTCCGATACATCCGAAGTGCGTCGCGCTTTCGATGCGGGCGAGGTCGAGCTCAATGCCAAGATCAACGTTCGCCTGACCGAGTGGACCAAGAACAAAGAAACTGGTGAGTTCACGTCCTCGACCAAGCTGTGGGAAACCACGGCGGGGCGCGCGTTGTTGTCCGAGATCCTGCCCAAGGGATTGCCGTTTGCCAACATCAACAAGGCGCTCAAGAAGAAAGAGATCTCCAAGCTCATCAACGTGTCGTTCCGCAAGTGCGGCCTGAAGGAGACGGTGGTGTTCGCAGACAAACTGCTGCAAAGCGGTTTCCGCCTGGCCACCAAGGCCGGTATCTCCATTTGTATCGACGACATGCTGGTGCCTGCCGAGAAGCACGGCATCATTGAGCGTGCGCAGAAGGAAGTCAAAGAGATCGAGCAGCAGTATGTCTCCGGTCTGGTGACTGCTGGCGAACGCTACAACAAGGTGGTGGACATCTGGGGCAAATCCGGTGATGAAGTTTCCAAGGTGATGATGGCCAAGCTGTCCAAGGAAACCGTGATCGACCGCCATGGCAACGAAGTGCAGCAAGAGTCCTTCAACTCCATCTACATGATGGCCGATTCCGGTGCCCGCGGCTCCGCTGCCCAGATCCGCCAGGTAGCAGGTATGCGCGGCTTGATGGCCAAGCCTGATGGCTCCATCATCGAGACGCCTATTACCGCCAACTTCCGAGAAGGCCTGAACGTGTTGGAGTACTTCATCTCCACTCACGGTGCCCGTAAAGGTCTGGCCGATACTGCTTTGAAGACCGCCAACTCCGGTTACCTAACCCGCCGTTTGGTGGATGTAACTCAAGACCTGGTCGTTACCGAAGAGGATTGCGGAACGCAAGGCGGCTACCAGATGCGCGCCATCGTGGAAGGCGGTGAGGTGATTGAATCTCTGCGCGATCGTATTCTGGGGCGTACCGCTGCTGAGGATGTGCTGCACCCTGAGAACCGTTCGGTTATTGTTGGCGCTGGTGTCATCTTGGACGAAGATGTCATCGACGAAATGGAAGCCGCAGGGGTCGACGAAGTCAAGGTGCGCACGGCGCTTACCTGCGAGACCCGCTACGGCATTTGCGCTCGTTGCTACGGTCGCGACCTGGGCCGCGGTGGCCTCATCAACCTCGGCGAAGCCGTGGGTGTGATTGCTGCCCAGTCCATTGGTGAACCTGGTACGCAGCTGACCATGCGCACCTTCCACATCGGTGGTGCCGCATCGCGTGCTGCCATTGCATCGAGTGTGGAAGCCAAGTCCAACGGCATGATCGGCTTCAACGCCACCATGCGCTACGTAACCAACAGCAAAGGCGAACTGGTGGTGATTGCTCGCTCCGGCGAGATCGTCATCCACGACGAGCATGGTCGCGAGCGCGAACGTCACAAGGTGCCGTATGGCGCTGTGCTGACAGTCAAGGCTGACCAAGCCATCAAGGCGGGCACTATCCTCGCGAACTGGGATCCGCTGACCCGCCCCATCATCACCGAATTTGCCGGTAAGGCGCACTTCGAGAACGTGGAAGAGGGCCTGACGGTTGCCAAGCAGGTGGACGAAGTCACCGGCTTGTCAACCATGGTGGTGATCGACCCCAAGCGTCGCGGCGCCGCCAAGGTGGTGCGCCCCCAGGTCAAGCTGATCGACGCCTCTGGCAACGAAGTCAAGATCCCCGGGACCGACCACTCCGTGACCATCGGCTTCCCCGTGGGTGCCCTGATTCAGGTGCGCGACGGCCAGGACGTAGGCCCCGGCGAAGTCTTGGCCCGCATTCCAATCGAAGGTCAGAAGACCCGTGACATTACCGGCGGTCTGCCCCGCGTGGCCGAGCTCTTCGAAGCCCGCACGCCCAAGGACAAAGGAACGTTGGCCGAGATCACCGGCACCGTGTCGTTCGGCAAGGAAACCAAAGGCAAGATTCGCTTGCAGATCACTGATCCCGATGGCAAGGTCTGGGAAGAACTGGTACCCAAGGAAAAGAACATGCTGGTCCACGAAGGCCAGGTGGTCAACAAGGGTGAAGTAGTGGTGGACGGTCCGGCCGACCCGCAGGACATCTTGCGCCTGCTGGGTGCCGAGGAATTGGCCCGCTACATCGTGGACGAAGTCCAGGATGTGTACCGCTTGCAGGGTGTGAAGATCAACGACAAGCACATTGAAGTGATCGTGCGCCAGATGCTGCGCCGTGTGGTGGTCGAAAACGCTGGTGATTCAAGCTATATCGCAGGCGAGCAGGTTGAGCGCTCTGAAATGCTCAACACCAACGACGCCCTGCGCGCAGAAGACAAGGTGCCGGCGACCTACACCAACTTGTTGCTGGGTATTACCAAGGCATCTTTGTCGACCGATTCGTTCATTTCTGCGGCGTCCTTCCAGGAAACCACCCGGGTGCTGACCGAGGCTGCCATCATGGGCAAGCGCGATGAGTTGCGGGGTCTGAAGGAAAACGTCATCGTCGGTCGCCTGATCCCTGCAGGTACCGGTTTGGCCTACCACGATGCCCGTAAGGCCCGCGAGAGCATGGACGAAGCCGAGCGACGTGCCATTGCCGATGCAGAAGCCGCAGAACTTGCGGGCGAGAATGCGGCAGATCACCTGACGAACCAAGGGGCTTCTGCGGAATAAAGCGATTTGCTACGCTTACGATAGCGCCTCACGCCCGATTTATTGGGCTTGAGGCGCTTTTTTATGAATAAAGAACTCGATGAATCGAAGCCACGGCACGAGCCCGAGGCAAGCCGCAAACCGACGATGCAAGGGCAAGCCCTCATTCCCCTTTGGCGTCAAATGCTGGCCGTGGCCCAAGTGACAGCAGGAATACGCGCAGGCAGGTCCGGCGCAGATCTGATGCCACAAGTTCCAGAGGCGCTACGGCCGGGCGTTCAAGCATTGGCATTTCATGTATGGCGAAACCTAGGGCGCGCACTAGCTTTGCGCGCGTTGCTGGCGCATCGCATCCCGGCCGCACCCGTAGACACACTGCTATGTTCGGCCTTGGCATTGTTGTGGGACCAGCCACGATGTCCATACGATTCCCATACCTTGGTCAACCAAACGGTTGAGGCAGCCAAGCGAAATCCTGTGACTTTTAGACATGCGTCCTTCATCAACGGTTGTTTGCGTCGATTCATGCGAGAGCAAGACGCGTTGATTGCGGCTACGCAATCTGATCCAAGCGCTCGGTGGAACCATCCCCTATGGTGGATCCAACGGCTGCAACGCAACCATCCCTGCAATTGGGAAGCCATCCTTCAGGCAGCCAACGAACATCCGCCTATGGTGCTTCGTGTCAATCTACGCAAGACGACACCCGTTCATTATCAGGCGCGACTTACATCCTCAGGAATTGGCGCGACGCTGTTGCCCTCTGGTGCAATTCGCCTGGAGCGAGCCTGCCCTGTCGCGCAGCTGCCCGGATTTGAGCACGGATGGGTTTCCGTTCAAGATGCCGCAGCACAACTAGCTGCGCCTTTGCTCTTGCAGCATGTGACTGGAAGACGCGTTCTGGATGCATGCGCGGCACCCGGCGGCAAGACTGCACATTTGCTGGAGTTGCGTGATCTAGACGTTACGGCCCTTGAAATCGATCCTGTACGCTTAGCTCGGATCGAAGAAACCCTCAGTCGCCTGGGGCTTCAGGCCAATATCAAGCGCGCAGATGCCGCTCAGCCCGACGCCTGGTGGGATGGAGTGGCATTTGATGCCATCTTGCTGGATGCCCCTTGTTCGGCATCGGGCATTGTTCGACGTCACCCTGATGTGCGTTGGTTGCGCAGGGAGTCAGACATCGGGCAGTTGGCGCACCTACAACGGAAGCTCTTGGATACACTTTGGCCACTTTTGCGACCCGGCGGACATTTGTTGTACTGCACCTGCTCGGTATTCACAGAGGAAGGAGAAGAGCAGGTGCAGGCGTTTCTCGCACACAACACTGACGCGGTTTTGTTGCCTTCGCCAGGTCATTTGCTTCCGGGTCATGGCAACAAAAGCCAAGGCCTCCCGGACAATGTGGGCTGTGACTACGACGGCTTTTACTACGCATTGTTGGAGAAGCAGCTGGACTAAATCCTGCTGTTGGCTCATCGCGTTCTTTTGCCTCTGGGGTACTTCCGGGGCTTTGCTTGCACAATCGGGGGCGGAGATCGCGTCTTTCCAAGTCGAGCGCCAAGAAGACGAGGTTTTCCTGACGGCGCAAGTTCAGTTTGAATTGACAGCCACGGTCGAGGATGCCCTTCTGAAGGGAATCCCGATTTACTTTGTAGCCGAAGCCGATGTTTTGCGAGAGCGATGGTACTGGTACGACAAGCGATTGGTAACAACCCAGCGCCACATGCGTTTGGCCTATCAACCTCTGACGCGACGTTGGCGCTTGAATGTGAGTGCCGCATCAGGTCGCGAATCCAATCTGGGCTTGGCTTTGAACCAGACCTATGAGACGTTAGCGCAAGCGTTGACTGCCATCAAGCGAATCAATGCATGGAGGCTTGCAGACGCTTCGGAGCTTGAGTTGGGACAGAAATACCGTGTGGAATTTCGCTTTCGACTGGATCTCACGCAACTGCCCCGACCTTTTCAAATTGGTGCCATCGGGCAGTCTGATTGGGATCTTGCGGTGGTTGCTAGCACGATGTGGCAGTTGCCAGCGGTGAGATGAATCACGATCGAAAGACCGGGCTGGTCGGGATTGCGGCGCCGAGTTCACGAGCCTTGCGTTGGACAGTGGGGATCACGATTTCCCTGATGTCCTGTCTTGGACTGATGCTCCTTTACCTGCTACTGCAGGCGACCAATAACGACTTCAACGACCAAAGCTATGCCCAACTGTTGGTCGTCAACATCGCAGCGGCAGCCGCCCTTTTTTGTGCCATTGCCTGGGTGACATTTAGGCTCTATGTTCGCTGGAGACAAGGCCGATTTGGTAGTCGCCTGCTTATCAAGCTGGCGGCCGTTTTTGCATTGGTAGGCCTTGGCCCCGGACTTTTGATCTACGTCGTCTCCTACCAGTTTGCTTCCCGATCGATTGAATCCTGGTTCGATGTGAAGGTAGAGGGCGCGCTAGAGGCGGGACTCAATCTCGGGCGCGTAACCCTCGAAACCTTGACTTCGGACCTGACAACCAAAGCGCGTTCAGCTGCTGCGCAAATCAGCGAAACACCAGATGCCTTGGTTGGCTTGCAACTCGATCGAATGCTGGAGCAAATAGGTGCTTTGGATGTCACGATTTGGAACAGCAATGCCAAGCTGTTGGCCAGTGTCGGGCCGACATCGCTGCAGCTTGTTCCGGCGCGACCTAGTAGCAGTCAGCTTCGCGCTGCAAGATCAGAACGCGGTATCGCATGGGTTGAGGGGCTGGACGAGGCAAGTTTTAACCACCTCGGCGATGTTCGGATTAAAGTCTTGGTTCCCATCACGGGATCCGAGCTTGGGTTGGTGCCGGAGCTGCGGTACCTGCTCGTTACTCGTGCGCTCCCCAGTAATTTGATTGCGAACGCCTTGGCGGTGGAAGCCGCAAACCGGGAGTACCAAGAACGGGCATTGGGTCGCCAAGGATTGCGGCGTATGTACCTTGGAACCCTGACGCTCAGCTTGGTTCTTGCGGTGTTTGGTGCGGTGCTACTCGCGGTCATCCTGGGTGATCAAATTGCTCGCCCGTTGCTGGTTCTGGCCGAAGGGGTTGATCAAGTGGCTGCTGGAGATTTCACGCCAAAACTGTCGATTGCGGGACGCGACGAACTGGGCGGTCTCACACGCGCATTTGCCTCCATGACTCGGCAATTGGCCGATGCACGCCAAGCGGTTCAGGACAGCATGGAACAGGTCGACGCGGCTCGGTCCAATCTGCAAACCATATTGGATAACCTCACGGCCGGTGTCTTGGTACTGGGGCCCGAGGGGGATATCCGGTCCGCCAACCCCGGTGCTACGCGAATTCTAAAGGCTCCCATGGCCGCGTACCAGGGGCGACACCTTGATGAGTTCGACGAGCTCAGAGACTTCGCGCAAACGATACACAACCAGTTTGCAGATTTTTTGATTGGGTCTTCGGAACACCAACTTGACCACTGGCAGCGTACGGTTGAGTTGGGAACCGGAAGCATGGGCCAAACACCGAATGCACAGGGACTGACCCTGGTGGTCCGAGGCGCGATGCTCCCGGGCGAGGATCGTTTAGTGGTTTTTGACGATATTTCCGATATCGTGTCAGCGCAGCGGGCCCAAGCCTGGGGAGAGGTTGCTAGAAGGCTTGCGCACGAGATCAAAAACCCCCTAACTCCGATTCAACTGTCTGCAGAGCGGCTTGAACGAAAACTCGCCGGCAAGCTCGATCAGGCTGAACAAGCCTTGGTGACTAAGTCTGTCAAGACTATCGTCGACCAAGTGGACGCCATGAAACGATTGGTCAACGACTTCCGTGACTACGCGCGCCTGCCAAGTGCCGACCTCAAACCTCTGGACATCAATGCTCTGGTTATAGACGTCCTTCACCTCTACGACCCAGAGTCGCTGAAGACGCCCGTTCGGTTGGATCTTGATCCAGCCTGTCCAAAAGTTCGTGGCGACGCGCAACAACTGCGACAAGTAATTCACAATCTTTTACAAAATGCCATGGACGCGGTAGAAGCGCACGTCCGTAACTCGGGCGCGCACTCCGAAGTTTCGCTGCGCACAGCGTACAAAAAAGCAACTACCAGGGTGACACTTAGCGTGATCGACACTGGGGGAGGGTTTCCAGACGCCATTCTTAAGCGTGCGTTTGAACCCTATGTGACCACGAAGAACAAAGGCACAGGACTGGGCCTGGCGGTGGTCAAGAAGATCGCGGATGACCATGGCGCGCGCATCGACATCCGCAACCGCGAGCAAGACGGCGTCGTGGTCGGTGCACAAGTATCGTTATCATTGGCCACCGATAACAGCGCATAGCGACCGCACCACACTACCGCACCTAGGGGACAGCAGACTTACCATGGCAAACATATTGGTTGTTGATGACGAACTGGGAATTCGCGATTTGCTGTGGGAGATTCTGAATGACGAAGGGCACAGTGTCGAACTCGCTGAGAACGCAGCGCAGGCGCGTGCTGCCCGAATCCGCGAGCGGCCCGATTTGGTCTTGCTCGACATCTGGATGCCGGACACCGACGGTGTCACTCTCCTGAAAGAGTGGTCTTCCACAGGATCTCTCACGATGCCGGTCATCATGATGAGTGGTCATGCGACCATCGACACTGCTGTCGAGGCGACCAAAATAGGTGCGCAGGCCTTCTTGGAAAAACCCATCACCCTGCAAAAACTGCTGAAAGCGGTTGAGCAAGGTCTTACACGCAGCACACCTCCCAAGACGTCAACCGTGTCTGCGCCCAAGACCATCATGGTTGTCGAAACCCCGGGCTTTGCGGCACCAAGCATGGCGGTGCCAGCGGAAACCGGGTTGCAGGCGACTCAGAATTTCGTACTGGATCGTCCGCTGCGCGAAGCGCGTGACGAATTTGAAAAGGCCTATTTTGAATACCATCTCGCGCGCGAAAATGGATCCATGACCCGTGTAGCTGAAAAGACAGGGCTGGAGCGCACACACTTGTACCGCAAGTTAAAGCAACTGGGCGTAGACCTGACTCGGAGCAAACGCAGTTAATTTGAAACCCGGCGGGCTAAAACGATTTTCTATCGTGTTATACTCTTTGGCTCTGGCCCGGTAGCTCAGTCGGTAGAGCAGAGGACTGAAAATCCTTGTGTCGGTGGTTCGATTCCGCCCCAGGCCACCA
>JAYRUL010000049.1:0-18630 GCA_041919095.1 Rhodoferax sp. | reverse complement strand
CACCATGGCCGCACGCTGGCGGCGCTTGCATTCAACTTTGGAGGTCTTGCATGTCCTTGTCTTTTCAACACGTCGGCATCGTGGGCGCAGGTGCCATTGGCGGCTGGCTCGGTTGCGGCCTGGCCCAAGCCGGTTGCTCCATCAGCGTGCTGGCACGTGGTGCCACCCTGACGGCCCTGCAGCAACAGGGACTGCGCCTGGGTGCGCAATCCCACCCGGTGCGCGCCAGCGCCGATGCCCAGGCGCTGGGTCCGCAGGACCTGGTCATCCTGGCCGTCAAGGCCCCCGCGCTGCGTGAAGTTGCCCAACAGGTTCGTCCCCTTATCGGCCCTGAAACCGTGGTGGTAACCGCCATGAACGGGGTTCCCTGGTGGTTTTTTGAGGGCTTTGGCGGTGCCTTGGCGGGCACCCGTCTGCAATCCATTGATGCCGACGGCACCCTCGCAGCCGCGCTACCGGCCGCACAGGTGGTGGGCTGCGTGGTGCATGCCAGCTGCTTGGTGGATGCGCCCGGCGTCATCCACCACCACTTTGGCAATGGCCTCATCGTGGGCGAACCCGGCGGTGGCGCCAGCGCGCGGGTGCAGGCCCTGTGCACGCTGCTTACACGCGCGGGCTTTGCGGCCAGCGTGTCGGAACAGATCCAGAAAGACATCTGGTACAAGCTGTGGGGCAACATGACCATGAACCCCATCAGCGCCCTGACCGGGGCCACCACCGACTGCATTCTGGGCGACGAGCTGGTGCGCGCATTCGTCTCGGCGGTGATGCTGGAAGCCAAGGCCATTGGCGCCCAGCTGGGACTGCCCATTGCCCAAGAACCAGCCGATCGGCATGCGGTCACCCTCAAGCTGGGCGCTTTCAAGACTTCGATGCTGCAAGACGTGCAAGGGCGCAAACCGGTGGAGCTCGATGCCCTGGTGAGCGCGGTGCGCGAACTCGGCCAGCTGACCGGCGTGGCCACCCCCATGACCGACGCGCTGCTGGGCCTGGCACGCCTGCAGGCCCGTACACTGGGGCTGTACCCCGCCTTGTAAAACCGGAGAGCCCATGGCAACCTACCTGATCGTTGATACCCTGCTCGATGACCCCGTGCGCTACGAAGACTACAAGCTACAAGCCAAGCCCTTGGTGGAACAGTACGGTGGCGAGTACCTCGCGCGTGGCGGTGCCTTGCTGGTAAAGGAATCCGACCTGTGGTCGCCCACGCGCATGGTGGTGGTGCGCTTTCCCGACACGGCAACGGCCGAAGCCTTCTACAACAGCCCGCAGTACCAAGCCATTCTGCCGATCAGCAAGGAATCGGCACGGCGCACGCTGGTGATGCTGGAAGGCTTGTAGACCGCGCCGGTACGGCTACCAGTTGGCGGGGTCGACCTTGTAGTAGCCCCGCAGCTCGTCGTACAGCGCCCCAAATTCGGCCCGCAGTTGTTGGGGCCGCTCAAAGAAGGTCTCCGACGCCACGGCAAAGAACTCAGCCGGGTCGTGACCGGCATAGGCGTCCAGCACGCAAGGCTCGCCGCGCTGGGTTGCGGCACGCACCTGAAAGTAGGCCTCGCCAAACACGTGGGACCAGCGCGTTGCATCCCGCTGGGCATCGCCGGGAAGCGGGGGCGGCGCGCCCAGCGCCGCACCGTTTTCCTGGTCGAGCTGGTGGGCGAACTCGTGGATCACGACGTTGCGGCCATCTTCGGCATTGGCAGCGCCCTCCAGCGTGTCGGCCCACGACAAGATCACCTGCCCTTGCGACCAGGACTCTCCGATGAGCGCTTCGCGGTGTTCGCTGTGTACCCCGGCCGCATCCACGGCATTGCGTGGGGCCAGGAACGCGCCCGGATACACCAGAATCTGGCGCACCGCGGCGAAATAGTCCGATGGACGGTTGAGCAACAGTAGGCAAGCCTGTGCGGCAATCACCACCCGCATCTCTTCGGTAATGGTCAGCCCGTTGCAGCCAATAAAGTTCTTTTCGGCGATGAAGACCTGCATGGCCTTTTTGAGCTGCAATTGCAGGTCGGCGGGCATGCGCCCCACCAGCGGCACGCGCCGACGCAGCAAGGTGCGCCAATGCGCGGGAAACGCCTGGCTACGCAGTCTGCGCCGCTGCCAGCGTTGCCAGGCCGGTTGCCCGGCCAAAATGCCAATCACCAGCAGCGCCAGGGCACCTAGTACGAATAATCCCACGCGGGTCCCCAGTCGGTATGCACGATACCCCAGGAGGTGGGCGCCACGGCCCCAATTTCAAGCCGGACCAGCAGCAAACCCGCTTAGCGGGTGACCAGCACCGGCACTTTGGATTCGGCCACCACCTTGGAAGAAACACTGCCCAGCATCAGGCGGGCGATGCCCGTACGGCCATGCGAACCCAGCACGATCAGGTCGGCGCCCTCGGTCTCGGCGGTCTGCACGATACCGCTGGCTGCGGCCACATCTTCCACCAAGCGCGCTTCCACCGGCACCACCTCGCCGCCTTCGCGCGCGAGTTGCTCGACTAGGCTGTGCGCCTGTGCGGCCTGCGCCTGGGCCGCAGCGGTATAGGCTTGGTAGCCCACTGGATTGATGTCGCCCACACCCATGTACGGATACGGGTCCACCACATAGACGGCGGTCAGCTTGGCCATGTGCGTGCGGGCCATGCTCACCGCCAATTGGGCTGCGTGCTCGGAAGCCTTGGATCCGTCGGTCGCCAGAAGAATGTGCTTAAACATGGAAGTCGTCCTCTCAATAATGCGGGATGGCACCATCATGCGCCAAAGCGGCGACTATAGCGTTGCCCAAAGTCAGGTATCACGAGAATGCATGATGCAGCAGCAAGGCTACTGGAACGGTACAGCGCGTTTATCCCAACAGCCGAAAAATGCCGTAGCCGGCCAACGCGGCCGAGCCCAACGAAAGCACAGTACGCACACCGCGCCCACCCACGGCGATGGCTGCAACGTTCAACAACAGAATGGCGACAAAGAGATAGCTGGTTTTCATGCGCCAATCGTACCGGGCCAAGGCGCGGTTTTCGGCGCGCTGCGCCACCAGGGATAGGAAAAAACACGCTGGCACCGACCTGCTGGGCTAGCGGGGTGTTGCAAGTGGCACCAGAAACTACCAAATTGATAGCAAACTATCTAACGTTCACGTGGGCTAGATGCCAATTTGGCATCGAAATTCGGCTCAGGGCGCAATCTTCTTCTTCAGCGCCCTTGCCACTGGCTGCGGCAGGTTCGGCAGCGAGCGCAGCAGCCACGGCAGCACCTTGCGTTTGGTGGCGTTGAGCGATTCGGGCACCACGGCCTCGATGAGGTGCGGGCCGGGGTGGGCCAGCGCGTACTCCAGCGCCTTGCAGAAACCCTCCGCCTCGTCGGTGCGCACGGCATGCACGCCCATGCCCTGGGCCAGTTGGGCAAAGTTCAGCACCGGGCCATGCAGGTCGAGCTGCGATTTGGCCTTGGGGCCGGCTTCTTCGGCACCGACGCGTTCCAGCTCCACATTGAGCACCGAGTAAGAAGCGTTGTTGAAAATGATGGCCGTCACGTTCAGGCCCTCGCGCGCCAGGGTCCACAGCGCCTGGATGGTGTACATGGCGGTGCCGTCGCCAATGAGGGCAATCACCGGGCGGTCCGGGCAGGCCACAGCGGCGCCGACGGCATTGGGCAGGCCCTGGCCGATGGCACCACCCGTGAGCGTGATGAGGTCGTGGCGCGGTGCGCCTTGGGTCATCACGTTCAGCATGAGGCCCGAGGTAATGGCTTCGTCGATGAGGATGGCGTTCTCGGGCAGCAAATGGCCCACGGCCTTGCAGACCTTGGGCGCGTTGAGCTTGCCCCGGGGCCGCTCGGGGCGCTGGGCGGCCTGCAGCGCGGGTGCCGTACTGGCAGCGCCCACGGCCTGGGCCAGCTTGGCCAGGCTGCCCGCCGTGTCTTGCACTGGCGTGGCCAGGGTGTGCACGGTGCAGGTGTCGGGCACCAGGTAGCTCTTTTTGCCGGGGTAGGCAAAGAAGGACACCGGGGCTTTGGCATCGACCAGGATGAGGTGGCGCACGTCGGCCAGCTGCACCCCGGCCATTTCGGCCATGTAGGCAATGCGCTCTACCACGGGCAGGCCCGCGCCGCGCTCCAGTCGGGTGGGGAACACTTCGGCGAACAAGGTCACACCGCACTGCGCGGCAATGCGCGCCGCCGCCAGCAGGCTGGGTTCGCGCAGGGCACGGCCACCGAGCAGCAGGGCGGCTTTTTCACCGGAGCGCACGGCCTGCGCAATGGCGGCCACGGTGGCGTCATCCGCTGCGGCGGGCTGCGGCGCTGCCACGAGTGCGGCGGCCACACCACCTTCGCCCCAGGACACGTCGGCGGGCAAGATGAGCGTGGCCACCTGGCCCGGCAGGCCCTGGGCGGCGGCCACGGCCTCGGCGGTATCGCGGCCCAACTCGGCGGTGGCTTTGGAGGTGCGCATGAAGCCCGGCGACACGTTGCGCGCCACGGTTTCAATGTCGCTTTGCAATTGCGCGTCGTACTGTGTGTGGTAGGTGGCGTGGTCACCCACGATGTTGACCACCGGCACCTTGCCCTTGCGCGCGTTGTGCAGGTTGGCCAGGCCGTTGCCCAGGCCGCAGCCCAGGTGCAAGAGCGTGGCGGCGGGTTTGTCGGCCATGCGGGCGTAGCCGTCGGCCGCGCCCGTGGCCACGCCTTCGAACAGGCACAGCACGGCGCGCATGGCGGGCTCGCTGTCCAGCGCAGCCACGAAGTGCATTTCGCTGGTACCGGGGTTGGTGAAGCAGGCGGTGACACCGCTGTTCACCAGGGTTTTCATCAGGGCTTGTGCGCCATTGGACATCGCAGTCTCCTCGTTGGAATCAGTTCGTTGCCGGGGCCGTGAAGCGGCGCATGGCCAGCGCAAACACCAGCCCCCCGGCGTACATGAGCACGCCATAGAGCGCACCCGGAATGGCCATGGCGTCCTCTTGGAGCACCGAGCTGGCAATCACCAGCGCCAGCGCGGCGTTTTGCACCGCGGTCTCAATGCCCAGCGTGACCGACTGGCTGCGCGACAAGCGCGTGGCCCAGGCCACGCCAAAGCCAATGCTGAGCATGGTCACGTTCAGCACCACCGCAAACGGGGCCAGGGTGGCAAAGTTGTCGCGCAGCAGGGCCCAGTTCTTCACCACCGCCAGCACCACGATCAGGATGAAGAAGCCCGTGGCAATGCGGGTGGCCTTGGGCTCAAACCGCAGGGCCCAGGCATTCCAGCGGTGGCGCACCACCATGCCCAGGCTCACTGGCAGGCCCAGCACCAGGGCCACCTGCCCCATCATCTGGCCCACGGGCACGTCCACCGCGCGGGCAGCCCCCAGAAAATGCCCCAGTGACCAGGTAACCAGCAGGGGCAGCGTGAAGATGGTGAGCACGCTGGCAATGGCGGTGAAGCTCAGCGCCAGGGCCACGTCGCCACGCGCCAGGTAGGTCAGCAGGTTGGAGGTGGTGCCGGTGGGGCACGCGGCCAAAATCATGAAGCCCACGGCAAACACGCCCGTGATGCCCAGCGTGCTGAGCATGCCAAAACACACTAGCGGCAGCAGCACAAAGTGGCACACCACGCCCACCAGCAGCGCGCGCGGCTGGGCCAGGATGCGGCGAAAGTCCGCCGGGGTCAGCCCCAGGCCGAGCGAAAACATGATGAAACCCAGAATGAGCGGCAGCAGCACGCCCGAGACAATGTCGCCTTGCATGGGGCCTCCTTAATGTCCGGTCACGATGTGCCGCGCCGCCGCGCGTGCGGTCAGAATGCAGCCGGGCAAAAAGGTGCCTTCCAGCGAACGTTTGCCACTGGCCCCACCGCCGCCAAAGCCGGCCGCCTCGCCCACGCAGTACAGGCCGCTTAAGGGTTGGCCCGCGCCATCGAGCACGCGGCTGTGCAGGTCGGTCTGCAGGCCACCGAGGCTCTTGCGGGTGATGAGCTGCATCTGGATGGCAATGAACGGCCCGGCACCCTGCATCTGCAGCGGCGCGGGCTTGCAGGTGCGCAGTTTGTCCGGCCCCCACTGGCGCGCGTGCAGGATGCGGCGAATCTGGTCGTCGTTGGCCAGCTTCATGCCGTTGGCAAAGTTGGCGTCGAAGGCGTCGGCTGTGGCCTGTAGCACTTCAGGCTTTACGTCGTGCGAGGCGGTCAGCGCATTCATCTTGGCGGCCAGGCCCGCCAGCGTGTCGTCCACCAGGAAGTGGCGGCTCTCGGCGGCCATTTGCTTCACCAGGCGGTGGTTGCCCAGCAGCGTTTCCTTCAGGAAGGCCGGAAACTGCCTATCGCGGATGCGCTGGTTGTGCTCGGCGCCCGAAATGGCAAATTCCTTGGCGGCGATGCGCCAGTTGAGCAGGTGCCAAGTCCAGGGCTTCTCTTGTGCGGCGACGCGCTGGCACAGTTCGTGGGTATCAAAACCCGTGACCAGCGGCTCGGGCCCGATGCGTTCGCCCCGGTGGTTGAGCCACAGGGCCGACTTGCACGGAATGGTCGAGAGGCCGTGCCCCTCGAAATGCGCAAACGGATGCGGAAAGCCTGCGGCGTAGTTCCACATCTCGCCGGCATGGGTAATTTGCCCGCCCAGGCTGGACACCAGGTGGTGCAGCTTGCCGTCGGCAAAGGGGTGGGCGCCATTGAGCATGGTGGCGGGCAGGGGCCGGTTCGCAGGCCAGTTGGCGCGGGTTTGTTCGTGGCTGCCGTTGATGCCACCCATGGCCAGCACCACCACCGGGGCGCTCAGGCGCACCTCTGCACCGTTGGCTTCATTCACCGCCACGGCACCGCTCACCTGCCCGGCACTGCTTTCCAGCGCGGTGACGCGGTGCTCGGTGAGCAAGGTGAGGCGTCCAGCGCCACCGGCCTCCAACATCAGCTCGATCATGCGCGTGGCCAGGTGCCGGGACGTGCCCCAGACGATGTGGTAGCGCGGCACCGTGTTGCCGTTGCCCTGCATGCCACGCTCGACCCAGTTCACGGCGGGCATGAATTGGATGCCCTTGCCCAACAGCCAGTCGTACACCTGGGCGCGCGAGTGCTGCACATAGTAGTGGGCCCACTGGCGGGGCAATACATCGGCCTCATCCAGTTCACCGAAACGAATCCAGTCGCGCAGGGCCACTTCGGGGGTGTCGGGTATCTTCATGCGCGCCTGCAGCGGCGTGCCCACCAGGGCCATGCCACCAAAGGCCCACAGGGCTAAGCCCCCTAAGCGTTCGCGCGTGTCGCGCTCCACCAGGGTCACGCGTTTGCCAGCTTGCAGGCACTCGTAGGCCGCCACCAAACCGGCCAGGCCGCCGCCAATGACCAGCACATCGCTTTGCTGTTGTGTTGCCAAAACTGTCTCCTCGTTTTTATGGCCGCAGAGGGCAGTGCAACGATAGCGACTTATCATCCGATCATGATTGCCTTTGCAGGCCACGACCATTGACTTTAGAGGCCACTGTTTCCATGAGTTGGGTCAACACCGTGCTCGACGCTTGCGCGCGCCTGGGGGTGGAGCCTGCCCGGGTGCTGGCTGTGGCGGGCATTGCGCCCGAGGAGCTGCAACGCGAGCGCTGGCCCATTGACCACATCACCCGGCTGTGGCGTGCCGCCGTGCAGTGCACCCAGGACCCCAGCTTCGGGCTCAAGACCGGCGCGGTGGTGGGCCCGGCCAGCTTCAACGTGGTGAGCTACCTGCTGCAATCGGCGGCCACGCTGCGCGAGGCCTTTGGCGTGGTGCAGCAGTTCCAGCGGCTCATATCGGACGGCGGGCGCTTCCAGCTCATCGCAGGCGAAACGGCGAGCTGGGTGGTGTACCACCCGCGCCAGGGCGAGCTGGCCTTCAGCCCGCACCAGCTCGAAGCCGTATTGGCCGCCGTGGTCAGCTTCAGCCGCTGGGTGACCGGCACGGCGGCCAAACCCGTGCGCGCCCAGTTCAGCCACGCGGCGCTGGGGCCACTGGTGGGCTACCGCAATGCGCTGGGCTGCCCGGTCGATTTTGAGCAGGCGTTCTCGGGCCTGCTGCTGGCCAATGCCCAGCTGGACGCGCCCTTGCCGCAGGCCGATGCCCAGCTCGCCAGCGTGCACCGCCAGTACGCGGCTGCGCGCTTGGCCGCACTGTCCCCCGCGGGGAGCTTCACCGACGAACTGCGCACCTGGTTGGCCCCCCAGCTGGGCGGTGCCGTACCCGCCCGTGCGCAGGCCGCCCAAGCGTTTGGCCTGAGCCCACGCACCTTTGCCCGGCGCTTGCAACAAGAAAACCTGCACTACAGCGCCCTGGTGGACAACGAGCGCCGCCAGCGGGCCTGCGCCGCCGTGGCCGACAGCACGCGCAGCTTTGCCGACATTGCCCAATCGCTGGGCTTTGCCGAGGCCAGCGTGTTCCACCGCGCCTTCCTGCGCTGGACGGGTTGCACGCCCGGGCAGTGGCGCGCGAAAGCAGGTTCGGCTGCGCCATGAGTCTGTTGTGTATTTGAACCTCCCCAGAGCGCCGGTGCGGTAGAGGGCGACATTGCTGCCCTTAAGCAGCGTTTTCTCGATCTGCGCTACGCCAATGTCTCTGAAGCGCAGCGTCTGGATTTGTACCTGCCCAATTCCGGTAGCCGCCCGTTTCCACTGATCATCGAAATCCATGGGGGCGCATTCATGGTGGGGGATAAATCGGGGCCTATTGCTCCTATGCTACAAGGTTTGGGTCGGGGCTACGCAGTCGCCTCCATCCACTACCGGCTTAGTGGCGAGGCCCGCTTCCCGGCAGCGGTGCAGGATGTGAAGGCCGCCATCCGTTTTCTACGCGCCCATGCTGCCGACTATGGTCTGGACGCCGAGTTTGCTGCGCTGGGCACCAGCGGGGTCATGGGGCCAACCAGTGCCCCAGCGTCCCCCGAGTCGCGCTACTTGGGGCAGACCGTGGGAACAGAGGCGGCCCGCTTGCTGGTTCAAGCGGCCAACCCCTTAACCTACTTGCGCCCGCAAGCCCCGTCGATGTTGATACAGCATGGCACAGGGGATCGCAATGTTCCCATAACCCAGTCGGCCACCCTTGCTGCGCGCATGGCTGAACGCTTGGGAGCGGACCGGGTGACGTTCGACCGGATCGAGGGAGCCGGTCACGGGGGAGCGTCTTTTGAGACGCCCGACAACGTTCAGCGTGTACTCGACTTCCTAGACTGTGCTTTGTAACGTTGACTCGGATCCCCACATCAGGGCACTTCAACTATGCATCCCACAGGCGGGTTAAAAAAATGACTGGAATTCACCGCAATAGACGCGCAATAATGAACCGCAGATCGTCGCGACTGCCGGTCTGTCCCATCTGCTCACCTATCACAACCGAGGAGTGTTTCCATGAAGTTCCTGATTCGTATGGTGTTCGGTCTGGTTGCCATCGTTGGCACCGCATTTGCGGGATCTGCAACGCCCTATCCCGCGGACTGGAAAACCTGGAATTCGGTCAACACCACTTTGACAGGCATTGGCGCTTTACCCGACTGCTCCGCCGACGTGTCCAAGTTGCCACCCATCTACCAAAAAACAGTGGAAACCTATTGCTCGGTCAAACCCGGTGGACCAGGAAAAGTGGCGATTCTGGTCAAACCCAGCGTCGCGGATGCCTACACCTCGCGTAGCGGGAAGTTCCCAGATGGCAGCAACATGATCCTGCACCTGAAGGACATGAAGGTATTGTTCGTGACGGGTCACAAAGGCGGTGCACCGGTGTACGGGGCCTTTACCGAAGACGGCAAAGACATTACGGCAGCCTCCGGTCCGTTAGCTGCGGAAACCTGCACCACCTGCCACTCCGGGTATCAGGCCTTCTGCAAAGGCGGCCAGTGTTCGACCAAGAAGTAAATCGAAGCAGCCCGCTCCAAGCGGACCACCCTGGGGTTCCTACTCCGGGTGAAAAGGTCAGAAGACGGCGTTGGCGTTCTTGACGAGGTTGTTGCATGGAAAGTCGTTTAAGCATTCGCACGATCTTGCTTGGCAGCATCGGTTTGGTTTTGTTTTTCGCCCAAGTTGTTTCGGGATTGATTCAGTACTCCGAACAATCAGCCATGGCGCGTAACCAGATTCGAGCAGTGTCCGAGCAGGCGGTTCAGCCGCTGATCAGCCTGGCTACCGATGCCATCAACGGTGGCAACACCATGTTGCTGACGAACAAGGAATCGCGGGCTTTGTATGCCGCGTCGGGTGTTCTGTTTCTGCGCATGCATGGCACTTCGGCCGGTGCGCCAAAAACGGAATGGTCGGAAGCCATCCCCCCGCAACCGATTCAGCACGAGTATTCGGCCAAGGGACAGGACGCAACCCGCCTTTCCAATCTGACACAGACCGCTGGGTTGCTGGAAGACCAACTGCTGTATGTGGTGCAAGTCCCACTGCAGGGCGTGAAGAATGGTGGGGAGCTGGTGGCCATTTTTTCGGCAGCAGAGCTAACGGGGCTGAAAGGCCAGGTGGCGTTGCGTGTGGGCGCGCTGAGTTTGGTGATTGCCTTGCTCGCCATCGTGCCGGTGTGGTGGCTGAGTCAGCGCCTTACGCGCCCTCTGCTGCAAGTCGTGGACGCCGCGGAACAAGTGATTGCTACCAATGACTTCACGCAAACGGTTCCCCAAGGGGGCGCAGCCGAGACCGTGCGCGTGGCCCAAGCCTTGAATCACCTGCTCAAGCGCTTTCGGGGAATCATCGCCGAGGTGCGGGACTCCAGCGACAACATTGCGAATGGGTCAGAAGAGATTGCAACCGGCAATGCTGACCTTGCATCCCGAACCCAGGCGCAAGCAGCCAGTCTCCAAGACTCGGCCCGTTCCATGGGGCAGATGGCAGAAACCGTCAAGCAAAACGCAGAACATGCGCTACTGGCCAATCAATTGGTGAGTTCCACCTCTGAAGTCGCCGTGCGTGGCGGAGCTGTGGTGGGTCAGGTCGTAAACACCATGACGTCCATCAAGGAAAGCTCCGAACGCATCGCCGACATCATTGGCGTCATTGATGGCATCGCGTTTCAAACCAACATTCTGGCACTCAACGCTGCGGTCGAGGCGGCACGCGCAGGGGAACAGGGGCGCGGGTTTGCTGTCGTTGCTGCCGAAGTCCGCAGCCTGGCGCAACGTTCGGCACAGGCGGCAAGGGAAATCAAATCACTCATTGAAGACTCTGCCTCCAAGGTGGACTCCGGGAACTCGCTGGTCCACCAAGCGGGGCAGACCATGGATGAAATCGTCAATTCGGTCAAACGTGTCACCGATTTGATGGGTGAAATCGCCGCTGCCAGCCAACTCCAACGCCGCGACATCGAAACCGTCACGCACGCGGTTAGTCAAATGGACGAAGCCACACAACACAACACCGCGTTGGTGTCCCAGGCTGCGGCTTCTGCACACCAATTGCAGGAACAAGCGTTTCGTCTGGCAGATACCGTGCGCGCCTTTCAGGTGTAGGCTAGCGGCCTTAACGCTTACGAAACCCGGCTGGCAACTGTTTGGAGTCACGCGGCACCTGCTTGAAGCGTTTGGCCCGGTCCAGGGCAATGGCATCCTTCTTGATCTGGCGTTCGGCATCGAGCTTCTTGCCGTGGGCTAGCCATTGGGCGAACTCCTCAGGCGTCTCCAGGGTGATGCGCCCCAACGCGCCGTTGCGAAAGTCGTGGATCAGCAATTCCGCTGCTTTCTGCAGATTGACCACGCCACCACTTTGCAGTGCCCCCCGGGCGCGCCCGATGGACTCCAGCAAATCTTCCTCGCGTTGCCCCGCCACTGCGTCCAGTTTGTAGCGCTGGGTCAGTTCGGTCGGGTAGTGCTGGCACAGATACTCCAGCATTTCCAGCGCGACTTCCTGCTCGTCAAAGGCGTTCTTGCCCACGGCGCCGCTGGCGGCCAGGTTGTAGCCGCTTTTGGCCACGATGATGCGTGGCCACAGCACACCGGGCGTGTCGAACAGGTAAAAGCCGTCCTGCAACACGATGCGCTGCTCGGTCTTAGTCACGCCGGCCTCGTCGCCAGTCTTGGCGGCACGACGACCCTTGAGCGTGTTGATCAGGGTGGACTTGCCCACGTTGGGGATGCCGCAGATCAGCACGCGCATGGGGCGGTCCAAGGTGCCGCGCTTGGGGGCCAACTCGAAGCAGGCGTTGACCAAGGCTTTGGTGGGCGCGGCCATGCTGGCATCCAGCGCCAGCGCCCGGGTGTTGGGTCGCGCGTTGTAGTGGGCCAGCCAGGGCACCGTTTGAAGCGGGTCGGCCAGGTCTTGCTTGTTGAGCACCTTGAGCGCTGGGCGGTCCTTGGTGAGATGTGCGAGCAAGGGGTTGGCGCTAGATCCCGGCAAGCGCGCATCCAGCATTTCGATGACGACGTCGATGTCCCGAATGCGATCGGCAATGGCCTGGCGCGTCAGATGCATGTGACCGGGAAACCATTGAATGGCCATGCTGCAGCTACCTTGTTTTGAACAGGCTGCAATTGTCGGGCAGATTTGCCGGGGTACCCATCCTAGACGGGACGCTCTAGGAATAGCCCAGGAATTAAGGTGCCCGCACTAGGACGACCCGACAGAATTCACCCCGTCGCAACTGCTTTTATCTAGGAGAAATTACATGGCCAAGCAAAACCTCGCCACCGTCACCAACGAACTCATCGAGTCCTACGGCAACACTGCCAAGAACGTCATCAGCGCCTGCCGCGTCGGCAATGAGCGCGCCATCGAACTCGTGGACCAGCGTTTCGCTGACGCACTGGAAGTGGCCGGTTCGCGCCTGAGCGCACGCGCTCGCTACAACGCCATGTCCACCGAGAAGAAGATTACCGCCTACTACGCCAAGAGCGTGGGCGTGACCGCCGACAACGCCGTGGTCGTAGTGGACAAAGCTGTGGAACTGGCTGGCAAGGGCGTGGCCCAGGTGTCTGCCAACGCCAGCCGTTTCGAGAAGTCCACCGGCGTTAACACTCTGAGCACGCTGGCCGTCGCAGCCGTACCCGCCGCCGTCGCGGTTTCCAAAGTCGCTGGCACGATCGAAGCCAAGTCCGGTGAACTGGTTGAAAAGATTGCCGGCAAGCCCGCCAAGGCCAAGAAAGCCGCCGCTCCCAAGCGCGCTGCAGTGAAGAAGCCGGTCGTGAAAGTTGCAGCTAAGCCTGCGGCAAAGCCTGTTGCCAAGAAAGTGACCAAGCCCGTGGCCGCCAAAAAATCGGTCAAGACCGCCGCAAGCGAAGCCGCTGCAGCCTGATCTGGGTCAACACGGAAAGGTTACTTTCCGTTTCCCCTGAAAAAAGCGCCGTTTGGCGCTTTTTTTTACATTCAATCACAGGCAGCATTCACCGAATCAATCATTACGCGCGCCCGCCTCATACCAGAAGGCGTTTAGGCGACAGATACGCTTGCAGGTAATCGCTGAACGGCAGGGTATCGGCCGTTTCCAACGCACGTTGGTCCAGCCATGATTGCGCCGCCAAATCCGAAAGACGGGCTTGCGCCTGCTGATCCTCAGGCATTTCCAACGCAGCCTGTCGTGTCGCCAAGGACCGCGCCTTGGCAAACGCCACGTACGACGCACCATAGTCCCGTTGCACCGCCTGCAAGACACGCGCAGACGGCAATCCGTCCGGCAACGCCAATGCCTGCTCTGCATGGGCCAATGCCTGGGTGTTCCACGTTCCGCCTTGCGCCTCATCCAGACGACGCGCAACGGGCACCATTTGGGCCAAGAGTTCTGAGCCCCAGTCGGCCAACGCAACGGAGCGGTCTCCCCGCTCCAGGCGCAGGCCGGGCTCGCGACCTCGCTCGGCGACGATCTGCTGGTTGCGCCCCAAAGCCGCAATTTCCTCCGGCGTATCCAAGGGACTGGAACTGAGCAAGCAATGCAACAGGAAAATATCCAGAAAACGCATGGTCTGGGCATTGATACCCACCCGCTCAAACGGATCCAAATCCATCAAACGCACTTCCACGTATTCCACTCCTCGTGCGCGCAAGGCATGCAGGGGGCGCTCGGCGCGCTGGATCACGCGTTTGGGACGAATGGTGCTGTAAAACTCGTTCTCAATTTGCAGCAAACTGGTGTTCAGCTGACGATAAGAACCGTCCGGATCGCGCAAGCCGATGGCTTCGTAGGCAGGATAGGGCTTTGTCAACGCATCCTGCAAGGAGTTCGCGTAGCCCTCCAAGCTGTTGTAGCTAACGGCCAACTCCGCTTGCGCATCGCTTTGGTAACCCAGCCGCCCCATGCGCAAGGACGTGGCATGCGGCAAGTACAGCGTATGCTCGGAAAGCGCCTGCAGCCGATGCTCGCGCCCAGCCACAAAAGTTGAACAAACCGCGGGCGAGGCCCCAAACAAGTAAAGCAGCAAGAAGGCATGCCGACGGAAATTGCGGATCAGTCCAAAGTATTGCGCACTGCTCACACCGGGGAGCGACCAGTTGTAGTGAATGCCCGAGATCGTCTGCATCCGGCGCCCATACCGAAACCCAAGACCACGCCGGTAGACGGTCTTGGACAGACCCACGTTCGAAGTTCCATACTGCCCCAGCGGAATCGCATCGTCCGGCGGTAGTCCACAAGGCATGCTCGATACCCAAAGCATTTCGTCACCCAGGGCACGCTGGGTGAAATGCTGAATATGAGACAACTCGTCTAGACAAGCTTGTGCACTGTCATGGGTGCCGGTGACCAGTTCAACCTGCGATTCGGAGAAGTCGGTCGTGATATAGGGGTGTGTCAGGGCAGAGCCCAATGCGCCCGGATGTGGCGTGGTGGCCAACCAGCCATTGGGTTGTGTCCGAAGGCTTTCCTTCTCAATTCCTCGGCGCATGCCCAAAATACGCGATTCGGACAGTGCCCCCAGGGCTTCGTTGATGGTGTGCATGCCTCGGGGCCTTCCATTTAATCGGGTCGCAAAGGTACCACAGGGTCAGGAACCTTTTCACACTCTGGGGCTATTTCTTGCAAGGCAGTCCTTGACAACGCGAGAGTTCAAACATAATTTTTCGATGCAAGTTCATGAGATTGTCATTTGGGCCGCCATGCTGGGTGGCCTGATCACGTTAGCAGCGTTTGCGCTCTTTGACGCACTCTTGCGTCGGCGCATCGCCTCTTGGCGCGCTTTGGGCTTCATTGTGCTGACGGGTTCGGCCTGCGTCTTGCTGAGTGGACTGATCGAGACCCTGTGGCCTGCAATGCCCCCCCAGTTGTTGCACGTGCTGCAAAGCAGTACCGGGCTAATGACTTCTGCACTGTCGTTGTATTTGCTCGGGTTATGGCTGGGCACCCGTTCCGATGACAAGTTGCTTCGGTGTACCGTCATTTACGGTCCCATGGCGCTCCTGGGCGCGGCGGTGGTGATGGGGGTTTGGGCCTGGGCTGCAGACCCCGAAAACTGGCAGGCCCTGCTGCGCATCAGCGCCGGGATCAACCTGGTCGCTCTGCTGCTGCCAGGCGTGGCGTCCGTGCGGGCCGCCCGCGCCGGAGACCAATTAGCCTGGGCCATGTTCGGCATCACTGCCCTGCTCAGCGTGGTGGTATGCGGCCTGTATTCCAAGGCCTTACATGTTGTCGTACCCACCGTCGCGGTTTGGGCACTGGTCGCAGCGGTGACGGTCGCATTTTTCACGGTGGCCACCTACCTCGGCCTGCGGCGCGACCGGTACATGAGCCAGCTCGAACGTCTGGCCGCCAAGGCACTGGCTGACGATCCGGCAACCGGTCTTCCCAAGGGCTCGGTACTGCTGAGCAAGATTGGGGATGCCCTGTGGCGCGCCGCCCGCAAGAACCGGGAATGCACCGTCATTTGCCTGTACCTGCGCAATTTGTACGAACTGGGAGAAACCGCGGGGCACGCCGTGGATCAGCGCATTCTGTCCGCCATGACGGCCAGGATTCGCAGGGCGATTGGCTTTCAGAACATCGTGGGGCTCTACCACCCGCGCTGTTTCGTGGTGGTCATAGCTACGACCCCTGGATCTCGGTTGTTGGACAAATCGTTGCAACGGCTGCGCTACTTGTTGGTTCAACCCCTGCCGGTCACCGGGCAGGACAACGCGATTCATCTGTTTGTGCCGCGCATGGGCATGGGATATGTACACGTCGCGGGCACCGAATCGAATCCATTGGCCATCCTGGAAGACGCCGAACGGCGCGCACACACCAGCGACTTGATTCCGGTGGTTTAACCTCGGGATCATGGAACTCAATTCAATCATCCCGACCGACCCTCCCCGCGATGCAGCCACCGTGGTGATGGTGCGAGACAGGCCCCAGGGTTTGCAGGTCTTCATGGTCAAGCGCCATGGGCGCTCCGATGTCTTGGGCGGAGCCTATGTCTTTCCGGGCGGCAAACTCGATGCCGCGGATTGCGAGATCAATGCCCAAGCCTTCCTGGATCAGTCTCCGGCAGAACTGCATCGCGCTTTGGGTGAGCCAGATTTGACGCACGCCCATGCCATGGGCCTGTACGTGGCTGCACTGCGCGAGGCGTTTGAAGAATCGCGGGTGCTGTTTGTACACGACCACCGCTTGTTGCAGCAAGCCCTGGCCTATCCACCGGACATGCCTTTCAACACCCTGCTGGGCCAACTGGGCGCGCGCTTGCTCACCCGCAGCGTGCATCCCTGGAGCCGTTGGATCACGCCACGGATTCCAGCCGTCTCTGCCAAGCGTTTTGACACGCGGTTCTTTGTGGTGCAGGCCCCGACGGGCCAAGAAGCGGTGCACGACAACCATGAGATGACCGAAAGTGTGTGGCTGGAGCCGCGCGCGGCCTTGCTGCAGTACCGCGACCAGGTCATTGACCTGGCTCCCCCCCAGATCATGAGCCTCTACCACCTCAGCCGCCATCCGGATGTGGCTAGCCTGGTCGCCGAAGCAAGCGCCCAGGTACCTCCCCTGGTGTTTCCCGAGTCTTTTGATTTGCACGGCACCCGCATGCTGTGCTACCCCGGTGATCCCTTGCACCCGGTTGCGCAGCGGGCCCTGCCGGGTCCGACGCGCCTGGTCTACCGACACGGTCGGTTCGAGCCGGAAGAAGGGTTTGATGGCCTGCTGACCTGAAACTGCCACGAATTTTTCATGGCGCTGTCACGGTGCGTGCCTACCCTTGCGGGCTTTGCAACGTTTCACCAAGGAAGCCCATGGATCAGCATCGTGACAAGCGCACCGCCATTGACCGGTTCGAAGAAAACTCCAACACCTCCACCAACCCAACCTTTGAAACCGTGCTGGAGTCGCGTCTTTCACGGCGCGGCGTTTTGCGGGCCAGCGTCGCCACGGCGGGCACCGCCATGTTGAGCGCGTTTGGCGTGTCAGCCTGCGGAGGTGGCACCGTGCTGGCGCCGGCCGAGAAGCTGCTGGGTTTTGGTGCCGTAGCCAAGAGCCTGGCCGATAAGCTGGTGATTCCTGCGGGCTACTCGGCCAGCATCATCTACGCCTTGGGCGATCCGCTGCAAGCCGGTGTGGCTGCGTACAAGAACGACGGCACCGATACCGACTACGACAAGCGCGCCGGTGACCACCACGATGGCATGGAGTGGTTCGGCCTGGGCACCGACGGCAAGCGCAACGACAGCTCCGTGGACCGCGGCCTGCTGGGCATGAACCACGAGGCCACCACGGACGAGAAGCTCTCCTCCTTCTTCCTGCACGCCAACGGCGGCACCAGCACGCTGCCGCGCCCCGCATCCGAAGTGGACAAGGAACTGGCGATCCACGGCGTGTCCGTGGTGGAAATGCGCAAGACCAGTGGCAAGTGGGCCTATGTGCAGGATTCGGCCTTCAACTTCCGCATCACCACGCAGACCGAGATCGACCTGTCCGGCCCGGCACGCGGCAATACGCTGATGGCCACCAAGTACTCCACCGACGGCACACGCACACGTGGCACGCTGAACAACTGCGGTACCGGAAAGACCCCTTGGGGCACTCTACTGACCGGCGAAGAGAACTGGAATGGCTACTTCACCCGCTCATCCACCGATGACGCCGCGCGCGGCAACGACAAGAGCGTCACCTCGCTCAAGCGCTATGGCCGCAGCCAAGGCGCCGCATCACGCCACGGCTGGGAAACGGGCGGCACCGAAGACCAGTACGTGCGCTGGAACAACAGCAAGACCGGAACATCTTCCGATGGTCGGGACGACTACCGCAACGAAATGAATGCCCAGGGCTACATTGTCGAAGTTGACCCGTATAACAAGACCCGCAAGGCCAAGAAGCGCACGGGCCTGGGTCGCTTTGCCCACGAGGCCGCCGCCTTCAGCAACGCCGTGGCAGGCCAGCCGCTGGCCGTGTACATGGGCGACGATGCGCGCAACGAGTACATCTACAAATGGGTCAGCGCGGCCGCCTGGAGCGCTGCCGACGCCTCTGGCGCCGACGCCCTGGCCGTGGGCGACAAATACCTCGATTCCGGCAAGCTCTATGTCGCCATCTTCAAAGCCGATGGCACGGGCGAGTGGGTGGAGCTGAGCATGACCAACGCCAAGATTGCTGGCTACGCCAGCTACGCCTTTGCCGACCAGGCCGACGTGTGCGTGAATGCCCGCCTGGCCGCCGACGCCGTGGGCGCCACCAAGATGGACCGTCCCGAATGGTGCTCGGTCAACCCCGCCAATGGCGAGATCTACTACACGCTGACCAACAACAGCAACCGCAGCGTGGACCCCAGTGGC
>JAYRUL010000048.1:0-18855 GCA_041919095.1 Rhodoferax sp. | reverse complement strand
AGGAACAATTGGTTGTTCGCCGGTTCACTGCGTGCGGGCAAGCGCGGTGCGGTCATCATGAGTCTGATTCAGAGCGCCAAGCTCAATGGGCATGATCCGTACGCCTATCTCAAAGATGAGCTGACCCGGTTAACCACGCAGCGCAACAGCATGATCGGCGAGTTGCTGCCGCATCGCTGGACGCCGCAAACCGCTTGCGCTTGACTCGCAACCACGACCGCAGCGCCGCGGTCAATATGGGTTCACCGCACGCTTACGATGGTCCGGAATTAGAGCGGCATGTTCTCTGACGCGGTAGGAATTCCCCTCAATTGGGATTACTACTGCGTGATGCAGCAACCGATCCAGCAAAGCAGTCGCCACCACTGGGTCCCCAAAGATGTCTGCCCACTCCCCGAATCCCCGGTTGCCCGTCATGATCATGGCGCTGCGTTCGTAACAGGCGTTAACCAACTTCAACTCCAAATCCAACTTCAAGTTGCACCTGGCGCAGTTGGCGACGCAATCGCACCAGTGCGCCACCGGTCACGATCTCCGGAATACGCACATATCAACTCAGACACTGTGTTCCAGTCTTACGCGTAGTGTCGATCCGTCTCCAACGAGGACACCCCAGTAGGTCCGTCACGGAACAGTCCACTCAATCTGGGGTGCAGAACCTAGGGCTTACCCTTATAGTCTCAGGATGATTGACGCAACCAAGCTTTTCAAGGCATCGCTCGACGCGGGTTTGGAGCTTCTGTGCTCTGCAGAAGTCAATCCCAACGGGTCCGGCCAAGGCAAAACCACACGAACCCTGATACCGATTCGATCTCTGGGTGCAAACCATCGTGCTCGGATCCTCAAGCACTTGCTGGCGCTGGACACACGGGATCGCTATTTGCGTTTTGGCTATGCGGCACAGGACAAGCAAATTGAACGGTATGTCGAGGGCCTCAACTTTGACCGAGACGATATTTTCGGCATTTACAACCGTAAGTTGGAACTGATCGCAATGGCGCACTTGGCTTATGCGAACGACCAGCGATTCGACTCCTGCGCGGAGTTTGGTGTTTCGGTCCTGCCCGCGGCGCGTGGGAAGGGCTACGGGGCGCGTCTATTTGAGCGTGCAGCCATGCACGCGTCTAATGACGGAGTTCGCATGCTATTCATTCATGCGCTCAGTGAGAACGATGCGATGTTGAAAATCGCGCGCAACGCGGGCGCAACCGTCGAAAAGGACGGAACTGAGTCCGAAGCGTTTCTGACCCTTCCACGGTCAACATTCGATAGCCAAGTCACCGAATTGATCGAAGAGCAAGTCGCACAGACCGACTACTTGATCAAGGTTCAAGCGAAACAGTTTTGGCGATTTCTCGCAGAATTGCAGCAGTCTCGCCGCACAAACCCTGAAGGAGACTAGAGCAACCAGAGGTTTTGGCGCAACTGCGGTAGTGGTTTCGTTACGCAAATCCGCTATCCTCTAGGCCTCTGCAACAGCGGCTACAACGCCATTTACCTCAGTGTCAGACCCTCATCCTGCGCGTCCCGCGCCTGCCAAGGAAGACAAGCGCACATTTTTGCGCAAGCTAGCCGAGTTTTTGCATCCTGGCCCAGATTCCACCGCCGAACTGATCGAAACCCTGGCCGAAGCGGAAGACAACAACATCATTAACGCAGAGTCGCGCGTCATGCTCGAAGGCGTGCTGCGTATGGCCGACCAGACCGCAGGTGACGTGATGGTCCCCGCGACGCGCATGGACATGCTCGATATCGCTGAGCCGTTTGAATCCATGTTGCACAAGGTAATCGATACCGCCCATTCCCGCTTCCCGGTGTACGAGGGTGAACGGGAAAATGTGATCGGCATCCTGTTGGCAAAGGACTTGCTCAAACTGCAGCGCGCCCCCGAGCTAAATCTTCGCGCTTTGCTGCGTCCCGCCGTCTTTGTACCGGAAAGTAAGGGGTTAAACGATTTGCTGCGTGAGTTTCGGGGCAACCGCAATCACCTGGCCGTCGTGATCGATGAGTTCGGGAGGGTGGCTGGCCTCATCACGATCGAGGATGTGTTGGAGCAAATCGTCGGAGAAATCGAAGACGAATTTGACATTGCAGAAGACGAGGGAGATATTTTTGCTTTGGCGGATCAAACCTACCGAGTCAGCGGGGATACCCCCGTCGAACGTGTGCGAGAAGCATTTCAAGGTGCATTCGGTTCAGCCGAGCAAGACGCCCAGTTCGATACGATTGGGGGTCTGATCGCCCATGAGATGGGTCACGTTCCGAAACGCGGTGAACGTCATACTGTGGGTAGTCTTGAGTTTGTGGTGCTTCACACCAAGGGGGGCGCTGTCAAGTGGTTCCGGGTGACGCCCGCGGCCGACACCAACTAACCCAATGCCAACCAAAGCGCGGGGCACTACAGGTGAGCACCGGGGCGATTCGATGGGGGTGCTGGTTGCTACAATAGTAATAGCTGGCTACGCACATTCTGCGAGTGCTGCATGGCCATTTGATCTCAATTTCGAAAGCCTGCTCGTACACCGAAATCCGGTCTGGTGGCTGCAGCTGGCTTCAATGATGGTTCTTGTTTTCGCGCTGCATCGGTGCGCAAACGTGCGACAGGCGATCGCCCTGGCACTCGCCTTTAGCACCACCTGGCTGGTCGGCACATTTTGGTGGCTTTTCATCTCCATGCATACCTACGGAGGCTTGCCCGCACCACTGGCAGCAATAGCCGTCGTTGCGCTGGCTTTGGCCTTGGCCTTGTACTACGGAGCCGCGATGGCGCTCTACTGGCACCTGCGAGCATGCTCGGGTCTCTTGCGTGGACTCGTGTTTGCCGCGCTGTGGACCATGGCTGAACTCGCACGCGGCACGTGGCTGACCGGCTTTGGTTGGGGAGCCGTCGGATACACCCATGTTGACGGGCCGCTACAAAGTGCAATCCCGTGGTTGGGGATGTATGGCGTTGGGGTCCTTGCCGCCTGGGTCGCAGCTTCCCTCGCTCCCCATAGTGGCACAGTTTTAACGCGTGCTGTGGCTGGCTTGGTGTTGGTGCTGGGTGGATGGTTCGGGGCGGGTCAAAGCCCGGCGCAGGACCATTGGACCGAGTCAACCGGCCGCCTCCAGGTAAGCTTACTGCAGGGCAATATTGCCCAAAGTGAAAAGTTTGAAGCCAACAGTGGTGTACCCATGGCCTTGCAGTGGTACGCCGATCAGCTCCAAAGCTCCACGTCAGACGTGGTAGTTGCCCCCGAAACTGCGATTCCAGTCTTAGCACAAGAACTCCCACAGGGCTATTGGGAGCTACTGGAGCGCCGCTTTTCACAAGGAGAACAGGCCGCACTGATTGGCATACCCTTGGGCAATTTCAGCGAGGGCTATACGAATTCGGTGCTCGCCCTGTTGCCGGGGGAGAAACAACCGCTGCGCTATGACAAGCACCATCTCGTGCCATTCGGAGAATTCATTCCCCCGCTTTTCAAATGGTTCACCCGTCTAATGAACATCCCGTTGGGTGATTTCAGTCGAGGTGCCATCGGGCAGCCCTCCTTTTCTTGGAAAGGCCAGCGCCTGGCAGCCCACATTTGCTACGAAGACCTCTTTGGTGAGGAATTGGGCGCGCGTTTTGGGGAGCCGGAGCTCGCCCCGACTGTGTTGGTCAACCTCAGCAACATCGCATGGTTCGGAAACTCGGTGGCGATTGACCAACATTTGCAAATTAGTCGCATGCGCGCCGTAGAGTTCCAGCGGCCCATGATCCGCGCCACCAACACCGGTGCAACCGCGGCCATTGACCATAGAGGGCGCATTACCCACCAGTTGCCGCCCGTGACACGTGGCGTGCTCCATGCAAATGTAGAGGGGCGTCGCGGGACTACACCTTATGCATGGTGGGTCGCGCACTTCGGTCTGTGGCCGTTATGGTGCCTGGGAATTGCTATTGTTTTCATAGCTGCTTACGCAAGAATTGCAAGGGCACGCTAGCTCTGTGGCCCAAGTAAAATCGGGCCATGCTGACCTTTCAACAAATCATCCTGAAACTGCAGGCCTACTGGGATGCCCAGGGATGTGCCTTGCTCCAGCCCTACGACATGGAAGTGGGCGCGGGCACTTCGCACACGGCGACGTTCCTGCGCGCCCTGGGCCCCGAGCCCTGGAAAGCGGCCTATGTGCAGCCCAGTCGCCGCCCCAAGGACGGCCGATATGGCGAGAACCCCAACCGCTTGCAACACTACTACCAGTACCAGGTGGTGTTGAAACCTGCGCCCAGCAACATCTTGGAACTGTACCTGGGCTCGCTCGAAGCGCTGGGTTTTGACCTCAAGAAGAACGACATCCGCTTCGTCGAAGACGACTGGGAGAACCCCACGCTCGGTGCCTGGGGCCTGGGTTGGGAAGTGTGGCTCAATGGTATGGAAGTCACCCAGTTCACCTACTTTCAGCAGGTCGGCGGCATCGACTGCAAGCCCATTACCGGCGAAATCACCTATGGCCTGGAGCGCCTGGCCATGTACCTGCAGGGCGTGGACAACGTCTACAACCTGCAGTGGACGGATACGCTGAAATATGGCGACGTGTACCACCAGAACGAGGTCGAGCAGTCCACCTACAACTTTGAACACTCCGACGCCGACTTCCTGTTCACCGCCTTCAATGCACACGAAAAGCAAGCCAAGTACCTGATGGAGCAGCAACTGGCCCTTCCCGCCTACGAGCAAGTGCTCAAATGTGCCCATAGCTTCAACCTGCTCGACGCCCGTGGGGCCATCAGCGTGACCGAACGTGCGGCCTACATCGGCCGCATTCGCAACCTGGCGCGCGCTGTCGCGCAAAGCTATTTCGAAAGCCGCGAACGCCTGGGCTTCCCCCTGGCCCCGCGCGCGTGGGTGGAACAAATGCCGCCGAAGAAAACACCATGACCACCGAAAACCTCCTCGTAGAACTCTTTGTCGAAGAGCTGCCACCCAAGGCGCTCAAAAAGCTCGGTGACGCCTTTGCCAGTCACCTTACCGAGCAGCTGCGCGCGCTCGGGCTGATCCAAGGCGACTCGGTGACTACCGCCTTTGCGTCGCCCCGGCGCTTGGGCGCGCACATCACCCATGTCTGGCGCAAGGCCGCCGACAAGGCCGTGCAGCAAAAACTCATGCCGGTGGCCGTGGGCCTGGATGCCCAGGGCAACGCCACGGCGGCGCTCATCAAGAAACTGCAGGCGTTGGGCGCCGATGTGAGCGACCCGGCCGCCGCCGTGGCCGCGCTCAAACGCGCTGTCGATGGCAAGGCCGAGGCCCTGTACTACGACAGCCTGGTCACCGGTGCCAGCCTGGACACAGGCCTGCAAAAGGCGCTGGACGACGCCATTGCCAAGCTGCCTATCCCTAAGGTCATGAACTACCAGTTGGAGCGCAACTGCGACCTGCCCGGCTGGAGCAGTGTGAACTTTGTGCGCCCGGCGCATGGTCTGGTGGCCATCCACGCAAGCGCGGTGGTGCCGGTCAAAGCCTTGGGCCTTGCGGCGGGCAACACCACCCTGGGCCATCGTTTCGAAGCTGCGGTTGCGCCCGTGGTTATCGCCAATGCCGACGCCTATGCCGAGGTCTTGCGCCGCGATGGCGCGGTGATCGCCTCCTTTGCCGAACGCAAGGCCGAAATTGCTCGCCAGCTGGCTGCAGCCGCCGCCCACATCGGCAATGGCGTACGCCCGATTGATGACGACGCCTTGCTCGACGAGGTAACTGCCCTGGTCGAGCGCCCGAACGTGCTGGTGTGCCAGTTCGAGAAGGAATTCCTCGACGTGCCGCAGGAGTGCCTGATTCTGACCATGAAGGCCAACCAGAAGTACTTTCCGCTGCTCGATGCCGCCGGCAAGCTCACCCATCAGTTCTTGGTAGTCAGCAACATCAGCCCGGTGGACGCCAGTGCCGTGATCGGCGGCAACGAGCGCGTGGTCCGTCCGCGCCTGGCCGACGCCAAGTTCTTCTTCGACCAAGACCGCAAGAAAACCCTGGCCTCTCGGGTAGAAGGCCTCGCCAAGGTGGTCTACCACAACAAGCTCGGCACGCAGGGTGAGCGGATCGAGCGCGTGCGCTCTATCGCACGCGCCGTGGCCACGCAGCTGGGCGACGCCCACCTGTTGGCCCAGGCCGACCAGGCCGCGCAACTGGCCAAGACCGACCTGCTGACCGGTATGGTGGGCGAGTTCCCCGAATTGCAGGGCATCATGGGGGGCTACTATGCCCGTCACGATGGGCTGGGCGACGCCATTGCCCACGCCATCGAAGACCATTACAAGCCGCGCTTTGCCGGTGATGCCCTGCCGCGCAACACGGTGGGCCTGGTGGTGGCCCTGGCCGACAAGCTCGAAACCCTGGTGGGCCTGTTTGGCATCGGCAACCTGCCCACGGGCGACAAGGACCCCTTTGCGCTGCGTCGCCATGCGCTGGGTGTGATTCGCATGCTGGCAGAAAAGGACTTAGGCCTGGATTTGGCGGCCTTGCTGCATGCTGCGGCCGAGCCCTTTGGCAACCTGATCGCGCCCGACCGAACTGCGTTGGTCGACACCCTGCAGGACTTTTTCTTCGACCGCCTGGCCGCTTCCCTGCGCGACCAAGGCTACAGCGCGCAGGAAGTCGATGCGGTGCTCGCCCTGCGCCCACAGCGTCTGGGCGAAGTAGCCAAGCGCCTGGCGGCAGTGCGCGCCTTTGCCGACTTGCCCGAGGCCCCGGCCCTGGCGGCCGCCAACAAGCGCATTGGCAACATTCTGAAGAAGACCCAGGACGTGGACGCCCACGTCAGCCCGGTGCTGCTGCAGGAAGCTGCCGAAAAAGCCCTGTTCGCGGCCATGCAGGAAACCGCGCCGCAGGCCGACGCCCAGTTCGATCGGGGCAACTACACCGCCTCGCTCAAGACACTGGCGGTGCTGCGTGCGCCGGTGGATGCGTTCTTTGACGATGTTATGGTCAACGCGGAACAGCTGGACTTGCGCCTGAACCGGCTGGGCCTGCTCAAGAGCCTGCACGATGCCATGAACCGCGTGGCCGACCTCTCCCGCCTAGCATGAAACTCATCATCCTCGACCGCGACGGCACCATCAATGAAGACAGTGCCGAGTACGTTAAGTCCCCCAGCGAGTGGCAGCCCCTGCCGGGTGCGCTGGAGGCCATTGCACGGCTCAACCATGCAGGCTGGCATGTGGTGGTGGCCACCAACCAGTCGGGCCTGGGGCGCGGACTTTTCGATGTAGCTTCGCTTAACGCCATGCATGCCAAGATGCATGCCATGCTGGCAGCGGTGGGGGGGCGCATTGATGCCGTCTTCTATTGCCCGCATGCTCCCGACGAACAATGCCGTTGCCGCAAGCCTGAACCGGGCCTGTTCGAGCAGATTGGCGAGCGCTACGGTGTGGACTTGAAAGATGTGCCTGCCGTGGGCGATTCGGCGCGTGATCTGGTGGCCGCAGTGGCAGCGGGTTGCGAACCCCATCTGGTGCTGACCGGCAAGTCGGTCGGGTTGCGCGGGCGCACCTTGCCCGAAGGATTTCCTGAGCAGACCGTTCAGCACCAAGACTTGGCCGAGTTTGCCGACTACCTGATTGCCCAGGACACAACCCCGTCACAGGCAGCACCGTTGTGATGCGATTGGCTGGCACGGTGCATCCTTGTCTTCTCCCAACGCGGGTTTTAGCCCGAACCCACACTCTATGGCGCTGATTCGCTCGATTTTGCACATGCTTTTTATGGGGGTCACGGTGATCCCCTATGCCACCTTGATCGTGCTCGGCGCGATGCTGGGCATGGGCCGCCCGCGCCGCTACCGCATTGCGGCCGCCTGGCTGGGCCTGTGCAGCCTGCCCGCTGCCCGCGTGCTGCTGGGCATCCAGACCCGCATCACCGGGCTGGAAAATCTGCCCCAGGGCGAGAAGACACCGGCCGTGCTTTTGGTCAAGCACCAGTCCACGTTCGAAACCTTCCTGATGCCGGCCATCATGCCGCACCCCATTGCCTACGTCTTCAAGAAGGAGCTGTTGTACGTGCCTTTCTTCGGTTGGGCGATCGGCCTCCTGGACATGATCCACATCGACCGCAGCCAGCGCACCCAGGCCTTCAAGAAGGTGGTGGCGCAGGGCAAGCAGCGCCTGGAGCAAGGTATCTGGATCATCATGTTCCCCGAAGGAACCCGCATCAAGCGCGGGGAAAAGGGCGTGTACGAGTCCAGTGGCACGCGCCTGGCGGTGCAGACCGGCGCGCCGGTGGTACCCATTGCGGTCACTTCGGCCACCTGCTGGCCCCCCCGCGCCTTTGTCAAGACGCCGGGCGTGGTGGATGTGTCCATCGGCAAGCCCATTTCCAGCCAGGGACGTCACCACCGCGAGCTGATGCAGGAAGTGGAAGACTGGATCGAGGCCGAAATGCACCGTCTCGACCCCGAGGCCTACCAATGACAGCCCTCGCGCCTGGGGGCGGCACGGTGGCACCCAAGTAGCGCGCCAGAGTTCGTCATGCGCCGCTTCTTTCAGCTCACTTTGGACCTTTTTGAGCCTCTAGCCCCCGTCCATATTGCGCAGCCAGCTCCTGAAACAATAGCAAATCAAACACCGCCGCAAGCGCTGGATGGCCTTCTGGAACCGGCTCGGTTTGCCCATCCGCAGGCCAATCGCGAGCTGCGCCTGGGCGAAGCGGTGGTGGCCTACCGGTTCGAGCGCGCGCGTCGGCGCACCATTGGCTTCATGGTTACCGCTGACGGCCTGGTGGTGCGCGCGCCGCGCTGGACACCGTTGCCAGAGGTGGAGTTGGCGCTGCGCGAGAAAGCCGCCTGGATCCGGCGCAAGCTGCACGAGTCGCGCGAACGCCAGCAACGCCAGGCGGCAGCCCGCATCGACTGGCGCGACGGCGTGGAGTTCCCCTTGTTGGGCCAGACGGTGCGCCTGCAGCTCGATTCGCAGCAGGCCCGGGACATGGCCCAGCTCGAATACGAACCGGATGCCACCGGTCTGTCGGTTCCGGTGCTACGCCTGGCCCTGCCCGCCAGCGCCAACAGCCAGCAGATGCGCGATGCCGTGCAAGCCTGGCTCATGCAGCAGGCGCGTGCGCACTTTTCCGCGCGCTTGGACCACTTTGCTGCCCAGTTGCAGGTGCGCTGGACGCGCTTGAGCCTCAGTTCGGCGGGTACCCGCTGGGGCAGTGCCCGCATTGACGGAGCCATCCGCCTGAACTGGCGTCTGATGCACTTCGCGCCCGCGGTGGTGGACTACGTGGTGGCGCACGAACTCAGCCATTTGCGCGTGATGAACCACAGCCCCCAGTTCTGGGACACCGTGCGCAGCGTGGTGCCAGACTATGCGTCGCTGCGCGACCAGCTCAAGGATGAAACCACCCCGCTTTGGTAATGGGGGGTGGTGCGGCCAGTGCCGTGGTGCACTAGTGGATGCCGCAGGCGCCAGGGCCGTCCGGATGCCCGCAGTTGCCGCAGGGGCCCGCCATCATCGGCATCGGGTCGGGCCCACCGGAGTTGGTTGCAAACACCGACAGCTGCTTGTCCAGATGGGTGGAAGCGCAGGTGGGGCACGTGGGCGTGGTGTCGCTGCGTACCAGCAGTTCGAAGGCGGCACCACAGTCCTGGCAGGCGTATTCAAAGATGGGCATGGCAGCTCCTGGGAATCGATACCCTTAGTCTAGCGCGCTGAACCGGTACACACCGTCGTCTTGCAGGCTGCGGCGCAGCTGCCCCCGGTGCCACAGTGCGTTCAGGTGCGCCACCGCCTCGCCCATGGCAAAAGTGGTCTGGTGCAGATCGAGCGAGCGCGGGAACAACACCGGCAGCACATCGAAGGCGCTGCAGGCGCGCGCTCGACAGGCCTGCAACACATCGACCAGACGCGCGCGGTGGTGGTCGTGCAGTTGGCGGATGCGGGTGTGCATGCCGGTAAACGGCTTGCCGTGCGAGGGCAGCACCAGCGTGTCTGCGGGCAGGGCGCGAAACTTGTCGATGGAATCCAGAAACAGCGCCAGCGCATCGGCCTCGGGTTCTTGCTCGTACACGCTCACGTTGGTGGAAATGCGCGGCAGCATCATGTCGCCACCGAGCAGGAGGTTCAGGTCCTCGCTATACAAGGCGATGTGTTCGGGGGCGTGGCCGTAGCCGCTGATGCAGCGCCACCGGTGCTGGCCAATGGTCAGCACGTCGCCGTCCATCAGGCGCCGGAAGCTTTCCGGTACCGAGGGCACCAGCGAGGGAAAGTAGCCCGTGCGCGCCTTGATCTGTGCCACAGCGTCGGGCGCGGTCAGCCCGTGCGCGGCGAAATACGCCGCCGCGCGGTCACCGCCAAACGCGGTCGGACCCAGGCAGCCCAGGCGCGCGACATGGTAGTCGGTGGAACTGATCCACAAGCTGCACGCGTGGGCCCCGGCGCTTGCGTCGTTACTCCAGCGCTCGCACAGCCAATGGGCCAGGCCGATGTGGTCGGGGTGCATGTGCGTCACGATCACGCGCAGCACGGGCATACCTTGCAGCTCGTTGGCAAAAATCTGCTCCCACGCAGCCTTGGCCTCGTCACGGTGGATGCAGCAGTCCACGATGCTCCAGCCCTCGCGGCCATCGATGCAGTCGCGCAGCAGCCACAGGTTGATATGGTTCAGGGCAAAGGGCAATTCCATGCGCACCCAGCGCACCCCGGGCGCCACCTCCAGCGTGGTTCCCAGTGCCGGTAGTGCGTCGCCCAGCGGGTAGTGGAGCTCGGCCTCCAGATCGTTCATGGCTGTCCCTTCGGGTTTTTGCTCCATAATTGACGTTTACGTAAACGTCAACAAAGACGGCATTCTAGGGGCAGCCTGCCCCTCCCGCATGTCGCCTTTGTGCGCACCGCAAGCATGAGCACCACCTACACCATCAGCGACTTGGCCCGCGAATTCGATCTCACTACGAGGGCCATCCGTTTTTATGAGGATCTGGGTTTGCTGCAGCCCCAGCGCAGTGGTCCGGGTGGACGCTCGCGCGTCTACAGCCAGCGTGACCGCACGCGCCTGAAGCTCACGCTGCGCGCCAAGCGCCTGGGCCTGTCGCTGACCGAGGCCAAGGACATCATCGAGATGTACGACAGCCCGCGCGACACCGGCGCGCAGCTGCAGAAATTTCTGGACGTGCTGGCCGCCCACCGCAAACAGGTGGAAGACCAGATGGCCGAATTGCAGGCCAACCTCGATGAGATCAAGACCCACGAAAAAGAGGCCCGCACCCTGCTGGCCAAGAGTCGCGATACCCCTGAGCGACGCCGCACCAGCAAAGTAGCTGCCTGAGCGCCGCACCCCGATCCAAACTGTGCATTCCAACCCTTAGAGGAGCCCCCATGAGCAACCTGCCCGGACTGAATTTCCAACTTGGCGAAGACATTGACGCCCTGCGCGATGCGGTGCGCGAATTTGCGCAAGCCGAAATCGCCCCGCGCGCCGCCGAGATCGACAAGAGCGACCAGTTCCCCATGGACCTGTGGCGCAAGATGGGCGACCTGGGTGTGCTGGGCATTACCGTGCCCGAGCAGTATGGTGGTGCCAACATGGGCTACCTGGCGCACATGGTGGCCATGGAAGAAATCTCACGCGCCTCTGCGTCGGTGGGGCTCTCCTACGGTGCGCATTCGAACCTGTGCGTGAACCAGATCAAGCGCAACGGCAGCGATGCCCAGCGCGCCAAGTACCTTCCCAAGCTCATTTCCGGTGAGCACGTGGGTGCCTTGGCCATGAGCGAACCCGGCGCGGGCTCGGACGTGATCAGCATGAAGCTGCGTGCCGAGGACAAGGGCGGCTACTACCTGCTCAACGGCTCCAAGATGTGGATCACCAACGGCCCCGACGCCGACACCCTGGTGGTGTACGCCAAGTCGGAGCCTGAATTGGGTGCGCGCGGCGTGACCGCCTTTTTGATCGAAAAGGGCATGCCCGGATTCAGCATTGCACAAAAGCTCGACAAGCTGGGCATGCGCGGCAGCCATACCGGCGAGCTGGTGTTCAACAACGTTGAAGTACCCCACGCCAATGTGCTGGGCCAGGTCAATGGTGGCGCCAAGGTGCTGATGAGCGGCCTGGACTACGAGCGCGCCGTGCTCACCGGTGGTCCGCTGGGCATCATGCAGGCGGTGATGGACAACGTGGTTCCCTACATCCACGACCGCAAGCAGTTCGGCCAGAGCATTGGCGAGTTCCAGCTCATTCAGGGCAAGGTGGCCGACATGTACACGGTGCTGCAGGCCGGGCGCAGCTTTGCCTACACCGTTGCTAAAAACCTGGACCTGCTGGGCGTGGAGCACGTGCGCCAAGTGCGCAAGGACTGCGCCTCGGTCATCCTGTGGTGCGCCGAAAAAGCCACCTGGATGGCCGGTGAGGGGGTGCAGATCTTCGGCGGCAACGGCTACATCAACGAATACCCGCTGGGGCGTCTGTGGCGGGATGCGAAACTCTACGAAATCGGGGCCGGCACCAGCGAAATCCGCCGTATGCTCATCGGCCGCGAATTGTTCGCTGAAACCATGTAATGAAGCCAGCCACTGCCGTCCACCACCGTATACCGTTCGTTCTTCACACCAGCCTGCGCGCCATCCTGCGCGGGCTGCTCCGGGCTTGGGTGTTGGTGGTGCCGCTGGTGGTGGCGTTGTCCCTCATCCGCTGGGGGCAGATTGCGTATTTTTGGCCGACAGGCTTGCAGGTTTCCACCACGGACGTTGCCAGCGCCGTGGTGCAGGGATTCCGTTTTGACCTGAAAGTCAGCGCCGTGGCGGGCTTCTTGCTGCTGCTGGTGCTGCCCTGGGTGTCGGGCAAGATGCAGGGGCGCATCGCAGCGGGCGTGGCGCTGTTTTACGTGCTGCTGTCGCTGATCAACCTGCACTACTTCGGGTTTTACAAGACCCCAATCGACTCCCTGGTGTTCGGCTTCGTGGAGGACGATACCGCTGCGGTGCTGCAGACCATCTGGCGCGACTTTCCGGTAGTCTGGACGCTGCTGCTGGCGGCCTTGCTTACGGGGGGCACGGTGGCGCTGCATTTGTGGCTGGTCCATGCGCTGCGGCCGGATGCCCGTTTCCAGGCCCATCGCTGGGCCACGCAGTTGGTATTGGCCATCGGCATTTTTTTCGCCCTGCTGCTGGCCGGCAAGGGCACGCTGCGCGAGATGGCCTTACAACGCCAGCACCTGACCGTGACCACCTCGCAGTTTCTCAACGACATGGTGCCCAACGGCCCCATCGCACTCAAGTACGCCTGGGACAGCCGGGGGCAGTCGCAAAACCTGGCCGATCCGCTGCTGGGCCTCAAGGCCATGGGCTTTGCGTCGCCACTGCAGGCCGCCGAAGCGCTGGGCCTGCCGCATGACAACGAAGCCGCCGTACTGGCGGCTCTGCGCGCGCACGATCCGCTACCAGCAGGCACGCCCAAGAAGAACCTGCTGTTCTTTTTGATGGAGTCGTGGAGCGCCGAACCCTTTCTGTACCACGGCCCGCAGTTCGACGTACTGGGGCGCTTGGCCCCGACCTTGCCGGGTGCCTGCCATTTCCGCAATTTCGACTCCGCCCAGCCCGGTACCCACCCCTCGCTCGAAGCCATCCTGTTTTCCACGCCGCTCACGCCCCTGACCCTGGGTGAATTGGGGCGCAAGCCCATTCCCTGGTCGATTCCTAGGGTGATGCAACAGGCCGGGTACCGCACGCTGTTTGTGACCTCGGGCCGCGCCGGGTGGCGCGACCTGAACCGGGTGCTGGCCGCGCAAGGATTTGACGAAGTGATCGACGCCAACACCTTGAAGCAGGCCTACCCCGAAGCCGATCTGGGCATTTGGGGCGTGTGGGACCACTACCTGTTTAGCTACCTGGAAAAGCGCCTGGCCGGGCAGGGCAAGGAGCAGCCTTTGTTTGTGTTCGTGCTCAGTTCCACCAACCATCCGCCCTATGACCTGCCCGCCGACTACCGGCGCGTTGCGCGCGACAGGAGTTTGTGGCAAGGGGAGACCAGCGCCGACACCCTGTGGCTCAACCTGGACTCCTACCACTACGCCACCGACTTGCTGGGCGCCTTCGTGCAGCGCGTGCAGCAGGGCCTGCTGGCCACCGACACGGTGGTGGCGGCCACCGGCGACCACAATGTGCGCTCGTTTGGCTTGTATGCCACGGCAGACAGGCGCTACCTGCAGCGCCAGGTGCCGTTCCTGATCTGGAACGCGGGTATGCCCTGCGGCGTGCAGCAAGACCTGCCCGCCAGCCACCGGGACATGTTCGACACCCTGCTGCCCCTGATCGGGGTCCATGGCCCCACGATCCGCGCCGGGCGCAACCTGCTGCGCGCACCCAGCTCCAGCCCGTTGGAAGCGCCGCGCGCCCTCTTCTTCACGGGCGAAGCGCGCAACGCCCAGGGCCTGTGGCAACTGGGCAAACCCGAAACCTTTGCCTGTAGCCGCTCCAGCCCAACGACCGCCTGCACCTTCAATGCCCAAGACGACCAGCAAGAGCGCGCCCGCTACGGGCTGCTCGACTGGAACGTGCGCGTCAGCCTGGCGCGCAAGTGATGCGGCACCCACAACGATTCATGAAAACCGATTCAGAGCCCCTATGACCACTCCACTGACCGACCTGTTTGCCCACAACCGCGCCTGGGCCGCCCGCATGGAAGCCGAGCGCCCGGGCTTTTTCACCGACCTTAAAGCCCAGCAAAAACCCAAGTACATGTGGATTGGCTGCTCGGACAGCCGCGTGCCGGCCAACCAGATCACGGGGCTGGAGCCGGGTGAAGTGTTCGTGCACCGCAATATCGCCAACGTGGTGGTGCCGTCGGACCTGAACGCGCTGTCCACCATTCAGTTCGCAGTGGAACACCTCAAGGTGGAACACATCATGGTGGTGGGCCACTACGGCTGCGCGGGTGTCCAGGCTGCCCTGCAGGGCAAACGCATTGGGCTGGCCGACAACTGGCTGCGCCACATCCAGGACGTGCGCGACCGCCACCGCCATCTGCTGGCCCTATTGCCCGAGCATGGCCGCGCCGACGCGCTGTGTGAGCTTAACGTGATCGAGCAAGTGGTCAACGTGATTCAATCGACCGTGATCCAGGATGCCTGGGCGCGCGGCCAAAGCGTCACCCTGCATGGTTGGGTGTACGGCCTGCAAGATGGCTTGCTGCAAGACTTGCACATGTCCGTCAGCGCCAGCGATGACCTGGTGGCCCTGTACGAATCCGCCTTGTCGGGTGTGCGGCTGATTCCACGGCGCTAAGGGTTCGCGGCGTAAGTCGGTTCATTGCCACAATTTGGAGCAAAATATGGCTCTAGACCACGTCAATTATGCGTAAGCAGCTATCAAAAACGTAGCAACATGTTTATCACCCGCCTGGACTCCACGATTGCCTACGACATCGCCAAGGCGATGATGGATGGTTTCAACCGCCACTACCAGCTGTTTCGCACCGAATCGGCGCGCGCCAAGCACCGCTTCGAGGTAGCCGACTGGCACGGTCAGCAGCGCGCCCAGCGCGAGCGCATCGAGTTCTACGACCTGCGCGTCAAGGAATGCTCGCGCCGCCTGGAGCGCGAATTCAAGGCCGGGGAGCAACCCATGGAGGTGTGGCAGCAAATCAAGCTGCTCTACATTGGCTTGCTGGTGGACCACCACCAGCCCGAGCTGGCCGAGACCTTCTTCAATTCCGTCACCACCAAAATCCTGCACCGCAGCTACTTCCAGAACAACTTCATCTTCGTGCGCCCGGCCGTCAGCACCGAATACATCGAAAACGACGACAAGAGCAGCAAGACCACCTACAAGTCCTACTACCCCACGCGCGAGACCATGGTGCAAACCGTGGTGCAGATGATGGAGGACTTCGATTTGCGCGTGCCCTTTGAAGACCTGGCGCGCGACGCGCGCTGGGTGGCGCAGGCCATGCAATCGCGTCTGGGTGACGCCACCTTGCGCGCCAACTTCCAGGTGCAGGTGCTCTCGGGGCTGTTCTTTCGCAACAAGGGCTGCTACGTGGTGGGCAAGCTCATCAACGGTTTCAACGAGTTTCCCTTTGCCCTGCCGGTGCTGCACCGCGCGCTCACGCCCGGCGGCAAGATCGAAGCCGGTTCCACGCGATTGTTCATCGACGCCGCGCTGTTCGACGAAAACGACCTGCTCATGCTGTTCAGCTTTGCGCGGGCCTACTTCATGGTGGACATGGAAATCCCCAGCGCCTACGTGCAGTTCCTGCGCAGCATGATGCCCCGTAAGCCGCGCAACGAAATCTACAACGCGCTGGGCCTGGCCAAGCAAGGCAAGACGCTGTTCTACCGCGACTTTCTCTTTCACCAGCACCACAGCAGCGACAACTTCCGCATCGCACCCGGTATCAAGGGCATGGTCATGCTGGTGTTCGACCTGCCGTCGTTTCCCTACGTGTTCAAAGTCATCAAGGACTACTACCCGCCGCAAAAGGACACCAGCCGCGAGCAGATCAAGGCCAAATACCTGCTGGTGAAGCAGCACGACCGGGTCGGGCGCATGGCCGACACGCTGGAGTACAGCAACGTGGCCTTTCCGCGCAGCCGGTTCGACGACGACCTGATTGCCGAAATCCAGAAGTTTGCCCCCAGCCAGATCGAAATCGCCGACCTCGACGGCGACGGCACCCAGGAAGTGGTGCTCAAGCACGTCTACATCGAGCGGCGCATGATCCCGCTCAACATCTACCTGCAAGAAGCCTTCGACGCCGGTGGCACCAACCCCGCCGACACCAGTGCGCCAGCGGTGCGCGCGCGCGAGCAGATCGTGCGGGCCGTTATCGAATACGGCAACGCCATCAAAGACCTGGTGGCCGCCAACATCTTCCCCGGCGACATGCTGTGGAAAAACTTTGGTGTGACGCGCAACAGCAAGGTCGTGTTCTACGACTACGACGAGATCGAATACATCACCGACTGCAACTTCCGCCGCGTGCCCGCGCCGCGCAACGAAGACGACGAAATGAGCGGCGAGATCTGGTATTCGGTGGGCAAGTACGACGTTTTTCCGGAAACCTTTGGCCCCTTTCTGCTGGGGAACCCGGCGGTACGCGAGGTGTTCATGCAGCACCATGCCGATTTGCTGGATGTCGCCTTCTGGCAGAGCCACAAAGAACGCATTGCCGCAGGGCATGTGCACGATGTGTTCCCGTACGAGAAGGAGAAGCGGTTTTCGTCGTTGTCACCTGTGGCGCTGTGACAGGAGCGTCGGTGTGCTATCAAAGGAGTATTCGTGGAGTTCCTGACTGAAGACGATTTCCGTGTGCTGTCCAATCCCGGCGTTACGTCGATCCAGTTGCTGTCCCCGCACAATTCCACATCGGATCGACTGACGATAACGCGCGTCGTTGTCGAGCCGGGGAGCGAACAGCCGCGCCATCAGCATGCGTCGTCCGAGCAGGTCTGGATCGCGCTCGCCGGTGCGGGAACCCTGCTGCTCGACGGTCAGCGCGAGGCAACCTTCGCTGCCGGCCAGGTGGTCCGGTTCGCGGATGGAGATGTCCACGGTTTCATCAACTGCGGTACGGAGCCTTTTGTCTATCTCTCCGTGACCGCGCCGCCGATCGATTTTTCCTACGCCTACCAGGAGGCGCGGCATAACTCCTGAGCTACCCACTATGCACACCCTACTGACACAAAAACAGACCGAGGTGGCCGACCTGTGCCGCAGCACGGGTGCGCGCCGATTGGAAGTGTTCGGGTCCGCCGTGCGGTCGGACTTTGATCCTGCGCATAGCGACTTGGACTTCTTGGTGGAGTTTGGTGATGTGGCGCCTACTGTCTACGCCCAGGCGTTCTTTAGGCTTAAGGCCGGGTTGGAGACGTTATTCGGGCGGCCTGTCGATCTGGTGACTCCAAGCGGTCTATCCAACCCATTTTTTCGGCAGCGCGTTACCGCCGAACGCAAGACGTTGTATGCATCCTGATAGCGCCAAACTGCTGTGGGATGCGCAACAGGCCGCTCAATAAAACACGCTAAGACCCCACCGCATTGTCGTACACTGCGCCCTGCCCGGGGTGCGCAGTGGTTGCGCTGAGATGGATTCCAAACCCGCGAACTTGATCTGGTTCATACCAGCGTAAGAAGTGCTAGGCCGCCATTGGCGCCGTGTGTCCTGCCACAGGACCGGGCTGCGTGGGGGCCGCCCTGAATCAGGTGCGTGGGGGTGGGGCTGTTGTCTTCGGGCCTTAACCGAAAGACACCCCGTGAACGCCCCTGACAAACTCGCCCAACTCCTGCAGCTCACCCGCGAGCCGCTGCCCGCCTCCACCAAGCGTTACCTCACCGGCAGCCGCGCCGACATCCGCGTGCCCCTGCGCGAGATTGCGCTCACCAATGGCGAGCGCGTGAGCGTCTACGACACCTCTGGCCCCTACACCGACCCCAATGCCGCCATCGACGTGCGTGCCGGGCTGCCCAGCGTGCGCCAGGGCTGGATTGATGAGCGCGGCGATACCGAAAGCTACACAGGCCGCAGCCGTGCGGCGCTGGACGATGGTTTGAAACACGGCCACACATTGGAAGGGGGCGACGCGCTGGCCGCCTTGCGCGCCCAGGCCGCGGGCCTGCAGCGCACGCCGCGCCGTGCCAAGGCGCGGGCCAATCACACTGGCAACGTTACCCAGATGCACTACGCACGCAAAGGGATCATCACCCCCGAGATGGAGTACGTGGCCCTGCGCGAAAACCAGAACATGGCATGGACGGCGCAGTACCTGGGCAACGTCGAGCGCGAGGCGCGCCTGGCAGGCAACAGCTTCGGTGCCAGCATCCCCCAAATCGTCACCCCCGAATTCGTGCGCGGCGAGGTGGCCCGTGGCCGCGCCATCATCCCGGCCAACATCAACCACCCCGAGGTCGAGCCC
>JAYRUL010000047.1:0-19342 GCA_041919095.1 Rhodoferax sp. | reverse complement strand
GTGCGCGCGGCGTCATCCTGGCGGCACAGGGTCCGGTTTTCAGCGCCGGGCACCACTTTGCCGACATGGCCGCAGCGGATGCCGCCACGCTGGAACATCTGTTTGCCGTCTGCACCCGGATGATGCAGACCCTGCAGGCGATCCCGCAGCCGGTCGTGGCCCAGGTCCATGCCCTAGCCACAGCCGCAGGCTGCCAGTTGGTGGCCAGCTGCGACTTGGCCGTAGCGGCCGACTGCGCCGCCTTTGCTCTGCCCGGAGGCAAGGCCGGGCTGTTTTGCCACACGCCGCTGGTGGCTGTGGCACGCAGCATCGGGCGCAAGCGCGCGCTGGAAATGGCCCTGACCGGTGACCCCATCGACGCAGCTACGGCGGCCGACTGGGGCCTGGTCAACCAGGTGGTGCCCGCCGCGCAACTGGCCGATGCCACGCGCACACTCATCGAGCGCGCCAGCCGCGGTAGCGTGCTGTCCAAGGCTCTGGGCAAGCAGACGTTTTACGAGCAGGTGGATCTACCCCAAAGTGGCGCCTATGCCCTGGCCGGCGCACGCATGGCCCAGGCGGCAGCCTTGCCTGACGCCCAGGAAGGCATGGCCGCTTTCCTGGAGAAGCGCCCCCCGCAATACCGCCAGTGGCCGGGCGACGATACGCCCTAAGCAACGCCGCCTTGCACCCTAGTGCACGGGGTAATCGTGTACGGCAGGCAAATGCTCGGTGAGCACGTGCACCAGCCGCGCCGTGGAACGCACGCCCAGCTTGTCGCGGATGCTACGCAGCTGGTGGTCCACCGTGGAGAGTGAACGCTTCAACTGCCGCGCCACTTCTTTGTAGCTCAGTCCATTCACCACCAGTTGCGCCACTTTGAGCTCGGCCGCCGTCAGACAGGCCAGCGGCCCGGCTTCTTGCGGGTGGTTCATTGCACCGGCGCGCAGCAGCAGTTGGGGCGGCTCCCAGGAAATGGCGCGATCGGCCTGCCCGCCCCCCGATGCGCGCTGGCAGGCCGCCGCCGCAGCCAGCACCGGCCCCAGCGCCTGCTGGGCCAGCGCGGCAATTTGCTGGCAGGGGTCGTCGCGCCAGCGCGGCACGGCGCGGTGCCAGTCGGCACACATCAAGCCGATAGGCTGCATTCCGTCGCGAATGGGCAGCGCCAGCTTGGCCGCCGTACCCAAGGCCAGCAGGGTCACCCGTTCGTCGTCTGTAAAGCCGGAGTCCTGGCCCACTTCGGGCAAGGCACACAGGGCGGGCTCGCGCCACACGGCACGCAGGCAGGGGCTGGCGGCATTGAAGCGCAGGCCCTGGACGCGGGGCAGAGGCAGGCTGGTGCGCTGCACCTCGGCCAGCACCACGTAATCCTGCACCAAGCCTTGCGTGCCGACAAAGCCGCCAAAACCGCCATCCACCCGGTCGGCGTCGAGCTGCTCACGCACCCACTCGGTGGCGATGCGCCAGCAAGCCGGGGCATCGTCCAGGTACAGCAGCATGTGCGCCACCAGTTCGCGCCCCGGACGCCAGCGGATAGCCTGCGGCCCCTCGAACAGGCGCGCGCGCAGCATGCGTTGCACGTGAAGGATGTCGGCACTCATGCGCGCAGTGTGCGCGACATGCGCACCGGGTGTGCCGGGGGTTTTCCCGATGCGAATGTTCGCGATGCCGGCCCTCGCACCTGCCCGGATACTGCCCACTGATCGCCGTGGGCTCGCCACGGCACCAATAGTTTCCTGTCACACGTCCCGGAGATCTCCCTTGAAAACCTACAGCAACACCGTCAACAACACCATCGTCGACTCCGAGCGCCACTTCACCTCCACCAACCCCGCCACCGGTGAAGTGCTGGGCCGGGTGCCGCACTCCACCCTTGAGGACGTGGCGCACGCCGTCGCCGCTGCCCGCGCCGCACAACCGGCCTGGGCCGCGCGCCCCGATGCCGAGCGCAAGGCCCTCACGCTAAAACTGGCTGAGGTACTGGGCCAGCATGCCGAGGAGCTGGCCAGCTGGGTCACGCGCGAGCAGGGCAAGCCCCTGGGCGGCGTGGGTCCGGACCAGGTACCCGGTGCCCGCTTCGAGATTTTTGGCTGCCAGGCCTGGACCCAGGTCACCGCCAGCCTGGATTTGCCAGCCGACGTGGTGTTTGAAGACGACACCCGGCGCGACGAAATGCACCGCAAGCCCTTTGGCGTGGTGGCCGCCATTGCCCCCTGGAACTGGCCGCTCCTGATTGCCATCTGGCAGATCATCCCGTCCATTCGCGCGGGCAACACCGTGGTCATCAAACCGTCGGAATACACCAGCATCGGTACGCTGGAAATGGTGCGCCTGCTGGCGGCCCATCTGCCCCCGGGCGTGATCAACACCGTCAGCGGCCCCGGCGACGTGGGCGCGGCCCTGGTGGACCACCCCGGTGTGGACAAGATCATGTTCACCGGCTCGGGCAGCACTGGCGCACGCATTGCCGCCACCGCCGCCAAGCACCTCACCCCCACCACCATGGAGCTCGGCGGCAATGATGCGGCCATCGTCCTGCCCGACGCCGACCCCAAGGCCATGGCCATGGGCCTGTTCTGGGGCGCGTTCCTGAATATGGGCCAGACCTGCGCCTGCGCCAAGCGCCTGTACGTGCCCGATGCCCTGCACGATGCCGTGGTAACCGAACTCAAGGCCTTGGCGTTGGCCATGCCCATGGGCAACGGCATGGAGCCCGGCGTGGCCATGGGCCCGATCCAGAACCGCATGCAGTACGACAAGGTCGCGGCCCTGGTGCAACAGGCGCGCGCCGACGGGGCCACCATCGTCTGCGGCGGCGAGCCGCTGCCCGGACCCGGGCTGTTCTACCCCCTGACACTGGTCACCGACATTGACGACGGCGCTGCCCTGGTGGACCAGGAGCAGTTCGGCCCGGTACTGCCCATCATCCGCTACCGCGACGTGGACGACGCCGTGGCGCGCGCCAACCGGCTCGACGTGGGCCTGGGTGCCTCGGTGTGGTCGGGCAACCTGGACGCCGCACGCGCCGTGGCCAGTCGCATCCAGGCCGGTACGGTGTGGATCAACCAGCACGGGGCCATTCACCCCATGGTGCCGTTTGGCGGCGTGAAGGGCTCGGGCTGGGGCGTGGAGTTTGGCATCGACGGCCTCAAGGCCGTAACCCAGCCACAAGTCATCAGCATCAAGAAATGAGGAGCTTGCGCCGTCGGATAAGTGCCCGGCCGCCACACGGTGTTGGCGTATGCTTCGCGGTTTTTACGCAATCGCGAAAGGCTGGGTACCCCTTATGAAGAAACACCTGCAACGCGTCGCTTTGGCGGCTTCGCTGGCCAGTAGCGTGGCTGCGCCCGCACTAGCAGCCGGGCTGAGTGTCACACAAGGCGCAGTCGTGTACGACGCCGACGGCTTTGTCCGCATCTCCGGTGCCATCCACAACGGTACCGGCCAGACGGTGTGCAGCGCCCAGGTGGAGGTGGTTCTCAAGGACGCGGCGGGCAAACCCATAGGCGTGACCTCGGTTCTGACGGAAACCAAGAAAGGCCTGGGCCAAGCACCCACCGACAGTGTGCTGGCCACCCGCCACTGGCTGCCTCCGGGCGAGGTGGCGGTGTTCACCTACATTCGCGACCTGAAGGCCCTGGGCGGCGCCAAGCCCGTGCAACACGCACTGTCGCCGTCAGCGGTTGCCTGCGATGGCCCTGTGCCCAAGATGGCAGTAGAGGGCTTCAAGGACAAGGTGGACTCCATCGGCTCCCACGAAGTGGCAGGCACGCTGCGCAACACCGGCACCGTGCCCTGCCGCTCCCCCAAAGTGGTGCTGGGCTACTACAAGGCCGACGGTACGCTGATCGAAACCAACTACATCGAGCCCGAAGCCTATTTCCAGAAAAAGCTCGGCCCTGGCAAAACGGTGGACTTTGCGCAAGGTTCGCTGGCCTCGCCCAACTGGCGCAAGCCCGACGCCTTTACCTTCAAGACCTGGGGTGACTGCGCCTCGCACGAACCCTGATACCAACCGGCGTGGGCGCTACGGCACGTGAATCGTGCCCAGCGCCCCGACGATGAGCACCTGACCCTGTTCGCTCAGTCCCACGCCCATCAGCTGGGCGGGGCCGCTTTTCTGTTTCTGCCAGGATGCCTGCGTCTTGGTAAGCACCGTGCCTTCGCTGCCCGCCACCCACCAGGCCTGCGCCACACGGGCCACAGTTAGCAAACCGTGGTTGGTACCACTGTTGATGCTGGCCCAGTTGTAGCCATCAAACTCCCACAGCGCGCCGATGTCGCCCACCGCCACCGCTTGGCCTTGCGCGTTCATTGCGATGGCATTGAGCGAAGGCTGCCCGCCCAATACCATAGGTACCCATCGCCCATCAATGCCGCGCAGTACCGTACCCCACTGCCCGACCACCATCACGGTGGAAGCGTTACCGCTGACACCGCGCAGGTTGCGCTGCGTGCCACTGTCTTGCAGCGTCCAGCGCGTGCCGTCGTAATGCAGGATGATGCCGCCGTCGCCCACCGCATAAATGTCGTTGACCGAACGCCCCCACACACCGCGCAGCGTGGCCGTGGTGGGGGAGGCCGCGGCCTCCCAGGTCAGGCCGTTGCCATGTAGCAGCGTGCCTCTGGCCCCTACCGCCACCAGGAAGTTGGGCGACGCGCCCCAAATGCCGTACAAGGTGTTGCTGGTTACGCTGGGCATGCCGATCCACTGCCCCCCCTGCTGGTGCAGGATGGCGCCCCCACTACCCACGGCCCAGGGGCTGGTTCCACCGGGGTTGCAGATGCCGTACAGGCTGGCGCGCGTGGTAACGGGCAACACGGGGGCCGCTTCAGCGCTGTAGCGCAGCACAATGCCTCGAATGGCCACGGCATAGACCGCAGAGCCGTCGGGCGTGCCCCAGATGCCCGTGAGCAAACGTTCGTCGTGCCCCTCCATGGCCTGCCAGCGCGCGCCGTCAAAGCGGCGGATCACACCGCTGCCCACGGCATAGACCTCCTGGCCGCTGCGACCCCACAGGCCGCTGAACATGCGGTCGGTGCCGCTGTCCATCGCACTCCAGCGCTGGCCGTCGTAACGCAAAAGGGTACCAGCCTCGCCCGCTGCAAAAACCTCGCGCGGGCCAGTGCCCCACACCGCCCACAGCTTGTTCTGGGTGCCGCTGTCCATGGGTGTCCAGCGTCGTCCGTCATAGTGCAAGATGGTGCCGCGGCTGCCCACGGCAAACACGTCTTGCGCACTGCTGCCCCACACGCCCCCCATCCAGGGCCCGCCCGCACCACCATCTCCCGCGCCAGGCTGCCCGGCTTGTACGCTCCAGCGTGTGCCATCAAAGTGCAGGATGGTGCCGTTGTAGCCCACCACGAAAAGGTTGTTCTCGGCCGTTCCCCACACGCCGTAGTAGCGCTCCCGATACGGTAGGCGAAGGGCTTTCCAAGACTGGCCATCGCCCTGGAGCACCGTGCCTTGGCTGCCTACAGCAAACATCATCCCGCTGGGCAGGCCCCAGATTCCAAACAGGCTTTTGTCAGTGGGACTGTCCATAGCTTTCCAGGTCTGCCCGTCAAAGCGCTGGATCGTGCCCGACTCGCCCACGGCAAACACGGCGCGCGCACTCTGGCCCCATACGGCGTGCAGGCTGAAGCCGGGCGCGGTCATGGCCCTCCACGCGGGTGGGTGTGTCGACGTGGATGGTGCAGCCATAGTGGTTGAAAAGATTCCAAGCAAAAACCAGAACAGCAGCCAGGCTGGTGCCTCCAAGGCCCAAGGCAGGTGCAAGACACTTACCAAGCCTTGGCTTGCACGTCCAGGATAAGGATGAATGCGCATAGCACCACATTGGATCAGGACCACGGCTTCGCGCCTAGAGGGCTTACCACACGTTGGCCGAGCAGGGCTGCGGCGCTTTCTAAAAATACAGGTCAAATGCTCACGAAACCCTTACGAATAAAGCGTAAGCAGCTATTATTTTCGTAGCAGATTCAGTCTGCCAACACTGGGTTACTTCCCGTTACCCCTGCGCCAAGCGCACGGTTCCCTGCGACTGGGGACCACCCTACAATGCCCGCCACGATCTGACACACGGGAGTCTGCAATGCGGGGAATTCAGTGGTATTCAACTCGGCACCAGAACCGGGGCATCGCCTTGGTGGCGGTCATTCTTCTGGTGCTGGCGGGTGCTACGGCCATGGGTTGGTGGCTCACCTCCCGATCCTCCCATGCCACGGCGGAGCCCGACACCACGGGGGTTGTCTTCGAGGTGGTGGACGCTGCTCACCGGGAGTTGGATGGCTCGCCCGCACTGGCACTTTCGTTTAGCCTTCCCCTGGACTCCAAGGCAGAAAACGGCCCCTTCATCGAAGTGATGGAGGTCCCCCCCTTGCCTGGCCAGCCGCAGCGCCGCAACCGCAACGATGGCGAGGAAGACGACGAGGACTACAACCCCCATTCCAACGCGAAGCTCGGTACCGGCGTAAGCCGCAAGCCCGAGGACACCCAGCTCGATGCGGGGCAGCCCGTATCCGGCGCCTGGGTGGTGGGCGAGAACCCGCGCCTGCTGTTCTTCCCGCACATCAAACCCAGCGCCCGCTACGTGGTGCGCGTGCTGCCGGGCATGGTGGCCAAGAATGGAAGCAAGCTGGCTGGGGAAGAACAGCGCTTTTCCATCCAGACTGCCGCCGTGGCGCCGGCCTTCTACTTCGCCAGCAAGGGCATGGTTCTGCCCGCTGCCCAGAACGGCGGCCTGCCCGTCACCACCGTGAATGTGCCGGAGGTGGACATCCAGTTCCTCAAGGTCAAGACCGACAAATTGCCCGATTTCCTGGAGAAGGTGATTGCCGGAGCGCCCAAGGTGCGCCAGCCGGGTGAGGACGATGACGAAGACAACGGTTACTGGTACGACCGTGGCACCCGACTGCAAGGCGCCGTCAACACCTGGACGCTGGACAACTTCCACAAGATGACCGAGAGCGCCTTTGTGGGTCGTTTCGTCACCGAGCAAAAGCCGGACAAGCGCAGCGTCACCTTTATTCCGGTGGAAAACAACCCCGCCCTCAAAGAACCCGGCGTCTATATCGCGGTCATGTCCCAGCCCAATCGGTTCCGAGGGGAATACCAGACCACCTACTTCTACGTGAGCGACCTGGGGCTGCACGTGCGCCAGTACGCAGGCAAGGGGGCCGATGCGTTTGTGAGTTCGCTCACCAGCGGCAAGGGCGTCTCGGGCGTCGAGGTCTCCTGGCTGGGCGCAGATGGCAAGATCCTGGGCCGCTCTGACACCGACGGCGATGGCCGCGCCGCCTTTGCCGAGCGCCCCAAAGAAGCCCGCGTAGTGGTGGCCAAAAAAGGCAACCAACTGTCGCTCATCGCCCTGAAGGAACCCGCGCTCGACCTGGCCGAGTTCGACATTGGTGGCATGACCTCCAACCCGGTGCGCCTGTTTGCTTATTCGGGGCGCAACCTGTACCGCCCCGGCGAAAAGTTTGATGTATCGGTGCTGGCCCGCGATGCCGATGGCCGCCCGGTGCCGAGCCAACCCGTGCAAGCTATCTTGCGCCGCCCCGATGGCAAGGCGCAATGGACCGCCACCTGGACGCCAGACGACAAGTTTGCCGGTTACTACCGCCGCCCCCTCGAACTGCCAGCCGATGCCGCCACGGGCTTTTGGAACCTGGAGCTGCGCGCCGACCCCGCTGCCAAATTGGCCAGCACGGTCATGCGCATCGGTGTGGAAGAGTTCCTGCCCGAACGCATGAAGCTGGACCTTTCGAGCAAGGCCGAGCAACTCACCCCCGACGCAGGCTGGTCCATAGCCGCCAGTGGTGTCTACCTCTATGGCGCCCCTGCAGCGGGCAACAAACTGCTCGGCGTGGTCAACACCGAGCGCGCCAAGAACCCGTTGGAGAAAAAGCTGCCCGGCTTTGTATTTGGCGATGCCGATGAAGACACGGTGCGTTCACGCAAGGAGTTGGAGGAAACCAACCTGGACGACGAAGGCAAGGCCAGCGTGGATGTGGACCTGAGCCCGGTGCACAAGCGCCGCTCGCCGTTTACCGTGCGCGCCACCCTGAGCCTGCTGGAAAGCGGTGGCCGCCCGGTGGTGCGCTCCATCGAACGCACCTACTGGCCCGCACCCGTGCTGGTGGGCCTGCGCCCGCTGTTTGTGGGAGCTTACGCCCGCGAAGGGTCGAACGCCGACTTTGAAGTGGCCATTGCCGACTCCACCGGTGCCTTGCGCGCCGGTAGCGCCCTGCCGGTGCGCATCTTCCGCGAGAACCGCAACTGGTACTGGCGCTTTGACGACCAGCGCGGCTGGCATTCGGGCTACACCGAAACCGATGAACTGGTCGCGACCACGCAGGTATCGGTACCCGCCGGTACGCGCGGCAAGCTGGTGGTCCCGGTCAAGTACGGGCGCTACCGCGTGGAAGTGCTGCATCCCGAAACCAAGCTCACCACCAAATTCCGTTTTTACGCCGGGTGGTCTGCCAAGGACGATGAAACCCAGGGCGTGCGCCCGGACCGCGTGGCCCTAAAGCTGGACAAACCGGCCTACTTGGATGGCGACACCGCCAAGCTCACCCTGACTCCACCCCACGCCGGAGAAGCCCTGGTCACGGTGGAAGGCAACCAACTGCTGTGGTCGCGTCGCATCAGTGTGGGGGCCGACGGCACCACCATCGACATCCCGCTGGACAAGGAATGGAAACGCCACGACCTCTACGTCACCGCCATGGTGCTGCGTCCCGGCAGCGCCGGTGAAAAGGGCGGTGCGGGCATCACCCCGGCACGGGCGCTGGGTCTGGTGCACCTGCCGCTGGAGCGGGGGGACCGCAAGCTCAACGTGCTACTGACCGCCCCCAAGAAAATGGCACCGGATCAGCCGCTCAAGGTCAAGGTCAAGGTGCCCGAGGCCAAGGGCCAGAGCGCCCTGGTTACTCTGTCGGCGGTGGACGTGGGCATCTTGAACATCACCGGTTTCAAGACGCCCGACCCGCACGGCTTCTACTTTGGCAAGCTGCGCTACGGGCACGATTTGTACGACGTGTACGGCCGCGTGATCGAGAGCATGGCTGGGCAAAAAGGCAAGCTCAAATGGGGCGGTGACGCCGCACCCAAACCGAGCAAGAGCCTGCCCAAGAAAGTGCGCCTGGTGGATCTATTCAGCGGTCCGGTGCAACTCGACGCCAACGGCGAGGCCGAAGTGAGCCTGCCCGTGCCCGATTTCAATGGCAGCCTGCGCCTCATGGCGGTGGCCGCTTCCGGCGAGCGCTTTGGCATGCAGGAGGCCGAGGTCACGGTGGCCGCACCGCTGGTGGTGGAACTGGCCACCCCACGCTTCCTCTCGGTGGGCGATTCCGCCTTGCTGGCGCTGGACGTGCACAACCTGGCCGGAGCCGAGCAGGAAGTCAAAATCAAGGTCGCCAATGCCGACGGGCTGGTCATCAAAGGTGCGGAGCAAACCGTGAGCCTAAAAGACCAACAAAAGCGCATCCTGCGCATCCCGCTGGAGGCCGGGTCTGCCATGGGCCTGACCGAAGTGCAGGTGCGCATCGAGAGCCCGCTCATGAAGCTCGACCGCACCTTCCCACTGCAGGTGCAGGCCCCCACGCCGCGCCAAAGCGTGCTCAAGCGCTACACCATCAACCCCGGCGACACGCTGGAGGTGAAGGACGCCGAAATGGGCGGTTTCCTGCGCCAGAGCGTGAACGCCACGCTCAGCGTGTCCGACAAGGCCCCCATCGACGTGCGCGGTGCCGTGCACGGGCTGCTCACCTACCCCTACGGTTGTGCCGAACAGACCACCAGCACCGCCTACCCGCATGTCTTCATCGACGACGCCGCGGCCAAGCAGTTTGGCCTGAAGCCCTACACAGCAGCCGAGCGTTCGGAGATGCTGGACAAGGCCATCGCCCGCCTGGGGGGCATGCAGGCACCCAACGGCGGCTTTAGCCTGTGGGGCAACGTCAACGAGTACCAGTACTGGTTGTCGGCCTACGTCACCCACTTCCTGCTCGATACGCGCGAGCAAGGCTTCACCGTACCAGCCGAGATGGAAAAGAAGGCGGTGGACTTCCTGCTCAGCGGCTTGCAGCAAGGCGTGGCCGGTCTGCCGCGTGGCGCGGTGCAATGGAATGAGAACAGCATCTGGAACGACTGGCGCTACGCCGGTTCGGGCCGCTTTGGGGTGCTGGCTTATGGTGCCTATGTGCTGGCACGCCAGGGCAAGGCTCCGCTGGCCACGCTGCGCACCCTGGCCGACGCCAGCGAACAAGCCCACTCCGGCCTGGGCCTGGTGCACCTGGGCCTGGCCCTCAAGCTCATGGGCGACGAGCCCCGCGCCAAGGCCGCCATCGAGGCCGGTGTCCAGAAACCGCGCCTGAACAACTATTGGTGGGGCGACTACGGCAGCACCCTGCGCGACAGCGCCCAGATGTACGTGCTGCTGCAAAAGCACGGTCTGAGCCCCGATGGCACGGAAAACCTGGTCAGCGTGGTTGCCGGTGAAGTGGACAAGTACCGCTACATCAGCACCCAGGAAAAACTGTCCCTGTTCCTGCTGGGCCGCAGCTTCGCCAACCAGCAGACCGGCGACTGGAGCGCCGACCTGAACGTAGTAGGCAAGGGCCAGACCCTGGCTACCAAGGGCAGCGCCTATATACCCCTGGCAGCGGGTGAACTGGCAGGCGGCGTGCGCATCAAGAACACGCACAAGGAACGCCTGTTTGTAGAGCTGAACTACACCGGCAACCCCAGCAAGGTACCTGCTGCCCGGCGCGATGCGTTCGACATCAAACGCGAGTGGTACACCGCCGACGGTAAACCCGTGGGGGATCGGGCGCTGAAAGTGGGCGAAACCCTGATCGTGCGCCTGAACGTCAAGACCCGGGGCCGCTACCCCAACGGCCTGGTGGTGGACTATGTACCAGCAGGGCTGGAAATTGAAAACACCAATATCGTCCAGGGCGAACAATCGACCGTGGAAATTGCCAAGGTGGACATGCGCGCGGCCATGCAAGGGGCCCACATCAAGCACATGGAGTTCCGCGACGACCGCTTCGTGGTGGCCGCCCGCCTGGAAGGTGAGTTGAACTTCTTCTACCGCATGCGCGTCGTCACGCCGGGCAAGTTCGTCATCCCGACCACCTACGCCGAAGATATGTACCAGCCCATGGTGTATGGCTTGGCTGGAGGGGGTGAGATGGTGACGGTGGGGGATGGCAAATAGACGAGCACACCCTGCGCAGCCGCCGTCGGCGATGGTCCCTCGCGGCTGTCCTGGCGGTGGCGCTGTTCGCCGACCTGCTGTGGCCACCCCCACTCCCCCGCACGCACGCTGACGCAAACACCTCGCACGCCCAGGTCGTACTGGCCCGCGACGGCACGCCGCTGCGCGCCTTCCCGGACAAGGCGCATATCTGGCGCAACCCCGTCAAGGTCGAGGAAGTCTCACCGCGCTATGTGGAGGCGGTGCTGGCCTATGAAGACCGCTGGTTCTACTGGCACCCCGGCGTGAACCCGGTCGCGCTGCTGCGCTCTGCCGTGCAATGGGCGTGGCATGGCCGTGTGGTGTCCGGCGGCTCCACGCTCACCATGCAAGTGGCGCGCATGCTGGAGCCCACGCCGCATACGTTCAGGGGAAAGGTACGCCAGATAGCACGCGCGCTGCAGCTGGAAGTGCGTCTGTCCAAGCGGGAGATCCTGGAGCTCTACCTTAGCTACGCGCCCATGGGCGGTGTGTTGCAGGGCGTGGAAGCCGCCAGCCGCGCCTACCTGGGCAAGCCGTCCACGGCACTGTCCCATGCCGAGGCCGCACTGCTGGCAGTGCTGCCGCAGGCACCTTCGCGTTTGCGCCCGGACCGCTTCCCCCAACGCGCCCGCGATGCCCGCGACAAGGTGCTGGATCGCCTGCTCCCCAGTTGGGGCGCAGATACCGTGCGCGACGCCAAGCAAGAACCGGTGGTGGCGCAGACGGTGCGCGAGCCGCTGCTGGCTCCCTTGTTTGCCGAGCGTGTGCGCAAGCTGCACCCCCAAGCCGCGCGCCTCGATACCACGCTCGATGTCGGCATTCAGTCCAGCATTGAGCAACTGCTGGCGGCGCGCTTGGGGCTCCTGCCCGAGCGCGTATCCATGGCCGCTTTGGTGGTGGACAACCACAGCCTGGCGGTACGCGGCTACGCCGGATCGGCCGACTTTGCCGACAACGAGCGCTTTGCCCATGTGGACATGGTGCAGGGCAAACGCTCGCCGGGTTCGGCCCTCAAGCCTTTCCTGTATGGGCTGGCGCTGGACGAGGGCCTGATCCACTCCGAGTCCCTGCTGTCGGATGTGCCCCAGTCGTTTGGCGGCTACCAGCCGGGAAATTTCCAAGCCAGTTTTTCCGGGCCGGTGGGGGTGACCGAAGCGCTGCAGAAGTCGCTCAACGTGCCTGCCGTGGAGGTGTTGGAGCGCCTGGGGCCGCAACGCTTTGTGGCGTTGCTGCGCCGTGGCGGGCTCAAGCTGGAGCTACCGCGCGGAGCGGAACCCAACCTGTCGGTGATTTTGGGCGGCGTGGCCGTGAACCTAGAGGGCATGGTGGGCGCCTACACCGCCTTTGCGCGGGGTGGCGTCGCGGGCAAGCCGCGCTATGTCGAAACGGACGCGCTGGAGGAACGGCGCATGCTCAGCGAAGGGGCAGCCTTCATCATCCGCGACGTGCTGGAATCCGGTGGCCCGGTGGCACGCCAGGTAGAAGCGGGCCTGGGTGCACGTCGGGGCATCATGTGGAAAACCGGTACCAGCTTTGGCTTTCGCGACGCCTGGGCCGTGGGGGTCAGCGACCACTACACCGTGGGTGTCTGGGTCGGCCGACCGGACGGCACGCCCAACCCCGGCTTTTTTGGTGCCAATATCGCTGCACCCATGCTGGTGGATGTTTTTGCAGCCATCGACAACGCCGCCCCTACGCCGCGTACGGCCCCCCAGACGGTGCAACCGGCACGCATCTGCTGGCCACTGGGCCTGCGTGCAGACGCCACCCCCACCGCGCTGTGCCACCAGGAACGCACCGCCTGGCTGCTGCAGGGCACGGCACCGCCCACGTTTCCCGACCGATTGCGCCAGGGGGCGGCGCGCTACACCGATTTCCGGGATGCACGCTCAGGTCTGCGCGTACGCGCGGCCTGCACGGTTGAGCCAGTGCAAAGCCTGGAAATGGCGCGCTGGCCCGCCGCGCTGGAACCCTGGCTGGACGCCACCACGCGCTCGCGTGCCATCCCGCCAGCATGGACCGCGTCTTGCGCACAGGCGGCTACGCCGGATGCCGGTCTGAAGATCATCAGCCTGAGCCCGAACGAAACCATTCGCCGTGCGGGCACCGGCGCTGGACCTGTTGTGGCGCTGCGACTGGAGGCCCGTGGCGGCCAGCAGGATCTGGTGTGGCTGGTGGATGGCAAACAGATCGGCCGCGTGCGCGCAAAAACCCACTTGCAGCTCCGCTTTACCGAGCCCGGCCGCCACACCGTCACCGTGATGGACGAAGCCGGGCACTACGACCAAGTGGAGATTCGGGTTCAGTAGAAGGCGCGTTTTCCGAAAAGCATTTCAGTCCGCGCGGGGCAAAACGGATTCGAAAACTGACGTACAATGTGCCCATGTTTGCCGCATGCCCCGTCACCCTGACCATTGTTTCTGCCGCCCTGGCAGACAAGGCCGTGCGCGCAATCACCATCAAAACCACGACGATTAAGAGCTGATTCAGCTCCGGTATCGTCGCGCCCCCCGGCCAGACGAGCCGGGCCAGAAAAGCCTTGAATGCGTGAACGGCATTTTTTTTGAAAGGGCGTTGAAATGAGCAAGTTGGTAGGTTTGGTCGGCTGGCGCGGCATGGTCGGCTCGGTATTGATGGATCGCATGCAGGCTGAAGGCGACTTTGACCTGATAGAACCTCTGTTTTTCTCCACCAGCAACGCCGGTGGCAAGGCCCCGGCGCAGGCCAAGAACGAAACCACGCTGCAAGACGCCTTCAATATCGAAGCCTTAAAGCGCTGCGAGATCATCATCTCCGCCCAAGGTGGCGACTACACCACCGAGGTATTCCCCAAGCTGCGCGCCGCGGGCTGGAACGGCCACTGGATCGACGCCGCGTCCACCCTGCGCATGAAGGAAGATGCCGTCATCATCCTCGACCCCGTCAACATGCCCGTGATCCAGAACGCCCTGTCCCAGGGCGGCAAGAACTGGATCGGCGGCAACTGCACCGTGAGCTGCATGCTCATGGGCGTTGGCGCCTTGTACAAGGCCGGATTGGTCGAGTGGATGAGCACCCAGACCTACCAGGCTGCCAGCGGCGGCGGCGCGCAGCACATGCGCGAGTTGCTGACCCAGTTTGGCACGCTGAACGCGGAAGTGAAGGCCTTGCTGGACGACCCCAAGAGCGCCATCCTGGAAATCGACCGCAAGGTGATCGCCAAACAACGCGCGCTGACCAGCGCCGAGACCGCCAACTTCGGCGTTCCCCTGGGCGGCTCGCTCATTCCCTGGATCGACAAAGACCTGGGCAACGGCATGAGCCGCGAAGAGTGGAAGGGCATGGCTGAGACCAACAAGATCTTGGGGCTAGGCGAAGGCTTTGGCACCAGTGCCATTCCCGTCGACGGCTTTTGCGTGCGCATCGGCGCCATGCGCTGCCACAGCCAGGCGCTCACCTTCAAGCTCAAGAAGAATGTGCCGGTGGCCGACATTGAGGCCCTGATTGCAGCCGACAACCAATGGGTCAAAGTGGTGCCCAACACGCGCGAAGCCACGATCACCGACCTGACCCCTGTGGCCACCACCGGCACGCTCACCATTCCGGTGGGCCGCATCCGCAAGCTGGCCATGGGGCCGGAGTATGTGGGCGCTTTCACCATTGGTGACCAGTTGCTGTGGGGTGCTGCCGAGCCCCTGCGCCGCATGCTGCGCATTTTGTTAGCTGCCTGATGGGACACAAGGGTGCTCCGTTGGTACACCCTTGCCGTTGTCGTCAGACAACAAAACCCAAGCCGATACCAGACCGCAAACAGCGCTTACAAAGTTAAGCGCTTTCTTAGCTTGTCAGGCTAAGACATTGATGTTATGGTACTTTTTACGTTTTGAGTATCGGGTTTGTGCGCCGCAAAAAAGGTCGTAAAACAACCGCTCGCGCGAGTGCACCGGAGGCAAATAAATTGATTGCAAAGTCACATCGTTGGCAGAAGACCGCTATCGCGGCTGCGGCCATCGCGCTCGTGGGTCTATCCGCATCGAGCGCCTGGGCGCTTTCGCTGGGTCGCATTACGGTGCAGTCTGCGCTGGGTGAACCTCTGCGTGCAGAAATTGATGTCTTGGACATCAATGCTGAAGAAGCAGCCACCTTGAAAGCGGGCGTTGCCTCACCGGAAGCGTTTGCCGCTGCGGGTCTGGAATACAGCTCAGCCATGTCCAGCCTCAAGGCCACGCTCCAGCGTCGCGCGGATGGGCGTGCCTACCTTAAACTGGTCAGCGACAAAGCGGTCGTGGATCCCTTTGTCGACATGATCGTGGAAGCCAGTTGGTCGTCGGGACGCATCCTGCGTGACTACACCATGCTGTTTGATCCACCTACGCTCAAGAAGTCGGCGGCCGAGGCTCCCACCCTGGCACAAACCACAGCACCACAACCACCTGCTGTGGCCCCCGCATCCGTTGCCGCCACACCGGCGTTGGCACCGACCGCAAGCGTTGTGGCACCTCCCGTGCGCGCTACAGCGCAGCCCGCCAAGCCTGCAGTCAGTGGCTCCACCGCACCAGCACCGAAGTTGATGGCACCTGCTGTTGTGTCTGATGGCACTAGCCAAGTCACCGTCAAATCAGGTGACACTGCAGGCAAGATTGCAGCTGCGGTCCGTCACGAAGGCGTTTCCTTGGACCAAATGTTGGTCGCGCTGTTGCGAAGCAACCCGGACGCCTTTATCAAGAACAACATCAACCGTATCCGTGCGGGCGCGGTGATGAACGTGCCGAGCAAGGAGCAAGCGCAGTCCGTTTCCGCCAATGAAGCGACGCAACTGGTCATTGCACAAAGCAAAGACTTCAACGAATTTCGCCGTAACCTCGCGGCCCATACACCCAGTGCGGCGCCCGAGGCGGCTTCCCGAAAGGCCAGTGGCACGGTAGAGACCAAAGTCGAAGACAAGAAGGCGGCAACTCCTACACCCGACAAACTGACCTTGAGCAAGGGGGCCGTCCAGCCTAAAGGCAACGAAGCCCAGATCGCCAAGGACCGCGCCGCCAAGGAAGCCGCCAGCCGCAACGTAGAACTTAGCAAGAACATCTCCGACTTGCAGAAGCTAGGTGCCGCATCCACGCCGACAGCACCAACATCCACTGCGGCCAGCGCAAAGCCAGCAACCAGTGCGCCGACCATCACTGCCGCTGCACCGGTGGTTACGGCCTCGGCTGCGGTGTCCGCGCCTGCCACCAAGGCTGCATCGTCGGTGCCTGCTGCGGTCGCTTCGTCGGCACCTGCCTCAGCGCCTCCTGCCGCAAAACCCAGCGAGCCCGCTTCAGTTGCCGCGCCCAAGCCGCCCGTCGTCGTTGCACCCCAACCCGTCTACGAAGAGCCCGGCTTTTTGGACGAATTGCTGGAGAACCCGTGGCTCCCCTACGGCGCAGGTGGCTTGCTGGCCCTATTGGGTGGCGTTGCTGTCTGGCGCGTTCGGCAGCGTCGCAACAAGCAGTCGCACATGGATAGTTCGTTCCTCGAAAGCCGTTTGCAACCCGACTCCTTCTTTGGGGCCAGTGGCGGACAGCGCGTGGACACTGCCAATGAAAGCGGCGTTTCGGGATCCTCCATGGTGTACTCCGCCAGTCAGCTTGACGCAGCGGACGATGTGGATCCGGTAGCTGAAGCGGACGTCTACCTGGCCTACGGCCGCGACGTGCAAGCCGAGGAAATTTTGCGTGAGGCCCTGCGCACCAATCCCAGCCGAGTAGCCGTCTACACCAAACTGCTGGAGATTTACGCCAAGCGCCGCGACACCAAGAATTACGAGGCGATTGCAACCCAGGCGTATGCGCTCACCGGTGCCAACAACCCGGATTGGAACCGCATTTGTGAAATGGGTCTGGGGATCGACCCGACCAACCCGTTGTACCAGCCCGGTGGCGCCCCCTCTCCGGTGGCAACTCAACCATTAGCTCCGACCGGGACGTCCGGGTTTGGCAGCACGGTGCCGCAATCGGCTCACGCCGAGCTGGCGCCCCCGGCATCGGGAATGGACCTGGATCTGGATTTGGACTTCTCCCTGGATGACCCGATGCCATCCAGCGCACAGGTTCCCTTGACCGAAACACCGGCCAGCCCCATTTCGGAGGCTACAGCCAAATTGCCACCGTTGGATAGCAACGCTCCCATGGACATGGATTTCGATCTGTCCGAGGAACCCGCTGCTGCAGCCCCACCGATGATCGAACTGCCACCCTCGCTGCCCGAGCCAAGCCCGGTGCCGGAGGTACCCGCTGGGCTGGATGGGATCTCACTGGAATTGGATGATGACAGTGCGTCCAGCGCCCCTCCCAAGTTCGGCGCCACTGAGCCCATGTCGGTGGAACCCGTGCCCCCCAGCGGTGCACTCGCGTCCAATGAGGGCATGCTGGAATTCGATCTTGGCTCACTCTCCCTGGATCTTGACAGCTCGACTCCAGCGCACACCGACACGCCAACCGCAGCCCCAAGCAATGCCGAAGATCCGTTGGAGACCAAGTTGGCGCTAGCCGAAGAATTCGTTTCCATCGGTGATGAAGATGGTGCAAGGGCGTTGATCGAAGAAGTGCTCGCCGAAGCCACCGGAGCCACCCGCGAAAAAGCCCAGCGCGCCCTGTCGCAATTGAGCTAATTGCGGACGCTGCGTTAGTAAAGCCGGTCTGTAGGCATCTATGACCGCGCGCGTCGCACTGGGTGTCAGTTACAACGGCCAACCCTATCGCGGTTGGCAAAGTCAGCCCTTTGGCATGACCGTCCAGGACAAACTCGAAGCGGCCTTGAGCCGCTTTGCCAACGTCCCGTTGCGCACGCTGTGCGCCGGGCGCACCGATGCTGGTGTTCATGCCTTGCAGCAGGTGGTGCATTTCGACACCGAGGTTGAGCGTAGCGATTACGCCTGGGTGCGTGGCACCAACGCCAATTTGCCCAAGGACATTGCGGTGCAATGGGCCGTCATCACCACGCCCACATTCCACTGCCGCGCCAGCGCCCTGTCGCGCCGTTACGCTTACGTGCTGTTGGAGTCGCCGATTCGCCCCAGCATCGAAGGCGGGCGCGTGGGTTGGACCTTTCAGAAGCTCGACGCAGACGCCATGCGCCAGGCCGCCCAACTGCTGCTAGGCGAGCACGACTTCACCTCGTTTCGCGCGGCCGAATGCCAGGCGATCAGCCCCGTCAAGACGCTGATGGACGTCCAGATCCACCAGCGCGGCGCCTACTGGCGTCTGGAATTCGAGGCCAACGCCTTTCTGCACCACATGATCCGCAACATCATGGGCTGCCTGGTCACCATCGGCCAGGGCAAGCGCCCACCGACCTGGATGGCCGAGGTGCTGGCGGCACGCGACCGCCGCGCTGCGGCCCCAACGTTTTCGCCCGACGGGCTGTACTTTTTAGGGCCGCGGTATGACGCGAAGTGGGGCATGCCCAACAATGTACCTGCGTATGATTGGCTCCCATGAGTAGGACCCCCACGCTTGCGACTGCGTCTGCTGCGCTGCCCCCCGAGGGGGCGCAATCCGCCTTGGGGCGGCCCGGCGGCGGACTCACCGCCCCCACGCTTGCGACTGCGTCTGCTGCGCTGCCCCCCGAGGGGGCGCAATCCGCCTTGGGGCGGCCCGGCGGCGGATTCAAGCTTCAACCTCGTACCCGCATCAAGGTCTGCGGTCTGACCCGTGAAGAGGACGTAGACATCTGCATCGAGGCCGGCGTAGACGCCCTGGGATTCAACCTCTACCCCAAAAGCCCCCGCTACATCACGCCCCGGCGCGCCTCGGAGTTGGCGCGCCGAATGCCAGCGTTCATGACCCCCGTGCTTTTGTTCGTGAATGAACTGCCTGCCACCATTGCAGCGGCACGCGCTTTGGTGGGCGGCGCCATGCTGCAGTTCCATGGTGACGAATCGCCTGAATTCTGCGGCTACGTCACCGATTCGGGCCTGCATACCTACATCAAGGCCGCGCGTATTCCGTTGGATGCCGACGCCCCGCGCTTTGACCTCGTACAATTTGCGCAGAACTTTTCATCGGCCCAGGCCATCCTGCTCGACGCCCATGTCGACGGATTTGGCGGCTCCGGCAAGGTATTCAATTGGTCACTGCTTCCTCCAAACGTCGACGCTC
>JAYRUL010000046.1:0-19608 GCA_041919095.1 Rhodoferax sp. | reverse complement strand
TAGGCCGATTCCTTGAGCAGCGGGGGCGTCACTTCAAACACATCGCGCATCACGGCGGCGATGAAAGGAATGATCATGATGGCCAAAATGATCCCGGCCGACAGGATACCGATACCCACGGGTGGGCCGGATACCAGCGCCCCCAATACCGGAACCCCATCAAACAGACTCTGCAGCGGCTGCTGCACATAGGTCGCCAGCACGGGACCAAACACCAGCAAACCCCACATGCCATACACAATGGACGGCACAGCAGCCAGCAATTCAATAGCTGTCCCCAGCGGCCGCTTGAGCCAGGCGGGTGACAGTTCGGTCAGGAACAGCGCAATGCCAAAGCTGACCGGCACGGCAATGAGCAGCGCGATGAACGAGGTAGCCAGGGTGCCGTAAATCATCACCAGGCCACCAAACTCCTCCTGCACCGGATCCCAGGTCGAATTGGTCAAAAAGCCCAGTCCATACTTTTCAATGGCGGGCCAAGCACCGATCGTCAGGGAGGCCAGGATGGCCAGCAACATGCCTAGCGTGACCAGGGCAGCAGCTTTGGCCGCCCATCCGAAGAGCCAGTCGGCCAACGGGCCAGACTGGGTTTTTTTGCTGGGTGGTGGTTGGGTCATAACGCGCGCCGCCTGGTTTGCCGGGGTAGAGGACGCAAGGTCCGTGTCAACGAGTGTACTGGTCATGGTGCCTTTTTCCCTAGCAAACCCTTACGCACTTTTTGCAACCAACTTACTTGAATGCAACCGGCTTGCCAGCGCCGTCCTGGATTTGACCCCAGGACTTTTCGATGGCGGCGATCACTGGCTTGGGCATGGGCACATAGTCCAGAGCCGCTGCGGCGTCGCCCCCATTCTGGTAGGCCCAGCTAAAGAACTTCAGCACCTGGGTGGCATTGGCAGGCTTGTCCTGCTTGGTGTGCATCAGGATGAAGGTGGCACCAGAAATGGGCCAGGCGTCTTTGCCGGGCTGGTTGGTCAGGATCTGGTAGAACGACTTGGCCCAGTCCGCACCAGCAGCCGCCGCCTTGAAGGAATCGTCTTCCGGCTTGACAAACGTGCCTGCGGAGTTTTGCACCACGGCGTAGGTCATCTTGTTTTGCTTGACGTAGGAATACTCCACATAGCCCATCGAGTTGGGCAAGCGGGCTACAAATGCAGCGACCCCTTCGTTACCCTTGCCACCGGCACCCACGGGCCAGTTCACCGCTGTGCCCTCACCCACTTTGGACTTCCACTCCGGGCTGATCTTGCTCAGGTAATTGGTGAAAATGAAGGTAGTACCCGAACCATCGGCACGGCGCACCTGGGCGATGGCAGCGTCGGGCAGGTTCAGCGTGGGATTGAGCGCCTTGATGGCAGGGTCGTTCCAACGCGAAACCTTGCCCAGGTAGATGTCAGCCAGCAAGGGGCCAGTCAGTTTCAGTTCACCGGGGTTGATGCCCTTGACGTTGATGACCGGCACCACGCCACCCATGACGGTGGGGAACTGCATCTGGCCCTTGGTCTTGAGCACTTCGTCGGTCAGGGGCATGTCGGATGCACCGAAATCCACCGTCTTGGAGTCAATCTGCTTGATGCCGCCGCCCGAACCGATGGACTGGTAGTTCACCTTCACGCCCGTGGCCTTGTTGTAGTCGGACGCCCACTTGGCATAAATCGGAGCCGGGAATGTAGCGCCAGCACCGGTGATTTCCTGGGCACCCGCTACGGTGGCAAAGCTGGCAGCGGCTGCAACCGCCAGGGTCATCAGAGGCAGCTTGAAAACAGATTTCATGGGTAAAGCCTTTTAGGGTTGAGTGAAGGATGCGGCAGACTTTAAGAAGTTTTTGTGACAGACATATGACACACCGCCCGGGTCCAACCCGGGGTGGAGGGCCAAGCTGCCATCACTAAATTGTCAAAAACCCGTCACGTAAATGTCATCTGAGCTTCTTACGCTAACGGCTTTTCACCAACTGCCACGGAGCGCCTCATGTCCCTGCTTACTGCCCCCTTCACCACCCGCAAGACTGCCGTTCTGGCCGCCCTGACGCTGGCCCTGACCGGTTGCGCGACCACCGCCCAAGGCCCGGCCAACCTGGCGGACAGCCTGGGCCAGCAACCTGCACTGAGCACCTTCAACAGCCTGGCAGCCAAGTCGGGTCTGGCCGAAACCCTGAAAGCCGCGGGCCCCTACACCGTGTTTGCGCCTACCAATGACGCCTTCAAGGCGGTTCCCGCCGCCACCATGGACGACCTGTCCAAGCACCCCGAAAAGCTCAAGGCCGTGCTGAGCTACCACGTGGTCATGGGCATGACCCCGGCCGCCGCTGTCAAGAACGGAAACGTTAAGTCCCTCGAAGGCTCCAACCTGGGCTTGGGCAAGGCTGGCGACTACGTCACAGTGGAAAACGCTGCGGTCGTGACCGCCGACCTGAAGGCCAGCAACGGCGTGATCCACACCATCGATACCGTGCTGCTGCCCCCGAAAAAGAAGTAAAGCCCTGGTGGCACCGGGGGGGCTCGTCCCGGTGCCATCGCGACTGATGGCCCATTTTTAGTGCCAAATGTGGCGCTAGACCCCGTCCAATAAGCGTAGGCAGCTATTATTTTGATAGTGGATTTACGCCCTTCTGCTCTCCTGCCACGAACCTGGGAGCCCTCACATGCCCAAGAATTTCACCCCTGGCCGACGCCTGGCGCTTCGGTCCCTGGCTAGTCTGCCCCTCGCGCTCGCGTTACCCACGTGGGCGCAACCGCGCAAGGGCGCCACCACGACACGCAGTGTCACCATTGCCCAGATCGCTGACACGTCCAACGCCCAGATCGATGTCACCAAGGATTTCCTGGTCGGCTCGCGCACGGCCTGGCAAGAAATCAACGGTCGCAGCGGACTGGGCGGCCTGCCCGTGCGCCATCTGGTCATCGAAGTCGATGGCACGCCTGCCAGCCTGCGCAGTGCTGTGGAGTCGCTGAAGGCCGAGTCCCAGTGCGTGGCGCTGTTCGGCAGCACCGGCGACCGGGCCGCTTCCCAGTTGGTAAGCCTGCTGGCCAAGGAAATGCCCGACCTGCCCCATGTGGCCCCCTGGCTGCAAAACGTGGAGGCTGCGGGTTCGGCCAGCACATTCCCGATCTTTGCGTCGCGCCAGGACCAGATTGCCCATGCCATCAAGTCGCTGTCGGTGATTGGCATCAACCAGGTGGGCGCGGTCTATGGCTCGGTGGCCGAATACAAGGCCTACCGTCCCGATCTGGACCAGATTGCCCGTTCGCTCAACCTATCCATCAGCTCGTTCCACACGGAAGGCGACTTGCGCGACCTGGCCCAGTCACTCACCCCCACTAGCCCCCGCGTGCTGCTGTTTGTAGGTGGCACGCCCGAACTGGTCCGTTTTTCCCAAGGGGTGGAAAAACAAGCCGCCCAGCGCTACATCGTGGCCATGTCCGATGTGAACCTGCAAAGCATCCAGCAAATGGGCATGTCGCGTTTTACGCCCATGATCGCCACCCAGGTGGTGCCCATGGTCAATGCCAACTTACCCATCGTCAAGGCGTACCGCGCGGCGCTGGGGCGCCTGTATGACGAGCCCCCCACCCCCATCAGCCTGGCGGGCTACATCGCAGCGCGTTACACCCATGAAGTGCTGCAGGCCGTCGACGGCCCCCTGACGCGCACCCAGGCCTTGCAGGCTTTTGCCCGGCGTAGCGCCGTGGATTTGGGTGGTTTTCGGATCAGCCCGGACAACCGTGCACGTGGCGCAGCCTATGTGACGCAAAGCATGGTTTCCGCTGACGGTCGCCTGGTGGGTTGACGCCCATGGCCAACCCGGGTCTGCGGTCCAGGGCACGATGCTATGCTCGGGCGGACACGTCGTCGCTGCACCACAAAGAATCATCACTCATGGGAAATCGTCTGGCTGCCGTGGATCTGGGGTCCAACAGCTTTCGTCTGGAAATCGGGCGCGCCGAGCAAGGGCAGTTCATCCGCACCGAATACCTGAAAGAAACCGTGCGCCAAGGCGGGGGGTTGGACGAAGACCGCAACCTCACCCCCCAGGCCATGCAGGCCGGATGGGACTGTCTGGCCCGTTTTGGTGAGCGTTTGGCCGGATTCGAACCCACCGAAGTGCGTGCGGTTGCCACCCAAACCCTGCGCGAGGCACGCAACCGCGACGAATTTCTGCAGCGGGCCAACGCCGTACTGGGGTTTCCGATCAACGTCATCTCCGGTCGGGAAGAAGCCCGCCTGATCTACCAGGGTGTGGCCAAGATGCTGCCCCAGTCCACCGAGCGGCGGTTGGTGATCGACATCGGCGGGCGCTCCACGGAATTGATTTTGGGGCTCGGTGCCCAGCCCCAGGAAATGGAGTCTTTCCGGGTTGGCAGCATCGCATGGTCCACCCGGTATTTCCCGGATGGAATGTTCACCAAGAAGGCCTTCGCCGTCGCCGAGGTTGCCGCCACCGCCGTCTTGGACGAGGCACTGGACAAGTACCACCCCAGCCTGTGGGACAACGCCTACGGCTCCGCTGGAACCTTCAACGCCATTTCGGACGTGCTGGCCGCATCCGGCTGGCCGTCCGGCGCCATTACCCGTGACGGGCTGGAGTGGCTGGTGGAGCGGCTGATTACCGCACAAAGTGCCGATCGCTTGCGTATTGCGGGCATGCGTGACGACCGCAAACCCATCATTGGCGGGGGCGTGAGCATAGTGCGGGCCCTGTTCAACTTGCTGGGCATTCACACGCTGCACCAAGCCACCGGCGGCCTGCGCCACGGTCTGATTTGCGACCTGATGGGTGGTGCCAGTGGTGAGGAAGACGACCTGCGTAGCCGCACGGTGGCACGGTTGGCCCGCAAGTTCGGGGTAGACACCGTCCATGGTGAGCGCGTAGCCAACGTAGCCGGCAATTTGTTTGGCCAGTGGCTGGCGTTGCCCCAGACGGCACCCCTGTCCGACACGCCTCGCCATATGCGCAAGCTGCAGTGGGCAGCCCAGTTGCACGAAATCGGCAGCCATATTTCGCACAGCGACTACCACAAGCACGGGGCTTACATTCTGGACAACGCCGATGCAATGGGGTTCTCCATTTCAGAAATGCACCGGCTGAGTCTGCTGGTGCTGGGCCACCGGGGCAAACTGCGCAAGCTGGAGCCCTTTTTGCCCGAAGCCGGTCTGGCAGCGCAGCTGCTGGCATTGCGCCTGGCCGTGCTGTTGTGCCATGCACGACGCGACCCCGACCTGAGCGGCCTGAGCCTGGAAAAAGCCACCACCCGCGCGGGTGGCCTGGTGTTGCGCTGCCGCACGGGTTGGGCCGAGGCGTTCCCCCAATCGGCGCATTTGCTGCGCGAAGAAGCACTGGCTTGGCAACGAACCGCCTGGCCGCTGGATCTGGTGGGGTGCTGAAAGGCGGCCTCAGCGTGCAAGCACCCGCTGCGCTCTTCAAGCAGTCCTGGCGCGGCCTGCACGGATGGATCCTGGCCTGGTGGCGTTTGCTCATCACTTGCGCGGCGCTGCTGGTGTTGCTGCTGTCGCCCAGCAGTTACCGTACCCTGACACGCATGTCCTTGGCGCAGCATCTGGTCCAGGCGGCAGCTCCCATGCTGGTGGGCTTCTGCGTGCTCACGGCCATCTTTACCGTCATGCTGACCCATATCGTGGTCGTTACGGCCCACAGCTACGGGTTGTCGCAATTGGCGCTGCAGGTGGTCATCCGGGTGCTGGTGCTGGAACTGATTCCCATGACCGCTGTCGGCTTTGTTGCATTGCGCTGCACGATTCCGGATGGCGCAGAGCTTGCGCGCTGGCTGCGCACAGCCGGTGCTGTCCCCACCCACGCGCAGGTGCAACAGCTGGTTTTGCCCCGTTTGGCTGGGGCTCTGTTTGCTGGCGCACTGCTGGCCGCGCTGGCCAGCGTCCTTGCATTGGTGGTGGCCTATCTGGTGCGCTACGGATTTTCTGCGTCCGGTTTGGTGGCCTACACCCGTCTTTTTGGGCAAGTATTCAATCCGACCGTCATCTTCATCCTGGTGAGCAAGCTGATCTTGCTCTGCCTGACGGTGTCGCTGATCCCGCTGGCGTCCGCCTTGATCGACAGCCGGGAGCGCCCCGGCACAGTTGCAGAGGTACGCACCAGCGCCGAAATGCGCGCCCTGGTGCGCATGGCGGTTGTCGTGCTGGCTATCGAAGTGGCCTCTTTGGTGGGAAACTACGCGTAACCTAGTCTTGTATGAGCCCAGTACCCCCTCCACCCCCCCCGGCAAGCGAAATCCCCCTGGCCCACCTGGAGGCCAAGGCACGCATGCTCATTTACCTGCTGCTGGCACTGGTTCTGGCTGGCAGTTTGTTCGTGTTGTACGCACGCGGGGCGTTCGATGCGACCCAGCGTCTGGTTCTGGTGGCGGACGATTCGGAAGGCGTGTATGTTGGCATGGACCTGACATTCTCCGGTTTTGCCATAGGTCGGGTCCAGGAAATCCAGCTCGCAGAAGATGGCAGCGTGCAGCTGCTGGTGGATGTAGCGCAAAAGGATGCGCACTGGCTGCGCACCAGCAGCGTTTTCACGCTGGTACGCGGGGTGGTGGGCAGCCCCGCCATCCGCGCCTACAGCGGCATCCTGAGCGACCCACCACTTCCTGCAGGAGCCATGCGCACCGTGCTGCAAGGCGATGCCAGCGCCGAGATTCCCAAAGCCATTTCGGCTGCGCGCAGCTTGATGGAAAACCTCAACGCGCTCACGGCCGCCGGTGGACCCGTGCACCAGCTATTGGCCAATCTGCAGACCACCACCGAGCGGCTCAATGGCCCAGGCGGTGCCTTGACCGTGCTGATGGGCAGCCCGCAGGAAGCACGCAAGGTGGCGGTCACCTTGGATCGCACCAACGCCTTGCTCGACAAGCTCAACCGGGTTGCCGCAAAAACCGATTCGCAGGTGTTTGGCCCCCAGGGGGTCATGCCGCAGACCCAGGCCACGGTGGCCCAGATACAGACCATGCTGACCGACTTGCGCGCCAGCCTGCAACGGGTGGATGCGATCCTGGAAGACGCCAAAGCCATCAGCGCCAGCGCCAAGGGTGCCAGCACCGACCTGGGTGCCCTGCGTGAGGAAGTCGATGCCAACTTGCGCAAGATTGAACATCTGGTCACCGACATCCAGAAGAAGTGGCCTTTCGCAGCCCCTGCCCAACTGGAGTTGCCATGAGCACAGGTCCCCTGAAATCCCCGCACAGCATGGCTGGCGCTGTCGGGCTTGCCGCGTTGTTGGGTTTGAGCGCCTGTGGCACCACCCCGCCCGCGCCCGACTGGCAGGTTCAGGCCAAGGGGGCCATGGACCGCGCTACCCGAGCCTACCTGCAAGGCCACGACAAAGCGGTCCCGGCGGAATTGCGCCACGCCCGCAGCGCCCTGGCCCAAACCGGTCAGCCCGCAGCCGTGGCGCAAGCCGAGTTGCTGCATTGCGCGGCGCAAGTCGCATCGCTGGTGTTGGGTCCGTGCGCCGCATGGGATGCCCTGGCCGTCGATGCCACGCCTGCGCAACGCGCCTATGCTGCGTATCTGCAGGGCCACATCCTGACTGCCGAAAAAATTGCGCTGCTGCCCGCTGCCCAGCGCCCGGTCGCCCAACGCAGCGCCCAAGATGCCCAGGCACTTCCTGCCACCATGGAGCCGCTGTCCTTGCTGGTGGCGGCAGCCCACCTCTTGCAGCGCGCGCAATGCCCGCCGGCCGTAATGGACCAGGCCATAGACACGGCCTCGCAACAGGGCTGGAGGCGACCGCTGCTGGCCTGGTTGACGCTCAAGCACCAAGCCGCCGTGCAAGCGCAGCAGAAGGAAAGCGCGGACCAGCTCGCTCGCAGGCTTCGGCTATTGCAAGGACAGCCCTGAGCGGTGGGGCCACCAGCCCTTGGTCGCCACGACCGGAATCAGGCGAGTGCGTGTTCGCGTTCGAAAAGCCCCGTCTGCAGACGCTTGGCATCTTGCTTGGCCAACGCAGCTTCGTTGGCCACCTGGTCGACGCTCTTCCATGCAGCGCCATCGATAACCACGGCTCCCACCGAAACGGTCGTGCACGGGAAGAAGCGTTTGACGCCGTGCCGGTCTTCCGCGTGAATGCCTCCGGCTTCGCGGGCAGCGGGGTCAAACAGCGCCAAGGCTTGCGTGTTGAACGCTTGCACCATGCGCTGTACGCGCGTGCGCCAGTCGGGGCTTTGAAACAGCAGCATGAAATCGTCCCCACCCACATGCCCGAGAAAGTCCAATTGGGGGTCACACTGTTCCTTGGCCACCCGGGCCATCAGCCGAATCATCTCATCGCCCCGCCAGTAGCCGTAGCAGTCGTTAAAGGACTTGAAGTGGTTGAGGTCGGCATAGCACGCGGCAAAGCGGGTGCGTCGGCGCAGCAGGCGCTCCATGTGCTGGCTGATGGGGATGTTGCCGGGCAGAAAAGTTAGCGGATTGGCATGGCGTGCCGCTTCGATGCGCGCCTCGGTGACCGAGCGGACGAGTTGGTCGCCCGTGCCCAGGCCGAGGTAACGGCCATTTTCGGTCACGATGAATCCGTCATTGAGGTAGCGCTGGTCTTCTGACGTGAGGATGCCCACTAACTGGTCCACGCTGTGCTGGCGCTCAATGACGCGGGGCTGGAAATTGATGTGGTTGACGCAGGGCTTCTTGCCCCAGACTTCGCGGTAATACAGTTTGCTGTACTCGTTCATGAACCGCGAACGGTTGATCACCCCCACCGGGCGTCCGCGCTCCAGCACGGCAACGGCATGCAGATTGGGCGCATTGCCAAAACACTGGGCCAGTTCATCGTTGGTCGTGTCGCAGGTGACGCTTGGGGCCTGAACCAGCGCCACGGTGCTGAGCAGGCCGTTGGGCGTGGCGCGGTTGTGCTCAGGGAAAACCACAATCTGCCGCTCCGCCAGAATGCGTTGGGCATCCACATCCAGGTAGCGCGCCGGGGCTACGTTTGGATGCCCCAGAAAATATCCTTGCCCATAGGCAATACCCAGGTCCCGCAGTACACGCAGGTCTTCCCGCGTCTCGATGCCTTCGGCCACCAAGGCGGTCCCGAAAATGTCGGCAATCTGCAGCAAGGCTTGCAGGGTCTTGAGCTTGTCGCCATGCTGGCTGATGTTGCGGGTGAAGTACTTGTCGATCTTCACCACCTCGGGCTTGATCTGGGACCACAAGCGCAGGCTGGAGCGCCCATCGCCGAAGTCGTCCAACGCGAGCGAGATGCCGCTGGAGCGCACCTGCGCGACCACCGCACCCAGGGCGTCCATGTCGACCACACGCTCATGCTCGGTGATTTCGAGCACCAGCATGCGAGGCACCACGCCCAGGCTTTGAATCAACGCCAGCAACTCGCCTGTACCCCGGGACTGAACCAGCTCCATCAACACAGTGGCGCTGATGTTCACAAACAGTCGCCCAGCCGCGCCAATTTGGCCCCACTGAACCAAGGCGGCCCGAACACAGGCGTACTCAAATTCGAATCCCAGGCATTCGGCGCTGGCTGCCTGCAGCAAGGCGTCGGGCGTGTGCAGGGCTGTCTTCTGCGGTCCGCGAATCAAGGCTTCGTGGGCATGGATACCTTCCCCCGCGAGGCCCACGATGGGTTGGAACACGGGGTACAAACCGCCTTGTTTGAGCAGGGTGCCCAAAGGGCCCAGTCCGCTGATCATGGTGCTACAGCAGTTCGGGGGACTGCACCGTGACCACCACGGTCTGCCCCACACCGTCGCGTTCGCGGTAGCGCAGCCACCAGACGGCGCCCTTCTTCACCGAGCATTCCTGCGCCGAAAGTCCGACCAACTGTGCAATGGTCTGACCCAATGCAGGCTGGTGGCCCACGACCAGAACGCACCCCTTGGCCAGGGGCCATTGCGCCAATTCCAGCAGCCCAGCAACATTACCGACAGGCGCCAAGCCGGGATGGAGCTTGAACTTGCGCCCCAGCGCCAGCGCGGTTTGCTCGGTGCGTCGGGCCGGGCTGACCCAAACACGCGTGCTCTCGGGCAATTGACGGTCGAGCCAGGACGCCATGCGCAGCGCCTGCTTCTCGCCGCGCGTGCTCAGGACGCGCGCCATGTCGTCTTGCGGATGCTCGGCTTCCAGTGCTTCTGCGTGACGCCACAAAATCAGGTCCATACCCTCACTCCCCCGGATCGCGCTTGCCGCCGTCAACATAGCGCACCATCAATGCGCCCTGGGCGCCGTGCACCGGTTCCTTGGCCGTGGTGCGCGCAGCGACGTAGCGGCCGTCGGCTCCCAGATTCCAGGCATCCACACCATCGTGCAAGTAGGCCACCAAGCATTCGTCGACCAGGCGTTGGCGTTGCACCGGATCGGTCACCGGCCAAGCCAGTTCAACCCGGCGCACCATGTTGCGGTTCATCCAGTCTGCGCTGGAGAGGTAGAGGTCTTCTTGCTCGTCCACCCGAAAATAGAACACGCGGGAATGTTCCAAGAAACGCCCGATCACCGAGCGCACGCGGATGTTGTCGGTATGCCCCTTGACCTGGGCCGGTAGCATGCAGGCTCCACGCACGATCAGGTCTATCTTGACACCCTTGCGACCTGCCCGCATGAGGCTTTGGATGATGGCCTCGTCGGTCAAGGCATTCATCTTGGCCACCAGGCGGGTGGAACGCCCCTGCGCGGCGGCCGCTCCCAAGGCGTCAATTTTGGCAATCAGTTTGCGTTGCAGTTCAAAGGGGGCAAACCACAGTTTTTGCAGGCGCGGCAACCGACTCTGGCTGGCCAGGTGCACAAAGACATGCTCCATGTCCGTGGTCAATGCCGTATCGGCCGTCAGGTGGCTGACATCGGTGTACAGACGCGCCGTGCGTGGGTTGTAGTTTCCCGTGGAGAGGTGCCCGTAGCGTTTGAGGGTTTTGCCTTCGCGCCGGGTAATCAGCATCATCTTGGCGTGGGTCTTCAGACCGACGACGCCGTACAGCACCTGCGCGCCGATGGACTCCAAGGCTTCCGCCCAGTTGATGTTGGCTTCCTCGTCAAATCGGGCTTTCAGTTCCACCACTACGGTGACTTCCTTGCCCCGGCGAACCGCTTCGCGCAACAGCTCCATGAGCTCGGAATCGGAACCCGTGCGGTAGATGGTCTGCTTGATGGCCAGCACCTGCGGATCGTTGACCGCCTCGCGCAAGAAGTCGAGCACACCGTCGAAGCTCTCAAACGGCTGGTGGATGACGATGTCGCCTTCCTTGAGTTGTTCAAACAAGGAGCGTCCCGACTGGATTTGCTGCGGGTAGCTCGCGTGGTATCGCGGGAAGCACAACTCGGAGCGGTCCACCAGATCGATGAGTTGGGTCAGCCGCACCAGATTCACCGGACCGTGCACGCGGTACAAGGCTGGGGTAGGCAAATTGAACTGCGTGCAAAGGAATTCCGACAGGTAGTCCGAGCAACCGGCCGACACTTCCAGCCGAACGGCCTGCCCATAGTGACGATGGGCCAAGCCTTGGCGCAGCGCCGTGCGCAGGTTCTTGACATCGTCTTCGTCCACTGCAAGGTCTGAGTGCCGGGTAACACGGAACTGCGAAAACTGGCTGACCTGGCGCCCTGGAAACAACTCGGTCAGGTGGGCGCGGATCACGCTGGAGAGTGAGACGAACAAGGCGCGCCCGCCCGACACTTTGACAGGCATGCGAATCAGGCGCGGCAACACCCGAGGCACTTTGACAATGGCAATGTCGTTCTCGCGCCCAAAGGCATCGCGTCCGCCCAGGCGCACGATGAAGTTGAGCGACTTGTTGGCGACCTGGGGAAACGGATGGGACGGGTCCAATCCGACCGGAATGAGCAAGGGACGCACCGACTGCTCAAAATACTGCTTGACCCACTGGCGTTGGATGGTATTGCGCTCCCCATGCGCCACGATCTTGATGCCATGGCGCTCAAAAGCGGGCATGAGTTGGTCGTTGTAAAGCGCATACTGGCGTTCCACCAGCGAGTGCACGGCTGCCGACAACTGCGCGTACGACGCGGCCGTGAACAAGCCTTTGGTCTCCTGGTTGTGGTGGGCGCTCAGGTGGGGCTCGGCACGGACCTCAAAAAACTCGTCCAGATTGGACGAAACAATGCACAGATAGCGCAAGCGCTCCAACAGCGGCACATCGTCACGCTCGGCCCAGCTGAACACGCGTTCGTTGAAGGCCAGAATGCTATGGTCCCGGTCCAGCAGACCCGGTGCTTGGAGCGGTGCTTGGAGCTCTGGGCGGCGAAGAAAGGGCAGCATGGCGGGCGCTTACTCTGTGTCAATGGTATGACGGATTGTTTACGCATCAGATGTCAATTGTGTGACATTCGCGTGACGGGACTGCCGATCAGCCAGCGCCACAACCGCGGGTGCGCGCTCTACCCAACCGTCACCTTGCGTCTCAGACCAGAACACCAGCTCCAGCCGCCCATCCCAATGTTCCACCAGCGCACTGCGGCTTTCCACCCAGTCTCCATCGTTGCAATACAAAATGCCGTCCACATCGCGCATTTCGGCGCGGTGGATATGACCACAGACCACGCCCTGGTGCCCGCGCGCGCGCGCTTCCTGCGCCACGGCCCGTTCGAAATCCATCACGTAGTTCAACGCCGACTTCACCCGCTGCTTGAGGTAGGCCGACAAGGACCAGTACGGCAGTCCCAGGCGGGCACGCAGCCGGTTCAGGTAGCGGTTGAGCTTGAGCGTGAACTCATACAGGTTGTCGCCCACGTAGGCCAGCCATTTGGCGCATTGCACCACCCCGTCGAAATAGTCTCCATGGGTGACCCACAACCGCTTGCCATCGGCCGTCACATGGACCGCATCCTCGCGCACCTCGATACCGCCAAATTCGTGCCCCAGGAATCCCCGGGCAAACTCATCATGGTTGCCGGGAATGAATACCACCTTGCAGCCCTTGCGAGCCCGGCGCAACAGTTTTTGCACTACATCGTTGTGCGATTGAGGCCAGTACCAGCGCCGGCGTAGTTGCCAGCCGTCCACAATGTCCCCTACCAGGTACAGGTACTGGCTTCGATGGGTTTTGAGAAAATCCAGCAGTGCGTGCGCCTGGCAGCCCGCGGTGCCCAGATGGATATCGGAGATGAACACCGCACGGTACCGGTGAGAGCGGGGTTCGTCATCGGCCGCAGGGGTGTCGCCACCGGCCAGATTCTGCCAATCTGGACTTGCCAAGGCGAAGCGGCCCGCACGCATTACGCCCCCAGAAAGTGCTTGCGGTAGCGCGGTGGCAAATCGGCAATGCGCATCATCATGGGGAGATCGGCGCTGTTGAAATCAGGATCCCATGCCGGCGGCCCCAGCACCTTGGAGCCCAGGCGCAGATAGCCCTTGATCAGCGCAGGCGGCTCCACCGCCAGACTGTCATCCAACTGCTCGACCGGCAAGGGCAGGCGCGGGCGCACATGGTATTCAATGGGGGCGAGATGGGTTGCCTTGAGCTGACGCCAGATGCTCGCCGCCAGATCGCCACTGACCACGCCATTGTGCAGCATGGGAATCGACGCGCAGCCGATCATGGTGTCGAGCTGGTTGCGCACCATGAAGGAGCCCAAAGCGCTCCACAACGCCATGATGACGCCGCCATGGCGGTGATCAGGGTGTACACAGCTGCGTCCGAGTTCAACCATGCGTTCGCGCAAGGCACGCAAGCGAGTCAGATCAAACTCGGTGTCGCTGTAGGTGCTGCCCACACGCTTGGCCTGCGCGGGTGTCAGTACCCGGTAGGTGCCTATGACTTCATCACTGGCCTCATCCCGAACCAGCAGATGTTCACAATAGTCGTCGAACAAGTCCACATCATGGCCGGGTATCTTGTTGCTCAGCCGCGCACCCATTTCACCGGCAAACACGGCAAAACGCAGACGCTGGGCAGCCCGCACTTCATCCAGATGGCGCGCCCAGCTTACCCGTATCGCCGCGCGGCTGGTGTCACGTGTAGTCTGCGGCTCCACAGCACCGGCCGCGGGCACGAACGCTTGTGCCGTGCGCTCCAGAATGTGCAAGCCGCGCTGGCGCAGGTCCTGCGCCAGCGATCCGGATGGCACCCGTGCCGACTGCGCGGGCATCGGATGCGAGAGTTTGTCTTCCATGACGGTCTCCTGTGTTTTCACACCCGAGATTCTGGAAAACCCAGATGACGCGCATGCGTCAGTTCCGTGGCAGAGCGGTGACAGTTTCAGGCCGACGCGGTTGCGCTGGCATGCAGGCAAATTGCCGCAGCCGCCGCCACATTGAGCGACTCTTCGCCCCCAGGCTGGGCAATGCGCACATGCACACGGGCCTGGGCTTGCAGCGCCTCGCTTACGCCCTGCCCCTCGTGCCCAAGCACCCAGGCGCAAGGCATGGGCAGTTGCAGTTGGTGCAGCCACTGCCCTTGGTGGGAACTGGTAACGACCAGCGGTACGCGCAAGGCGTCTATATCCTCCTGTGCCAGGCCTTCCAGCAACGACAGGCCGAAGTGCGCCCCCATCCCAGCTCGCAGCACCTTGGGGCTCCACAGCGCCGCCCCGCCCTTGATGGCAAGAATTTGCCGAAAACCAAACGCAGCCGCACTGCGCAAGATGGATCCCACATTGCCGGCATCCTGCACGCGGTCGAGCACCACGGTGGCGACATCGGATTGCAGGGCGGGAGGCGGCGGGACCTCGAACACAAATCCCATGGAAGCCGGGGATTCCAGCGTGCTCAGGTCCCGGAACAGGGCTCCCGGAATCACTATCGTTTTGATAGCTGCTTGCGCATGTTCCACGGGGGCTAGAGGCCAAAATGACTCTGAAAACACGGCCTGGACCGGTCGCCACCCACGCACCAGGGCCGCACGGCACAGATGGTCACCTTCCACCCAGATCCGGCCGTCCTTGCGGTAAGCCGTGCTGTCCTGCGCCAGTTTGCGCAGTGCTTTCAGCGCCGGGTTCTCGCGCGAGGTGATGGTTTGCGGCGCCTTCACGGCAGCACCTGGGCGACGGGACTGAAGCTGCGCCGATGCTCGGGACAGGCACCATGTCTGCGTAGCGCCGCCAGATGCTCGGCGGTGCCGTAGCCCTTGTGTCCGCCAAAACCGTATTCGGGATACTGGGCATCGAGCTCCGCGCACCAGCGATCGCGCGTCACCTTGGCCAAGATGGAAGCGGCCGAAATGGCGGCAACGCGGGCGTCACCCTTCACAATCGCTTCGGCACGAACATCCAGCACCGGTAAGCGGTTGCCATCGACCAATACCAGGGAGGGCTTCAAGCGCAAGCCTTGCACCGCACGGCGCATGGCAAGCAAGGTTGCCTGCAGGATGTTGAGCTGGTCGATTTCCTGCACCGAGGCTTGGGCCACACAGAAGCAAAGGGCTTTGGCGCGAATGGCATCGAACAGTTGCTCCCGACGACGCGCGGTGAGAACCTTGGAGTCGGCTAAGCCTGCTACCGGATTGCAGTCGTCAAGGATGACGGCAGCAGCCACCACAGGGCCAGCCAGGGGCCCGCGCCCCGCTTCATCCACCCCGGCCACCAGTCCGGGCGCATCCCAGGCAAAACAGGTTTGCAACGCATCACTGCGTCCAGAATCACGGGGCTCTTTGAAGGACTTTCTCGATGGCATGGGTAGCAAGGCGTTCAGTGTCTCGTTGCAGTTCCTGGTGCAGAACCTGGAAGCGGTCCTGCAAGGCCTGGATTTTCTCAGGATTGCTGCGCCGTGCATCCAGCCAGGCCAGCAGTTCGTGCGCCAATGCCTGGGGTGTGGCCTGGTCTTGCAGCAATTCGGGCACCACAAATTCGCCACACAGGATGTTCGGCAGACCCACCCAAGGTTGCAGGTGCTGTGGATGCATGATCTTCCAAGCCAACCATCCAACGTGGTAGCTGATGACCATGGGACGCTTGAAAAGTGCTGCCTCCAATGTTGCGGTTCCGCTGGCAATCAGCGTCACATCACAGGCTGCCAGTGCCGCATGCGACTGTCCGCTCAGCACTTGGAGACTATCGCCCAGCCCACTGGTCTGCGCATGCGCTTGCACCACGGACTGCAACCCCGGTACGGCAGGTACTATGATTTTGATAGCTGGGTACGCTTTCTTGACGAGGGCCAACGCTGCAAAGAACCTCGAAGCCAGGTGCGCTACCTCACCTTGGCGGCTGCCAGGCAGTACCGCTACTACGGTGGCATCGTCATCCAAACCAAGTAGCCGCCGGGCAGCAGCCCGATCAGGCTCCATGGGAATCACATGCGCCAAAGGGTGCCCAACATAGGTCGCCTCAATGCCATGGCGCGCCAGCAGCGCGGGCTCAAACGGAAAGATGCACAACACATGCTGCGCACTGCGACGGATCTTTTCCAAGCGGTGCGCCCGCCAGGCCCAGACCGACGGACAGACAAAATGCACGGTCGCAATGCCCGCCGCACGCAGATCGGCTTCCAAATCCAGATTGAAGTCGGGTGCGTCTACGCCAATGAACACGTCGGGACGGTCTTGCAACAGCCGGGCCTTGAGTTGTTTTCGGATGCCCAGAATCTCGCGGTAGCGTCGCAGCAACTCCCAACTAAACCCGTGCACGGCCAGTTTGTGATGCGGCCACCAGGCATCAAACCCCTGTGCGGCCATGCGTGGACCGCCAATGCCGTGCGCCGCCAATTCCGGCCAGCGATTGCGCAGGCCTCCCAGCAGCAAGCCTGCCAGCAAATCGCCCGACGCCTCGCCCGCCACCATGGCCACGCGCGGTGCAGCCGGAACCGCGCGCAAGGCACCTTCGGGGACGGGGTCCAGCGGCATCAGCGCACGATGCCGCGATCAGGGGATGTCTCGGCCAAAAAGTCCAGCATCAGATCGACGTCAGGCTGGGTATGGGGCCGCTCCCGTGCAAGTTCGGCTATGCGAGCCTTGGCTTGTTCCAACGTGCGGTCTTCACGGTACAGGATCTTGTGCAACAACTTGACACCGCTGATACGTTCGGGGGTCCAGCCCCGACGGCGCAGTCCCTCGTAATTCATGGAACGTGCCGTGGCGGGCTGGCCCTGGCACATGACAAAAGGTGGCAAGTCGGCAAACAGAGCTGAGCCAATGGCCGTCATGACATGAGCCCCAATGCGCACAAACTGGTGCGCCGTGGTAAACCCACCCAAGATGGCCCAATCCCCTACACGCACATGCCCCGCCAACTGCGAATTGTTGGCAAAGATGGTGTGATTGCCCACCACACAGTCATGGGCCAAATGCACGTAGGCCATGATCCAGTTGTCATTGCCCACAACCGTTTTGCCCAGATCGCCCGGCGATCCAATATTGAAGGTGCAGAACTCACGGACGGTGTTGCGGTCACCGATGTGCAGTTCGCACGGTTCGCCTCGGTATTTCTTGTCTTGAGGAATCGCACCGAGCGAGTTGAATTGGAAAATGCGATTGTCCCGACCGATCGTGGTATGACCTTCGATGACGCAATGCGCGGCGATGGTGGTACCCGCACCAATCTTCACGTGGGGGCCGATCACGGAGTACGGGCCGACCGTGACAGAGGCTTCCAACTCGGCGGACGAATCGACCAGGGCGGTGGGATGAATATAGGCCACGTGGTTTCTACCTAGGAAGTCACGGTGCGCATGGTGCACATCAGTTCGGCCTCGCACACCACATGGCCATCCACCCGGGCGACGCCCGCAAACTTGTATATGCCAGCCTTTGCGCGCAGCATGGTGATGTCCATGACCAATTGATCACCGGGCTCAACCGGTCGCTTGAAGCGCGCAGCGTCAATGCCGGCAAAGTAATACACCTGGTTGTCAGCCGGAGAGGCTCCTTGGGTATCAAACACCAGCAGGGCCGCGGCCTGTGCCATGGCTTCCAGCATCAGAACGCCTGGCATGACCGGGCGATTGGGGAAATGTCCCGGAAAAAAAGGCTCGTTGATCGTGACGTTTTTGATGGCTTGGATGCTTTGGCCTTTTTCAATCTTGGTGACGCGGTCGACCATGACAAAAGGGAACCGGTGCGGCAGCTTCTTGAGGATCTCGTGAATGTCCATCATGGGGAACTTACTTTCTTTTCTAATGCCTTGATGCGATCTCGCAAGCTGTGCAGTTGTTTTAAAGTGGCCGCATTGCGCTCCCAAGCTGCGTTGTCATCAACCGGGAAGATACCGGTATACAGACCCGGTTTGAGTATGGAGCGACTCACAAGCGTGCCAGCGGAAATGTTGACCCGAGGACCCAGCGTCAGGTGCCCCAATATGATGGCACCGCCACCTACCGTGCAGTTTTCACCAATGGTGGCACTGCCTGCGACGCCGACACAGCCGGCCATTGCTGTATTGCGGCCCACCCGGACGTTGTGTCCTATCTGAATCAGATTGTCCAGCTTCACGCCATCTTCAAGAATGGTGTCTTGCAAGGCTCCACGGTCGATGCAGGTGTTGGCACCGATTTCAACATCGTTGCCGATACGAACTGCACCCAACTGCTCGATCTTTTCCCATGCGTCACCGTTCGGCGCGAATCCAAATCCGTCAGCACCGATCACGACGCCTGCGTGCAGGATGCATCGTTGCCCAATTTCACAGTCTTCACCAACGGTAACGCGGGACTTAAGAACCGTGCCAGCCCCGATCTGTGCACCGCGTTCCACAACGCAAAGCGGACCAATCGATACAGTGGAATCAACCCTGGCTTGTGGATGCACCACGGCAGAGGGATGAATGCCAGGGCTCTCCGAAGGGCGTTGCCACTTTCGCCAAAGCTGCGTGAGCCGTGCAAAGTACAAATAGGGCTGCTCGGTGACGATGCAGGCTCCACGTGTACACGCCATTGCTTGCATGCCCGGCGCAACGATGACGCAGGCGGCCTGTGATGACTGCAGCTGTTGCTGGTATTTGATGTTGGACAAGAAACTCAATTCGCCCGGCCCGGCCGTCTCTAAGGGTGCCAAGCCTGTGATCCAGATGCTGCCATCCCCGTGCAATGTCCCACCCAGCTCGGCAACCACCGATGCAAGCTCAATTTGCATGCCGGTCACCAATTGCGTTACTTGCTGGTAGCGTTGAGGATTTTGAGAACTTTGTCGGTGATGTCGTGCTTGCTGTTGACGTAAACCGCCTCTTGCAACACAAGATCGTACTTCTCGGCATCGGCAACTTGCTTGACTGCGCGGGTTGCCTTTTCCATGACCAACTGCAATTCCTCGTTCCGGCGTGCATTCACGTCTTCCTGGAACTCACGTTGGCGGCGCTGGAAGTCACGACCGACATCCGTGTACTCCTTTTGCCGGGCAGCACGCTGCGTTTCGCTCAACGTAGGGGCGTCACGCTCGAATTTTTCGCTCAACGACTTCAGGTTCGTCTGCTGCTCGGCCAACTCCTTTTGACGCTTGGAGAACTCTTGCTCCAACTTTTGCTGTGCCAGCTTGGCCGGAGTGGATTCGTTGGTTAGACGCAAAACGTTGACAACCCCGACCTTGAAATCCTGTGCTACCACCGTAGCCGAAGCAACGGCCATCAACCCAATTGCACACCAACGCGAAATCGACGTATTCATTAAAACGAACTTCCAATCTGGAACTGAAGGGTTTGGATTTTATCGCTATCGAACTGCTTAACCGGGCGTGCAAAGGCCAAGCGCAACGGACCCAC
>JAYRUL010000045.1:0-20076 GCA_041919095.1 Rhodoferax sp. | reverse complement strand
CCAGACCTACCGCGAACTGCAAGACCTGGCGTTTCGCCACCTGCGGCCTTGGCGCTATGTGATCCTTTCCAAGGCGGTGGCCAAGGCACGCAGCCGTCGCCGCGATCTGATCCAAAAAGTGCAAAAAGAGGTCGAAGCCGTCTTTGCTAGCGCGGGCATGCCCGTACGAATTGCTGGGCGCGAGAAGACGCTGTACTCCATCTACAAGAAGATGGACCTGAAGCATTTGAGTTTTGCCCAAGTGACCGACATCTACGGGTTTCGCGTCATCGTGCCAAACGTGGTGGACTGCTATACCGCGCTGGGGCTTTTGCACCAGCTCTACAAGCCGCTTCCCGGCAAATTCAAGGACCACATCGCCATTGCCAAGCTCAACGGGTACCAGTCGCTGCATACGACCCTGGTTGGGCCAGCAGGCGTCAACGTCGAATTCCAAATGCGCACCGAAGCCATGCATTTGGTGGCGGAGTCGGGCGTGGCCGCCCATTGGCTGTACAAGGCCGACCATCCCGGCGACGCTGCCGCTGAACGGCTGGGCACGAAGTGGCTGCAGTCGCTGCTGGATATCCAGGACGAGACCCGCGACGCAGCCGAGTTTTGGGACCACGTCAAGGTTGATCTGTTTCCCGACGCGGTCTACGTGTTTACCCCCAAGAGTCAGATCATGGCCATGCCGCGCGGCGCCACCGTGATCGACTTTGCCTATGCCATCCACAGCAACGTGGGTGACCACACGGTGGGGGCGCGCATCAACGGTGAACAGGTTGCCTTGCGCAGCGAACTCAAGAATGGCGATGTCATCGAGGTACTTACGGAACCGCACGCATCCCCCAATCCGGCTTGGCTGGGCTTTGTGCGCACCGGGCGCGCGCGCTCCAAGATTCGCCACCACATCAAGGCCCTGGCCCATACCGAATCCGAGGCACTGGGCGACAAGCTGCTGATGCAAGCCTTGCGCGCGGAAGGCATCGAACGCTTTCCTGAAGACGATCCCGAGTTTGAACCCCTGTGGGACAAGTTGCTGCGATTCACCGGCAACAAGACGCGCCAGGAACTGCTGACCGACATTGGGCTGGGTAAGCGCATCGCCCATATCGTGGCCAAACGCATCGTGGCCCTGTTGGCCGACACCGGCGCCAAACCGGACGCCTTGTTGCTCACGCGCGAACGCTTCACCGCACACGAAACGACTTCGCAGGGTTCTATTACGCTGGACGGCAGCGAAAACACATCAGTCAAGTTCGCGACCTGTTGCCGCCCGATTCCCGGAGACGCAATTGTGGGCTACCTGGGCCGTGGTGAAGGATTGGCCGTGCACGTGGAGGACTGCCCGGTTGCGCGCAAACTGCGGCACAAAGATGCCGAGCGCTTCATTGGCGTGGAATGGTCCGACGAGCCAGTACGTGCATTTGAAACGGGCGTTGTCGTCACCGTCAGCAATGGTAAGGGGGTGTTAGCGAAAGTGGCTGCGGCGCTGGCCGCTGCAGAAGCCGACATCGTGCACGTGGACATGGGCAACGAAGCACAACAGCACGACGCGGAATTGCGCTTTGTCGTCGCCGTGCGCGATACCACGCACCTCGCCAACGCTCTGCGCAACCTGGGCCGCACCGCCAGCGTGCTCAGTGCCAAGCGTCGCAAAGTGGCTAGTCCCACGCTCTAGCTATTTCGGCGCCGGGTAGCGCACCTCCAGCACTTCGATCTCACGCACGCGCTCCGGTGTGACCAGCTTCAATGCATCACCCTCTCGTGCCTTAAGCAAGGTGCGAGCTATTGGGGAGATCCAGCTGACATCCCCCGCGGCGGAGTCCGACTCATCAATACCCAAGATGCGCACAGTGCGCTCCACGCCATCGTCATCCGCATAGGTGACCGTGGCACCAAAAAAAATCTGATCGTTACCATGGTGCAGACTCGGGTCGACCACCTCGGCAATCTCCAGGCGTTTGGTCAGAAACCGAATTCGACGGTCGATTTCGCGCAGGCGCTTCTTTCCGTACAAGTAATCGCCATTTTCCGATCGATCCCCGTTGCTTGCGGCCCAATGCACCACATCCACGATCTTGGGCCGTTCGACGTCGATCAGCTCCAACAACTCAGCGCGCAAGCGGGCGTAGCCTGCAGGGGTGATGTAGTTCTTGCTGCCAGCCGGTAACGCCGGAAGCTGCACCTCATCGTCGTCGCTATCAGATTCCTTGGTGAATGCCTTGCTCATGGTCACAACATACGAAAAAGCCCCAGAACCTTGCGGTTCTGGGGCTTCTCGATTTATGGTGCGGCTGGCAGGAATCGAACCCACGACCCCTTGGTTCGTAGCCAAGTACTCTATCCAGCTGAGCTACAGCCGCGTAAGCCCTGCAGTATAGCACGGAAAATCTAGAATCGGTCGGCGGCAGGAATTTCACGCGAAGTCTAGGCCGTACGCAGTCCCAGCAGGGCACGCGCTTCAAGCGGCGTGGCCACGGCGCGCCCGGCGCGCTGGGCACAAGCGGCCAGTTCGGAGATCAGGTCGCCATTGCCCCGCGCGCGTTCGCCATTGGGCAGGTAGAAGGTGTCTTCCAGACCGGTGCGCAACATCCCCCCCAGCTCGGCCGTCTTCTGGTGCACCGGCCAGATCTCTTGGCGGCCGATGAGTGTGGTCTGCCACAGGCTCCCCGGGGCCATCCACTGCGGCAGCAACTGCAGCAGGTCGGCGTCGCAGGGCATCCCCGAGGCCACGCCCATCACCAGGTTGTACTCCGGCGTGCCCATCTCGGCCCCCAGCATGCCGTTCTTGAGGTACATGGTCACGCAGCGCACGATGCCGACGTCAAAGCATTCGAACTCGGGGTGGGTACCGCACTCCCCCATCACGTCGAGGAACTGCTGGATCTTGGCCACCGGGTTGTCGAACACCATGGGCGGCCAGGCCCAGTTGCCGTCTTCCTTGATCTTGAGGTAGTTCAGGCTCCCGGCGTTGCAGGCGGCGATCTCGGGCTTGACGCGGCGGATGCACTCCACGGGGCCGGAAATGTCCTTGCCGATGACCCCAGTGGTGAGATTGATGATGACACCCGGGCAGGCTTCGCGGATCGCGTGGACCGTGGCCTCGGCCACATCCGGGTCCCACGACGGCATGTGGCCCATGCCCTCTTCCTGCATGCGCACATGCACGTGCATGATGCTGGCGCCTGCGTTGAAGGCATCGCGGGCCTCAGCCGCCATCTGGGCCGGTGTGACCGGCACAGGGTGCTGCTTGGGGTTGGTGAGCACGCCAGTCAGCGCACAGGTGAGAATGGCTTTTTCCATCATGCTTCTTTCTGATCAGTTGAGGACCGAGCTGAAGATCTGTCCCGCAAGGCTTCTAATCGGTTGGGGACAGAGCTGAAGATCTGTCCCGCAAGGTTTCAAGATTCACCAGCAGGGCACCGGATTCCACCTGGTCCCCTGCCTTGGCGTGTAGGGCTTTAACCGTGCCTGCAGCCTGGGCGCAGAGCCACATTTCCATCTTCATGGCTTCCACGCACACCAGTTGTTGGCCCTCAGCGACGCTGTCGCCTGCCTGCACCAGCACCTGGGTGACCTTGCCCGCCACGGGCGACAGTGCGCGGCTCGGATCCTGCAAGGCGTCGGCACTGGGGAACGGCGACACCTCCTCGTACACCAAGCTGTGCCCCTGGTAAGCCAGATGCACCTGGGCGCCCGACTGCAGCGCCACCGCACGCTGCTGCACGCCGTGCAGCTCAAAGCACAGCACGCTGTTGACATAGGACAGCACCCGCGCCTGCTCGGTGGTGGCGCCCAGCGTGACGGCAATGGCGCCCGAGTGATCCGGGTTGACCCGCACAACGCGGGTCTCGTCGCTACAGCGCAGCGTGAAGCCGTAGCCCGACACACTGTTGGCACGCCAGCTGGTGCCTGCGACAAAGGCCCGCGCCATGGCTGCCACGCGCCAGGCGTCGTCACTGGCCACCGGCGCTTGCAGCAAGGGTTCGCCTTGCTCCAGCCACTGGTCGATCAGCGTGGTCGTCATCTCGGCATGGCGGAAAGCCGGGTGGTCTACCAGGTCGCTCAGGAAGCGGCCATTGTTCTTCAGACCCAGCAGTGGCGTCTGGGCCAAGGCTGCGCGCAGGCGGCGAATGGCGTCTGAACGGTCACGCCCATGGACGATGACCTTGGCCACCATGGGGTCGTAGAAGGGCGACACGACCGCACCTTCGCGAATGCCGTGGTCTACCCGCACACCGTAGGGAGGCGATCCCCATCCCGGGGCATCGGTGGCAACGCGGCCACTCTCCACACCACCGTTCGCAGCATCTTCGGGCCTCCACCACAGCACCTGCCCGGTCTGCGGCGCGAAAGCGCTGTAGGGGTCTTCCACATACAGGCGCGCCTCGATGGCGTGGCCCGTCAAGCGGATGTCGTCCTGCTTGGCGGGAAGCACGTCACCCGCCGCCACCTGCAGCTGCCATTCCACCAGGTCGTAGCCGGTGACGCATTCCGTCACGGGGTGCTCCACCTGCAATCGGGTGTTCATTTCCAGGAAATAGTGGTTGAGCTTGTCATCCACAATGAATTCCACCGTGCCTGCACCGCGGTAGCCCACCGCCAAGGCTGCGGCCACGGCATCCTTGCCCATGGCTTCGCGCATGGCGGGGGACACCACCGGCGAAGGTGCCTCTTCGATGACCTTCTGGCGGCGGCGCTGGGCGGTGCAGTCGCGCTCGCCCAGGTACACCGCGTTGCCATGCGCATCGGCGAACACCTGGATTTCGATGTGGCGGCCGTTGTCGATCAGGCGCTCCAGCATCAGCGTGCCGTCACCAAAAGCGCTGGTGGCTTCGCGGCGGGCACCGTCGATGCCCGGTTGCAACTCCGCATCCGAACGCACCAGTCGCATGCCGCGCCCACCGCCACCCGCCACGGCCTTCACCAGCAGCGGATAGCCCAGCTTCTTGGCTTCAAGAATCAGCGTCGCATCGCTCTGGTCTTCCCCCAGGTAGCCCGGTGCGCAGGGCACGCCCGCGGCCAGCATGCGCTTCTTGGCCAGGGCCTTGTCGCCCATGGCTTCAATGGCGCTGGCGGGCGGGCCAATGAAGACAACGCCTGCATCGGCACAGGCCTGGGCAAAGGCCGCGTTCTCGCTCAGGAAACCGTAGCCGGGGTGCAGGGCATTGGCCCCTGTCTTGCGGCAGGCCTCCAGAATGGCGTCGAACTTCAGGTAAGACTCAGCGGCAGGCGAAGCACCGATGTGCACCGCTTCGTCGGCCAGTGCCACATGGGGTGCATCGCGGTCGGCGTCGCTGTAGACCGCCACGGTGGCATAGCCGAGCTTGCGGGCCGTGCGGATGACGCGGCACGCGATCTCGCCCCGGTTGGCAATCAGAATTTTTTCAAACATGGCGCTGAACTCTCAAAGTCTGGGTGGTGGAGCGTTTTGCGTAGGTAAAGGAGGAGAGCGCGCAGCGCTCGGGGGACACGGAGCAAAACGCTTCGCCACCCAGACTGCAGGCGCTGGCCCAAGCATTGATGCATTTCATTCCGGTACCCAATTCGGTTTGCGTTTCTGCAGGAAGGCGCCCATGCCTTCCATGCCCTCGGGCCCCTGGGCCGCGCGGGAGAAGATGGCAGCGGCCTCATGGACCAGCGAAGTTGGCGCTTGCAGGCGCGCCTTGGCCATCAGCGCCTTGGTAGCCGCCAGGGCGCCCGGGGCGCAGGCCAGGATGTCGCTCAGTACCCCGTCCAATGCGGTCTGCAGTTGCGCCGTGGGCACTTGCTGGTGCACCAAGCCCATGGCCAGCGCAGCCGCAGCGTCCAGGCGTCCTCCGGTGACCGCCAGGCGCTTGGCCTGCGAATAACCCAAGCGCTCCACCAGAAAAGGTGCAATCTGCGCCGGCACCACACCCAGCGAGGTCTCGGGCAGGCGAAAGTTCGCTGTTTCGGACGCAATGGCCACGTCAGCCACACAGGCCAGGCCAAAGCCCCCGCCCATGACCGTACCTTCTAGCACCGCCACAATGGCCAGCGGTGAATTCGCAAACGCCGCACACATGCGGCCGAACTGGGCGTTGACCTCGGCAATCGGGTCGGTACCGTCGTCACCGCCCTGCATGGCGCGCATGCGCGCCGCTGCCATGTCCTTGAGGTCGGCCCCCGCGCAGAAATGGCCACCGGCACCGCGCAGCACCACGACCCGCACCGCGTCCGCCTGGCCCGCCGACTGCTCGGCCTGCGCCAGCGCCTGCTGCAGCTCGCTCACCATGGCCAGGGACATGGCGTTGCGAGCCTCGGGTTTATTGAGGGTTATTTCGAGTACAGCCCTCGTGCAGACTGCGTGAATAGCTTCGAAATTCATAGCAACTGAATTCCGCCCCGCTCAGTGCTGCTTACCCGGCAGGGTGCCTTCGAGCTTGCAGATGATGCCCAGCATGATCTCGTCGGCACCACCGCCGATGGAGATCAGGCGGCCATCGCGGTAGGACTGGGAGATCGGGTTGTCGGCCGTGAAGCCCATGCCGCCCCAGTACTGCAGGCAGCTGTCGGCCACTTCGCGCGACAGGCGCCCAGCCTTGAGCTTGGCCATGGAAGCCAGCTTGGTCACGTCCTTGCCCGCTATGTAGGACTCGACCGCACGGTAAGTCAAGGCCCGCAGGCATTCCACCTCGGTGCGCAATTCAGCCAGCCTAAAGTGGATGACCTGGTTGTGCAGCAGGGGCTGGCCGAAGGTCTTGCGTTCGCGGCAGTAGGCAATGGTCTGGTCGATCAGGTTGTCCAGCGAACGCAGGGATCCGGCAGCGCCGTACAGGCGCTCTTCCTGGAACTGCAGCATCTGGAACATGAAACCCATGCCCTCCTGGCCAATGACGTTGCGCTGGGGCACGCGCACGTTGTCGAAGAACAGCTGCGCCGTGTCGCTGGAGTGCATGCCGATCTTCTCGATCTTCTGGCGCGTGATTCCGGGCGCATCCATGGGCACCATGATGAGCGACTTGTTCTTGTGCACCGGGCCTTCGCTGGTGTTGGCCAGCAGGCAGCACCAGTCGGCCTGCATGCCATTGGTGATCCACATCTTCGAGCCGTTGATGACGTAGTCACCCCCGTCCTTCCTGGCCGTGGTCTTGAGCGCCGCCACGTCGGAGCCGCCGGTGACTTCGCTCACGCCGATGCAGCCCACCATGTCCCCTGCGATGGCCGGGGCGAGAAACTCCTTGCGCAATTCGTCGGAGCCGAAGCGGGCCAGCGCGGGGGTGCACATGTCGGTCTGCACGCCGATGGCCATGGGCACGCCACCCACGTTGCAGTCGCCCAGCGCCTCGGCCATGACCATGGAGTAACTGAAGTCCAGCCCCAGCCCGCCAAATTCGGTGGGGTACTTGATGCCCAGCAGGCCCAGGTCGCCCATTTTCTTGAACAGTTCGTGCGCCGGGAACATACCGGCCTTTTCCCATTCCTTGGTGAACGGGTTGATCTCGTTGGCGACAAATTTGCGCACGGTGTCGGAAATCTGGGTGTGTTCGGAGGTGAATTTCATAGTCTTTGCCTCGTGTTGAAACAGGTGGGTTTGGTAGTGGCGCAGCCTTACATGCGCGCCACGCCAAAGGTGTTGGCGTTGAGCTTGCGCTGCGCCGCTTCAGAAGCCAGCGCCAGGCACAGGCCCAGGATGCGGCGCGTGTCGCGCGGGTCGACGATGCCGTCGTCCCACAGCCGGGCGGTGCCAAACAGGGCCGCGCTTTCTTTGTCCAGGCGCAGGCGCAGTCCCTCGGACATGGCCGCCAGGGCCTCGTCGTTGGCAGGCATGCCCATGCGTTCCATCTTGGCACGGTTGACGATGTCCATGACCTTGGCGGCCTGCGCGCCGCCCATGACGGCGGTGCGCGCCGTGGGCCAGGCAAAGATGAAGCGCGGGTCAAACCCTCGCCCGCACATGCCGTAGTTGCCCGCACCAAACGAGCCGCCGAGCACGAAGGTGAACTTCGGCACGCGGGCATTGGCCACGGCTTGGATCATCTTGGAGCCGTGCTTGATGGCACCGCCGCGCTCGGCGCTTGATCCCACCATGTAGCCCGTGGTGTTCTGCAAAAAGACGAGCGGCGTGCCGCTCTGGTCGCACAGCTGGATGAACTGCGCCGCCTTGGTAGAGCCATTGGGCTGGATCGGGCCGTTGTTGCCGAGGATGCCCACCAGCTGGCCCTGGATGCGGGCATGGCCGCACACAGTTTCCGCGGCGTAGGACGCCTTGAACTCCAGGAAGTCGGAGCCATCCACCAGCCGGGCGATCACCTCGCGCACGTCGTAGGGTTCGCGCTCATCGGCGGGCACGATGCCCACCAGCTCCTGCTCGTCGTACAGCGGCTCGCTGTACGACGGCGCTGCAGGCGTGGTATCCCAATGCAGCTTGTCCATTACCTCGCGCGCCAGGGCAATGGCGTGGGCGTCGTCCTCGGTCAGGTACTCGCCCAGGCCGGTGACCTGTGCATGGGTTTCGGCCCCGCCCAGCTCGTCGTCGGTGCAGTCCTCGCCGATGGCGGCTTTCACCAGCGGTGGGCCGGCCAGGTAAATGCTGGTGCGGCCTCGCACCAGGATCACATAGTCCGACAAGCCCGGCAGGTAGGCCCCACCGGCAGTGCTGGAGCCGTGCACCACCGAAATCTGGGGAATGCCTGCCGCCGACATGCGGGCCTGGTTGGCAAAGCTGCGCCCGCCATCCACAAAAATTTCGGCCTGGTACATCAGGTTGGCGCCGCCGCTTTCCACCAAATAGATCACCGGCAGCTTGTTTTCCTGCGCGATCTCCTGGGCCCGCAGCGCCTTCTTCAGGCCCATGGGGGCCACGGTACCGCCCTTGACCGCGCTGTCGTTCACCGAAATGAGGCAGCGCTTGCCCGCCACCACGCCAATGCCGATGATGGAGCCACCCCCCAGCACCGACTTCTTGCCGTCGTCATCGTGCATGTTCAGCCCGGCCAGACGGCTGAGCTCCAGAAACGGTGTGCCCCGGTCCAGCAAGCGCGCCAGGCGCTCGCGCGGCAGCAACTGGCCACGCTTTTCAAACTTGTCGCGCTTGGACTCGGACTCGGCAATCACCTGGTTTTCCAGGCGCTGCACCTCGGCCAGCAGTGCGCCCATGCGCTGGGCATTGGCGGCAAAGGCTTCACTGCGTGGGTTGATCTTGGAACGGATAACTGGCATGCGACGCATCCCCTTGTTTGGACTTTCCGCATTAGATGTCATGGTGACGTTAACGTCAACTAACTGCCTTATAGGTACTTTCCCTATGCCATGCGGAATACTCCGCTGCTAGCATTGCCCCCGCATCAAACGGCAAATACGCCCACTTCACAAGGAAATCTTCATGACACTCGACGAATGCACCACCGCCATCCGCAACAAAGTCGGCGCCGACAGCGGCCTGGCCGCCAGCCTGAAGTTTGATTGCGGTGCCGACGGCACTATCTTCATTGACGGCAAGTCCACCCCCAACAGCGTGAGCAACAGCGCCGACAGCGCCGACTGCAACGTGGGCATCACCCTGGAGAACCTGGCCGCCATGATCCAGGGTGACCTGGAACCCGCTACCGCCTTCATGACCGGCAAGCTCAAGGTCACGGGCGACATGAGCGTGGCCATGCGCCTGCAGCGCGTGCTGTAAGCGGGTTCCGATGAAAGTCAGCGCCGCCCAAGCATTTGTCGAGTCGCACCGCGACGTCGACACCGCCGAACTGTTTGGCATAACCGAACTGTGCCGCGAGTTCGGTATCAGCTTGCGCGCGCTGCGTTTTTACGAAGACAAGGGCTTGCTCAAGCCCCGGCGTATCAACGGCGCGCGCGTCTACACCCGCCGCGACCGCGCCCGGCTGGCACTGATCCTGCGCGCCAAGGCCATCGGCTCACCCCTGTCGGAAATCAAGAACTACCTGGACTTGTATGGCGAACAGGGCGAAGGCCGCGCCCAGCAATTGGGCTACGTCATCGAGCGCACCGACCAGGAAATTGCCGAACTGGAGAAAAAGCGCGCCAAGATTGACGAAACCCTGGCGGAACTGCGCTTGATCAATGCCGATTGCCGCCGCCAGCTGCAGGATCGCCAGTCGCTGGGGGGCTTAGGCCAAAATTAGGGCGAAATCAGCCTCTAAGCCTTATGGAATAAGCGTAAGCAGCTATGTTTTTTGTAGCAACTACTGACGCAATGGGGCACGCAAGGTGCGGCTGAGCAGGATCACCGGGATCAGCCCCACCAACACCAGGGCGAGGCAGGGCAGCGCAGCTTCGCCCAAACGCTCATCACGCGCCAACTGGTAGGCCACCACCGCCAGTGTGTCGCTATTGAAAGGGCGCAGCACCAGGGTGGCGGGCAACTCTTTCATCACATCCACAAACACCAGCAAGGCTGCAGCCGCTACGGAGCGGCGCAACAGCGGCCAATGCACGCTACCCAAGAGTCGCAAGGACCGCGCTCCCAGCATGCGTGCGCTTTCGTCCAGGCTGGTCGGCACACGGGTGTACCCGCTTTGCAGGGACTGCAAGGCAACGGCCACAAACCGCACCAGATAGGCCCACACCAAACCGAACGCCGTAGCGGTTACCCAGTAACCGACCTGGGCCTGCGGCCACCGATGCTGCAGCCAACCCACCGGCAGCAGCAAACCCACCACGACGACCGCGCCCGGGATCGCGTAGCCCAGCCCGACCACCCGCGCTGCCGTGGGCAAGAGCACGCCGCCTGCGCGCGCTTGGCGGCGCAAGCCATAAGCAAGCATCCAAGCGATACCAACCGCAATGACAGCCGTTGTGCCGCCCAGACGCAGGCTGTTCCATGCCCATTGAGCGAACGGTTCCCAGGGCAAGGGTTCGTCATAGGCCCACAGTGGCCGCACCATGAACAGCACCGGGAGCACGAACCCCATGACGACAGGTACCACACAGGCCCCCCAGGCAACCCAGCGCTGCGCTCCCACCAACACAATCGGGCGCGCATCCGCCGAACCGGCACGCAATCCCTTGACCGAGGTGAAGCGCAGCCGCCGCTGTGCACGTTGCTCCAGCGCCAGCAGCACCGCAACCAGTAGCAGCAAAACGGTGGCCAGTTGGGCCGCCACCCAGCGGTTGTCCATGGCTAGCCAGGCCTTGTAGATGCCGGCCGTGAAGGTCTGGATTCCAAAGTAGCTGGAAACCCCGTAATCGGCCAACGCTTCCATCAGTGCCAGCGCGACACCCGCCGCGACGGCAGGCCGCGCCATCGGCAAGGCGATGGTGCGCAGACGCCGCCCCAGCGGCGCGCCCATCAGCCGCGCAGCCTCCATGAGGTGGGCCGTGCGTTCGGCCAGGGCGGTGCGGGCCAAGAGATAGACGTAGGGGTACAGGGTGAAAGTGAAAACCCAGATGGCACCTGCGGTGTTGCGCACCTCGGGAAAGACACGTCCCTGCACGCCCAACAGGGAGCGGATGGCACCTTGCAACGGCCCGCTGAACTGCAAGAAATCGGTGTAGGCATAGGCCACTACGTACGCGGGCATGGCCAACGGCAGCAGCAACGCCCATTCAAAGTGGCGACGGCCCGGAAACTCGCACAGCGTGACGGCCAGGGCCGCACCCAGCCCCACGGCAACGACGCCCCCTGCAACACCCAGGCACAGCCAGACCGTGGTCAGCGCGTAGTCCAGCAAAACCGTGGAAGCCATCGCCGCGAGCATTTGCCGAACGTCCTGCCCCAACGGGCCAGCATCCCCCAGCACCAACCAGGAACTCAGCACGGACCCAACGGGTAGCACCAACGCCAGGAGCAACACCACCAGCCCCAGCTGGACCGGCAAGCGCGCCACAGAGGGCTTGGCAAAGACTGCAGTGGCGGTAGGTTGCATCGATCTCATGTGGCTGGGCATTGTAAGGAGCATGCCGCCTGGCGCGGTCCGATCGCCCGCTGGGTGTCACCGGGAAGGTGCGGTTTTCCGGGGTCCCTAGAATCCACCCCATGTTCCTGGAAATATCCCAATTGCAAGTTCGGTATGCCGGTGCCCAACGTGCGGCAGTGTCCGATGTCAGCCTGGGTCTGCGCGCCGGTGATATTGGCGTTTTGATCGGCCCGTCCGGATGCGGCAAGACCACCTTGCTGCGTGCCGTAGCCGGGCTCGAGCCGGTGCATGCGGGACAGATCAAATTGTCCGGGCAGACGGTCAGCGATGCCCAACATTGCGTGCCCGCCCAGGACCGCCGCATTGGCATGGTGTTCCAGGATTACGCCCTGTTTCCGCATATGGATGTCGCCCGCAACGTCGGTTTCGGCATTCACCATCTCGCGCCTGACGAGCGCCAAGCCCGCGTTGCCGAAGTCTTGCAATGGGTGGGCTTGGCCGACGCAGGCGCTCGGTTTGCGCACGAGTTGTCGGGCGGTCAGCAGCAACGCGTGGCGCTCGCCCGCGCGCTGGCACCACGCCCGCAACTGCTGCTGCTGGACGAACCGTTTTCCAACCTGGATGTGGATCTGCGCGACCGCTTGGCCAGTGAAGTGCGCGGCATTCTCAAAGCGGCCCATGCCACTGCCCTGTTTGTCACGCATGACCAGTTGGAAGCCTTTGCCATCGGTGATCAGATTGGTGTCATGCACGAAGGGCGTCTGCACCAATGGGATGATGCCTACTCGTTGTACCACCGCCCAAGCACCCGCTTTGTTGCCGGCTTCATTGGCCATGGGGTGTTTGCGCCGGCCACACTGAGCCAGGTCGACGGCTTGCCCAAGGTCCACACCGCTTTGGGAGACTTGGGCAACATCATCGATTGCCCGTTGCCCGCAGCCTTCGCAAACGGCGAGTGCGATGTTTTGTTGCGTGCCGATGACATCGTGCATGACGATGCAGCACCGGTGCAGGCCGAAATCCTGCGCAAGGCGTTTCGAGGGTCGGAGTTCCTCTACACCCTGCGCCTATCCAATGGCCAGGTCCTGCAAGCCCATGTCCCCAGCCACCATGACCACCGCGTCGGGGAATGGATCGGCATCCGCGCCGAAGTGGACCATGTGGTGACCTTTCGCCGCGAAGGCAGCTGACCAGCGGGAAAGCGCCCAAGACTCAGGCCAAGGGATGTGCGCTGCGCAGGGAGGCAATCTGATCGCGCAGATCGCCGGCCCAGGTGCGCCGATCGCGGCCCTGGGCGCGCTGCGGCGTACCGAAACGCACCACGGCGACAACACCGTCTGCACACAAGGTTCGCCACAGGGATTCCATCAGCGTATCGTCACCGATGTAGCACGGTGCAAAACTGATAGCGCCGGTGTGCTGGTCGGCGAATTGCAGGGACACGGGTTGCACCGGTGCATCGACAACCAGGGCGGCCTGCAGCAAATTCGCATGAAACGGCAACAGGTTGGTGCCGTCGCCCGTGGTGCCTTCGGGAAACACTGCCAATACCTCGTGCGCGCGCAGGCAATCGGCCATCTGGTGCACGACGCGCAAGGCGTCGCGGCGGGATTCACGGCTCAGATACAGGGTGCCCGCACTGTTGGCCAAGGTGGACACCAACGGCCAACGGCGCACCTCGTCTTTGGATACGAAGCGGCAATGGCGTGCCGCATGCATGACGACAATGTCCAGCCACGAGATGTGGTTGGAAACCAGCAGCACCGGTCCGCCGGCGGGTGGCTCGCCATGCACCACCAACTTAATCGCCAGCCGGTCCAGAAATTCCCGCGCCCAAGTTTGAACCGCGCTGTCGCGCTGTGCTTGCGTCATGCCCGCAAAACCGGACCAGATACGCCACAGGCCCACCCCCAGGTGCCACCCAACCCGCACCAACCGCCACAACGCGCGCAAACGCCGCATGGCGCTATGCCTCAAAGGCAACTCGACCGTCGACCACGGTATAGCGCACCCGGGCAGGTAGTTCATAACCACCAAACGGTGTGTGACGGCCCTGGCTGCGCAAGCATTCAGGCTGCACCGTCCAAACGGCCTGGGGATCAAACACACAGACATCCGCCACGCCGCCTTCGACCAGGCGCCCCACACTGCCAGCCCACGTTCCTAGCGACGCTCCCAAAATGCCAGCCGGTCGGCACGTCACCACGGACAAAGCTTGCACCAACGGCAACCCGGACTCCTGCGCCCAGCGATATGCCAGACTCAGCAGCAGCTCCAGACCGGTTGCGCCCGGCTCGGCCTCAGCAAACGGCAGGGCTTTAGCGTCTTCATCCACGGGGGTGTGATCCGAGACCAGCGCGTCTATCGTGCCGTCCGCCAAGCCTGCACGCAGTGCGTCCCGGTCGCGTTGCTGGCGCAATGGGGGGTTCAGGCGCATGCGGCTGTCAAAGAAACCAATGTCAACATCGGTCAAGTTGAGTGAGTTGATACTTACATCGCAGCTAACTGGCAAGCCTTCGGCCTTTGCCTCGCGAACCAGACCAACCCCTGCAGCACTGCTGATGCGGCACAAGTGCACCCGGGCGCGCGTGCTGCGGACCAACTCAAAAATGGTGTGCAAGGCAATCGTTTCCGCGGCCACCGGCACGCCCGCAAGACCGAGCCGTGTTGCCAGCGCGCCGCTGGCTGCGACGCCCTTGCCCAGGTAGAACTCCTGGGGGCGCAACCACACGGTGTATCCATAGTTGGCCGCGTAGAGCAAGGCGCGCTGCAGCACCTGCGTATTGACCCAAGGCACTTCCGCCTGGCTGAACCCGACGCAGCCTGCTTGGGTGAGCTGCAGCATTTCGGTGAGCTCTTCTCCTGCCAGGTTGCGGGTGAGTGCGCCCAGGGGCAAAACCCGCGCTTGACGCAGGTTGCGTGCGCGGTGGCGCAGCATTTCTACCAAGCCGGCCTCGTCCAGAACGGGATCGGTATCGGGCGGGCAAACCACCGAGGTCACGCCACCGGCCATGGCAGCCGCCATTTCTGTCGCCAACATGCCTTCATGCTCGTACCCAGGTTCGCGCAAACGTACCGCCAGATCCACCAAGCCCGGCATCACGATGCACCTTGTGGCATCCAAGGTGATGTCAGGAGTGAACTCGGTTGCACTATTCTTGATAGCTGCCAGCGCACCATCAACAATGGCCAGGTCCCCTTCGGCATCCAAACCGGTGGCCGGATCGAGTAAACGGCCGCCGCGAATCAGTATCTTCATAAGTTCAAGCCTCGTTTCCGGCAACTATGCTCATCACAGCCATGCGCACCGCAATGCCGAATGTCACCTGCGGCAGGATCACACTTTGGCGTCCATCGACTACGGCAGAGTCGATCTCGACACCGCGGTTGATCGGCCCCGGGTGCATGACGATGGCATCGGGCTTGGCCCGCTGCAGTTTCTCTGGGGTGAGGCCGTAGCTCTTGAAAAACTCGTGGGTGGACGGCAGCAAGGCCCCACTCATGCGCTCGTTCTGCAGACGCAGCATGATGACCACATCGCAACCCTGGATCCCTTCTTCCAGGCTGTGGCACACCCGTACACCCATGTGGGCCATATCTGACGGCACCAGGGTCTTGGGACCTACCACGCGTACTTCGGCACAACCCAGGGTTGTGAGAGCATGAATGTCCGAGCGGGCGACGCGCGAATGCAGCACATCTCCGACGATGGCAACCGTCAAGTTGGCAAAGTCTTTTTTGTAGTGGCGAATGGTGAACATGTCCAGAAGACCCTGCGTTGGGTGCGCATGGCGGCCGTCACCGGCGTTGATGACATGGACATGGGGAGCCACATGCTGTGCGATCAGGTAGGGGGCCCCAGACTCGCTGTGACGCACGACAAACATATCGGCCGCCATCGCGCTCAAATTGGCAATGGTGTCGAGCAGGGATTCCCCCTTGGCGGTGGAACTGCGCGCGATGTCAAGATTGATGACATCGGCCGACAAGCGTTTGGCAGCAATCTCGAAGGTGGTACGTGTGCGGGTGCTGTTTTCGAAGAACAGATTGAACACACTTTTCCCCCGCAGCAACGGGACCTTCTTCACCTCCCGGTCATTGAAGGATACAAAGTTGCCAGCCGTATCCAGAATGTGGGTCAGGATGTCCCTGGGTAGACCCTCTGTCGACAGCAGATGAACGAGCTCACCATGTCGGTTGAGTTGGGGGTTGCGTTTGTACAGCACTTAGGCCTCCCTCCTGACAGCAAAACCACTGCCACGAAGCGGGCTCCTAGGCGAAGAAACCTCGGCAAATATGGGGGAAGGACTCATGGGGACATCCGTTTCACTTCAAAACTAAAGCCACCTTGTGCATCGCGCGCCAGCGCCAATGCCTGGTCGGGTGCGAGTGCCAGACGCGCAGCGGCAAAATCGGCCTGCACTGGCAATTCGCGACCTCCTCGATCTACCAGCACCGCCAGGCGCACGCGTGCCGGGCGTCCGTAGTCATACAGCTCATTGAGCACCGCGCGCAGGGTGCGTCCGGTATAGAGTACATCGTCCAACAGCACGATATCTGCGCCACTGACATCCATGGGCAGCAGGGTTTGGCCACTGCTGGACAACCCACGCTTGGCAAAATCGTCACGGTGCATCGCCGAGGAAATCGCACCTGCGCTGCCGGGTAAACCAAGGTCCTTGTGAAGACGTTGCGCCAGCCAGGCACCACCGGACAAAACCCCGACCAGCTGCGCCCCCGCACGGCACCAGGGTGCGACGGCGGAGGCCAATTCACGGTACAAAACTTCTGCATCCGCCGCCAAGGGTCCGGCCGTTCCAGCAGAAGAGGGTGTTGATTGGCTCATTCCAGGTTCCTTAAAAACTGCTGAAGGATGATGCAGGCGGACTGCGCATCAAGGTCTTTGGCCCCTTGCGATAGGGCCTCGGTCGTCGTATAGCGCTCATCCACTTCAAATACGGGCAAGCCAAAGCGTGCACGCAACTGGCGTGCAAACTTCTGCGCGCGCACTGTGTTCTCGTGCGGCGCTCCGTCGGGGTGGCAGGGAACTCCGATGACCAGGGCATCCGGTTGCCATTCTTTGAGATGCAGCGCAATCTTGTCCATGCGTGCATCGCCCTGGGCGCGAAAGGAACCAAGGGCCTGAGCGGTACGCGTGATGCGATTGCCCACGGCCATGCCGCTGCGTTGGGTGCCGAAATCGATCGCCAAGAATGTCTGCAAGTGGGTGTTGGAACCGGTTGTCTGCACGGCGCTCATGCGTGCCCCGCTTGCGTGGAAAGCATCCACGACTGCAATCCCAACAGCGACAGCGCTTTTTCGTAACGATCCGCGACCGGCGTATCAAAAATGATCGCCTGGTCGGCATCTACGGTCAGCCAGCTGTTCTCTCCCAATTCGCTCTCCAACTGCCCCTCACCCCAGGCCGAATAACCCAAGCTAACCAGGACCTTGCGTGGCCCCGATCCCGTCGCCAAAGCCTCCAAAACATCCTTGGATGTGGTCATCTCCAGGCCCCCCGGGATGGTCATGGTCGAGGCATAGACCGACAGCTCCGGTTTGTCATTTTCCGGAAAGACCGACTCATGCAGTACAAAGCCGCGCTCCGTTTGCACCGGTCCACCTTGAAAGACCGGACGCTGCAACAGGTCTTGACGGGTCGTGGGCAAATCGATTTTGCCAAAGAGTTCTTTCAGGGTGATGTCAGTTGGTTTGTTGATGACCAACCCCAGTGCACCACGTGGGCTGTGCTCACACACGTAGACGACGCTTTTGGAGAAAACCGCGTCGCTCAGGCCCGGCATGGCGATCAGAAAATGATTGGTGAGATTGATGGATGCAGAATCGCCGGACATGTGTTAATTTTACCGAAGCCATGCACCCTCTGTACCCCACGGGACTCGTTTGGTTCCGGCGCGACCTGCGATTGAATGACAACCCGGCTTTGCAAGCTGCGTTGCGGCGATGCCAACGTGTGCATTGCGTCTTCGTGCTGGACCGCACGATCCTGGACACACTCCCCCGCCGGGATCGACGTGTTGCATTCATTTTGCAATGCCTGAAAGACCTGGACGCCAGTCTGCGCGAAGCTGCTGGTGGGGTGCGCTCAGCAGGATTGCTCGTACTGCAAGGCGATCCACAAGCAGTGATTCCTTCCTTGGCGCGAACCCTGGGCGTAGGGGCGGTCTTTTCGGCAGAGGATTATGAACCCTATGCCCGTGCACGCGATCGCCAGGTTCAGGACGCCCTGCACCGCGATGGTATCGCCTGGCAAAGTGTGCAAGACCACGTTCTGGTTGCACCGGCTGCGCTACTCAACCAAACACAGCAGCCCTACCGGGTTTTCACACCGTACCTACGGGCTTGGCGCAAGCGTCTGAACGAGGCCAGCCTCGTCCCTCGTGAACTCCCATTGGAGGACAGGCTGGCGGAATCACCCCCTGCATGGGAACATCCCGTGCCGGCGCTGTCGGCGATTGGCTTTGAGGCAGCGGATCTGGAGTCCCCAAAAATCCATGGCAGTGCTTCGACGGCCCAAGCATTGTTGAACGACTTTGCATCGCGAATGGCGCTCTACCACACCACCCGTGATTTTCCTGCCGTCAAGGGACCCAGCTACCTGAGCGTTCATTTGCGATTTGGCTCTTTGTCGATTCGACAGGCCGCCTCGTTAGCATTGGCGCGCGCCGAATCCGGTGACCAGGGTGCTGAGGTTTGGTTGAGCGAATTGGCTTGGCGCGACTTCTACTTTCAGATCCTCGCTCACTATCCCCATGTTGCGAGGAGCGCGTTCAAGCCCGCTTACGACCGGATCGAGTGGGAGAGCGGTGAGCGGGCACAGTTTCGATTCGACGCTTGGTGCCTCGGTCAGACCGGATTCCCCTTGGTAGATGCCGCTATGCACCAATTGAACCAGACAGGCTATATGCACAACCGGCTGCGGATGGTCGCTGGAAGTTTCTTGGTGAAGCATCTCGGCATTGACTGGCGCTGGGGCGAGCGCTACTTTGCACAGAAACTCAACGATTTTGATCTGGCTGCGAACAACGGTGGCTGGCAGTGGGTGAGTTCGTCTGGTTGTGACGCACAGCCGTATTTCCGCATCTTCAATCCGCTCAGCCAAAGCCAAAAGTTCGATCCGAACGGCCAGTTCATCAAGCGTTACCTGCCACAGCTTGGCGAACTCGGTCCAAAACAGATCCACGCACCGTGGTTGGCCCCGGCCTCGGCGCTAGACGCTCATGGGGTGCAGCTCGGTCGAGACTACCCCCATCCGATCATTGATCTGCAACAGGCGCGCAACCGCACCTTGCTGCGTTATGCGGTTGTCGGCAATACGGATGCATGAACAATCCCCGCGCAAGGAGACGCGGTAACACTGCTTTAGGCTTCGACCGGTTTTGCGCAGTAACTGCGCACCAGCCCCAGCAGTTCATCTTCAGAATACGGTTTGCCCAGGTAGTGGTCCACCCCCAATTCCTTGGCATGCTCGCGGTGCTTCACAGCGATCCGTGAGGTAATCATGATGATCGGCAGGTCACGCCAACGGCCATCCGCACGAATATTGCGGGCCAGGTCAAAGCCATCCATCCGTGGCATTTCGATGTCCGACAGCACCACAGTCGGTGTCTCTTCTTGCAATCGCTCAAGAGCGTCCAGACCATCGGAGGCCAAGGCCACTCGGTATCCTTCGCGTTTGAGCAATCGTTGCGTCACGCGCCGCACCGTGATGGAGTCATCCACTACCAACACCAGTGGCACGGCGTTTTCAGCCTGGCTGGCCAGGATCGGCGCGACCGGTTCAGCGACCGTACTGTCGGACGCCCCTCGACCTCCCGACAATGACTTTGCCTGGTCGGCGTACACGTTGGCAAGCGCCACTGGGTTGTAAATCAGCGCAACTGCGCCCGATGCCAAGACCGAAATACCAGCCAAGCCCGGAAGTTGGGCCAGTTGTGGTCCCAAATTCTTGACAACGACCTCTCGGTTACCCAGTATTTCATCCACATGCACAGCCAATCGTTGGCCAGCGCTTCGAAAAACCACGACTGAGCGGGTCTTGGTTGGTGGCTCTTGGCTGTGCCCCGAAACCTGCAGGAGAGCGCCTGCCCAATAGAACGGCAGCGATTCGCCTCCAAATTCAAAATTTCCCGTCCGATACGCTTGCTCCAGCACTGCAGCAGGCGTGCGCAATACAGTCTCCACCAAACTGGAAGGTACACCAATGGTGAAGTCGCCCATGCGCAGC
>JAYRUL010000044.1:0-20091 GCA_041919095.1 Rhodoferax sp. | reverse complement strand
ACCCACAGCGTCTGGTAGCCGTGCCAGGTCGCGCCCAGCGCGTCCCAGCCATTGCTGCTCACAAACAGAATCTGGCTTGCTGCCAAGCCCAACGTGCTTTCACCTAAAGCGTAGGCGGCCGGGTGGGTCTTGTATTTCTTCACCGCGTCGACGCTGATGATGTGGTCCACATACGGGTGCAGCCCGCTGCTCTTGAGCGCCAGCGTGAGCATGGCCACGTCGCCATTGCTCAGGATACCGGTGGGCACGCCCTGGGCCTGCAGCGCTTGCAGCACTTCGCGGTTTTCGGGGAAGGCGCTCAAGGACCGGTACTGGTTCATGAGCTGCTCAATTTTTGAGTCAAATTCGGCGTTGGCCCGCGTGGAGTATTCGTGAGCAGCTAGCTTTTTGATAGCGAATGTGAGTGCTGCCCGGGTCAGTTCCCAGAACGGGCGGTAGTGTGCACCGTCGTTGCTGGTGGTGACCAGCCGGGTGTATTCGATCTGCTTGTCGCGCCACAGCACGCTCAAGGCTTGGCCCTGGCCCGGAAACAGCTGCTCGGCCAGCAGCGCCACGCTGTACACGTCAAACAGCGTGCCATAGGCGTCGAATAGCACCGCCTGTGGGGTGCAGGGGGCGCTGGCTTTGGCTTTGGGCGCAGCAGTGGCTGTGGTTTTGGACATGGCTCTACTGTATTGGATACTTGGTTGTTGATTAATTCGGTAATATTGAATTTATTTGTGACAAAAATAGAGGTATTGCATGCAAGCGCCTGAATCCGCACCGGTTGCTGAATCCACCCGTCCCTTGCCGCTGGCGGGCGTGCGCGTGGTCGAGTTCACCCACATGGTCATGGGCCCGACCTGCGGCATGGTGCTGGGTGACTTGGGTGCCGAGGTCATCAAGGTGGAGCCCCTTACCGGCGACAACACCCGCAAGCTCCTGGGTAGCGGTGCCGGCTTCTACCCGCTGTTCAACCGCAACAAGAAGAGCATCGCGGTGGACATGAAGAGTGCCCAGGGGCGCGAAGTGGTGCTCAAGCTCATCGCCACCGCCGACGTGTTGAGCGAAAACTTCAAGACCGAGACCATGCAGAAGCTGGGGCTGGACTACGCTACGCTCTCCAGGCTGGACCCGCGCCTGATTTATGTGAGCCACAAGGGCTTTCTGCCCGGCCCCTACGACCACCGCACCGCGCTGGACGAGGTGGTGCAGATGATGGGCGGCCTGGCCTACATGACCGGGCGCCCCGGCGACCCGCTACGCGCGGGCAGTAGCGTCAACGACATCATGGGCGGCGTGTTCGGCGCCGTGGGTGCGTTGGCGGCGCTGATGCAGCGCGCCCAGACCGGCCAGGGCCAGGAGGTGCAGAGTGCATTGTTCGAGAACAACATCTTCCTCGTGGCCCAGCACATGCTGCAGTTCGCCGTGACCGGCAAGGCCGCCGCCCCCATGCCCGAGCGCATTTCGCCCTGGGGCATCTACGACGTGTTCAAGGTCAAGAACGACGAGCAGATCTTCCTGGCCGTGGTCGGCGACGGCCAGTGGAAGACCTTTTGCGAGGCCTTTGCCTATGCCGACTTGGCTGGGGACGAGCGCATTGCCAGCAACAACGGCCGCGTGTTGGCCCGGGAATGGCTAATCCCGCTGTTGCGCGAGCGTTTGGTTGCCCATACCTCGGCGGAGCTCTCGGCCGTGTTCGAGCAGCACGGCCTGCCCTTTGCGCCCATCACCGACCCGCAATACTTGTTCGACGACCCGCACCTCAACGCCACGGGCGGCCTGGCGCCGATGGAGCTGCCCGATGGGCGCGAAACGAAAGTGCCGCTGCTACCGTTGAAGCTGGGTGGGGAACGTCTGGGGCTGCGCCTGAATCCGCCCAAGCTTGGTGAGCACACGCGGGCTCTGTTACGAGAACTGGGGTATGCAACCCCCGATATTGACGCGCTTTGCAAAGCGGGTACCGTGCAATCTTTAACCGACGAGGAGACCACAGCATGAATCATTGGATATCAACGAGTTGGATGTTTGCAGCTGTAGGACTGACCGCTTGCGGCGCTGAGGTTGTAGGTACGGCAGCAACTACGGGTGCCATGCAAGCCCAGCAAGCCCAGCAAGCAAAGCAACAAGTGCAGCAGGTGGGTGGTCAACTGGATGCAGCCGCCCAGCAGGCCCAGGCGCAGCGTCAAGCGGCGGAAGAGGCGGGCAAGTAACCACGGTTGTAGCCGTCAAGATGGTTCCTCGGCGTGGACAAGCTCAAACAGCTCGAATCCTTTGTCTCGATCGCGGCGCGCGGTAGTCTTACGGCGGCCGCGACGGCCGAGGGCGTTGCACCCGCCATCATGGGCCGTCGCATGGATGCGCTGGAAGAACGCCTGGGCGTGAAGCTGCTGCTGCGCACCACACGCAAACTCACACTCACGCACGAGGGTAGTGCCTTTCTGGAACACTGCCAGCGCATCCTGGCCGACGTGGCCAATGCCGAAGCCAGTGTCAGCGCCGGGGGCGTCAAGGCCAGCGGACACCTGCGCATTACGGCCCCGGCGGGCTTTGGGCGACGCCACGTAGCGCCGCTGGTGCCGCGCTTCCATGCGCTGCACCCGGAAGTGACCATCTCGCTCAACCTGTCCGACCGCATCGTGGATATTGCCGGGGAGGGCTTCGACTGCGCCGTGCGCGTGGGCGACATGCCCGATTCATCCCTGGTCAGCGTGCGTTTGGCTGACAACCGACGCCTGTGCGTGGCCACGCCCGACTACCTGGCCCGCCACGGCACGCCGCGTGCGCCGGGCGACCTGGCGCGCTTTGACTGCCTCACGCTCTCCAGCGACGCCTCCCAGACCCGCGGCTGGGCTTTCCGTGAGACGCCGGGCAGCACCACGGTTCACTACATCAAGCCTACCGGTCCGCTGGATTGTTCGGATGGCCAGGTTCTGCATGACTGGTGCCTGGCGGGCTTCGGCCTGGCCTGGCGCAGCACCTGGGAGGTGGAATCCGAAATTGCTGCTGGACGATTGGCGGCCGTGCTGGAAGACTACGCCGCACCGCCCAACGGCATCTACGCCGTGTTTCCGCAGCGCAAGCACCTGGCGCTGCGCGTGCGCCTGTGGATTGACTACCTCAAGCACCACTACAGCACGCCGGGTTTTTGGCAGGTTGCTATCAATTAAATAGCTTCTTACGCAATTTCGGTGCTGGTTTGCGGCCAAAAAGGCTTCAAATTCCGAACTCTTGCCCGAGTTCTTGCGCGCGTTGCTGGGCTGCCAACATCGCTTGCACAAACGCGGCCTTGACGCCACTGGCTTCCATCGATGTGATCGCGGCATGGGTGGTCCCGCCCTTGGATGTGACCCGCTGGCGCAGCACCTCGGGTGGCTCGGTCGAGGCGCGGGCCAGCTCGCCCGCACCAATAAAAGTGGCCACCGCCAATTGGTAGGCTTGCTCACGCGTTAGTCCCATCTTCTCGCCAGCTTCGGTCATGGCTTCCATGAAAAAGAACATGTAGGCAGGGCCGGAGCCGGAAATTGCGGTCACGGCGTCGAGCTGTGCCTCGGCTTCCAGCCAGACCGTGGCTCCCGTGCTGGCGAGAATGTCTGTGGCCCATTGGCGTTCGGCTGCGGTAACGGCCGGGCGCGCAAACAGGGCCGTCATGCCCTTGCCGATCAGAGCCGGTGTGTTGGGCATGGTGCGCACCACGCGTTCGTTGCCGGTGGCCCGTGCAATGCTGTCGCTGGGAATACCGGCCATGACAGACAGGTGTACGGCGTGTGTATTCCATTGGGCCACGGTGGCAGCCGCTTCTTTAAACATTTGTGGCTTGACTGCCCATACGATCATGCCGGCTTCCCGCAGGAACTCGCCAGGGCTGGTGTAGGGGTTCAATTGAAACTCATGAGCCAGCCGGACGCGTGCTTCGTTCCATGGCTCAATCACATCCATGTTCACCACAGGGAACCCTTGGCGTACCAGACCTCCAATGATGGCGCTCGCCATGTTGCCACCACCAATAAAAGCGATCCGTTGGCTGAAGCGCAGGTTCATGAACATTCCTCGTGTGTTGCGGCAGATTCTCATTGTGACCGAGGCGCAGCAGCCAGGGGGATTCAGGCCGACTTGGGCATTTAAGAGGATAGGTGTTGACGCCTTTGAAAGAAATAGTGCATAATCCACAGCTTCGCTCGTTTTGGCGGGTGAAGTTTCTGCCCAAACGGCGCATTGCAAATGGTTTGTGGTGTAGCCGACGGGCCCAAGACTGACTTGGTGCTTTGGCTTCTAGAGGCTGCACCAGGTACAAGTTGGGAATATTGAAATGATCCAGACTGAATCTCGATTGGAAGTCGCTGACAACACCGGCGCGAAGTCTGTCCTTTGCATCAAGGTGCTGGGCGGATCGAAGCGTCGCTATGCCACGGTTGGCGACATCATTAAGGTTAGCATCAAGGAAGCTGCTCCACGTGGACGCGTCAAAAAAGGCGAGGTTTACAGCGCGGTGGTGGTGCGTACAGCCAAGGGTATCCGTCGTGGCGACGGTTCCCTGGTCAAGTTTGATGGCAACGCAGCCGTGTTGCTGAACAACAAGCTGGAGCCGATTGGCACCCGTATCTTTGGACCGGTGACGCGTGAGTTGCGCACTGAGCGTTTCATGAAGATCGTGTCCTTGGCCCCGGAAGTTTTGTAAGGACACGCCATGAATAAGATTCGTAAAGGCGATCAAGTGATCGTGATTGCTGGCCGCGACAAGGGCAAGCGCGGCACGGTGGTGCTTCGCGCTGATGACTCTCGTGTTGTGGTTGAGGGTATTAATCTGGTGAAGAAGCACACCAAGCCCAATCCCATGAAGGGAGCTGCGGGCGGAATCGTGGAGAAGGCGATGCCGATCCACCAGTCCAACGTGGCAATTTTCAACGCCGCGACCGGCAAGGCTGATCGCGTGGGTATCAAAGTGTTGGCTGATGGCACGCGGGCTCGTGTGTTTAAGTCCAGCGGCGAAGAAATCAAGGTGGCATAACTATGGCACGTCTGCAACAACATTATCGCGAGAAGCTGACCCCGGAGTTGATGGCTAAGTTTGGCTACAAGTCTGTGATGGAGGTGCCGCGCCTGACCAAGATCACCCTCAACATGGGTGTGAGCGAGGCTGTGGCCGATAAGAAAGTCATGGACCACGCTGTGTCCGATTTGACCAAGATCGCAGGGCAAAAGCCTGTGGTGACCAAGGCAAAGAAAGCTATTGCTGGATTCAAGATCCGCGAACAGCAAGCTATTGGTTGCATGGTAACCCTGCGTGGCGTGCAAATGTATGAATTCCTGGATCGTTTCGTGACCGTGGCTCTGCCTCGTGTGCGTGACTTCCGGGGTATTTCGGGTCGTGCTTTTGATGGCCGTGGCAATTACAACATCGGCGTTAAAGAGCAGATTATTTTCCCTGAGATCGAGTACGACAAGGTTGATGCCCTGCGCGGTCTCAATATCAGCATCACCACGACGGCCAAGACCGATGACGAGTGCAAGGCGCTCCTCGCTGGTTTCCGTTTCCCGTTCAAGAACTGAGGTGACTTGTGGCTAAAGTAGCTTTGATCGAGCGTGAGCTCAAGCGTGACAAGTTGGCTGCAAAGTACGCCAAGAAGTACGCGGAACTGAAGGCCATTGCCGGTGATGCCAAGCGCACCGACGAAGAGCGTGCTGCTGCCCGTCTGGGTCTGCAAAAGCTCCCGCGCAATGCCAATCCCACCCGTCAGCGCAACCGTTGCGCCATTACGGGCCGTCCCCGTGGCACGTTCCAGCAATTTGGTCTGGGTCGTGCCAAGATTCGTGAAATGGCCTTCGCTGGAGAGATTCCTGGCGTGACCAAGGCCAGCTGGTAAGCCGTAGGAGAACGAAATATGAGCATGAGTGATCCTATTGCTGATCTGCTGACCCGCATCCGCAATGCACAGATGGTGGCCAAGTCCACTGTGTCTGTCCCTTCTTCTAAAGTCAAAGTGGCAATTGCCCAGGTTCTGAAGGACGAGGGTTACATCGACGGATTCAAGGTGTCAACCGAGGGTGGCAAGTCTGAGCTAGAAATTGCCCTGAAGTACTACGCTGGCCGTCCGGTTATCGAACGCATTGAGCGGGTTAGCCGTCCTGGCTTGCGTGTGTACCGTGGAAGCGATGCAATTCCCCAGGTCCAGAATGGTCTGGGCGTTGCCATCGTAACGACACCCAAAGGTGTCATGACCGACCGCAAAGCGCGCGCATCCGGTGTGGGTGGCGAAGTGCTGTGCTACGTCGCTTAAGTTTGCCGAAGGAGAAATAGCAAAATGTCCCGTGTAGGCAAACTTCCAGTAGCCGTACCCGCTGGTGTGGATGTGTCCATCAAGGACAGCCAGATCCAGGTCAAGGGTGCCGGTGGTACGTTGCAGTTGTCGTTGAACAACATGGTGTCGGTAGTTTCCGAGGCTGGCAAACTCAGCTTTGCACCAGTTAACGATAGCCGTGAAGCCGATGCGATGAGTGGCACCATGCGCCAACTGGTGAGCAATATGGTGATCGGCGTCAGCAAGGGTTTCGAGAAGAAGCTGAACCTCGTTGGCGTGGGTTACAAGGCCCAGGCCAGTGGTGCTAAGCTGAACTTGGCTGTGGGCTATTCCCACCCTGTCAATATCGAGATGCCTGCTGGCATCACAGTGGCGACGCCGACTCCTACTGAAATTCTGATCAAGGGCGCTGATCGCCAACGCGTCGGTCAGATCGCTGCTGAGATTCGTGCTGTTCGTCCTCCTGAGCCATACAAGGGCAAGGGCATTCGCTATGCGGATGAGAAGATCACGATCAAAGAAACCAAGAAGAAATAAGGAGCTGCAACATGTTGACCAAGAAAGAGCAGCGTCTTCGTCGTGCCCGCCAGACCCGCGTGCGAATTGCACAGCAAGGCGTTGCACGTCTGACCGTCAATCGCACAAACCTACATATCTATGCCAGCGTAATCTCTGGCGATGGTGGAAAGGTGTTGGCAACCGCTTCGACCGCTGAGGCTGAAGTCCGCAAGACTTTGGGTGGTGCTGGCAAGGGCGGCAATGTTGCCGCAGCCCAGTTAATTGGCAAGCGCGTGGCCGAGAAGGCTAAAGCCGCTGGCGTTGAAAAAGTCGCATTTGATCGTGCAGGGTTTGCGTACCACGGCCGCGTTAAGGCGCTGGCCGACGCCGCACGCGAAGCTGGCTTGCAGTTCTAAGCAGATCGGAAATCACAATGGCTAAAGTTCAAGCGAAGATGCAAGGTAAGGCAGAGGGTCCTGAGGACGGTCTGCGCGAGAAGATGATCGCGATCAATCGCGTTACCAAAGTGGTGAAAGGTGGCCGTATTCTGGGCTTTGCCGCACTGACTGTGGTTGGTGATGGTGATGGTCGAGTTGGTATGGGTAAGGGTAAGTCCAAGGAAGTGCCCGCTGCCGTACAGAAAGCTATGGAAGAAGCTCGTCGCAACCTCATGAAGGTTTCGTTGAAGAATGGCACGATTCATCACACGGTGAAGGGTCAGCATGGTGCTGCTTCTGTGATGATGACGCCGGCCCCCAAGGGTACCGGCATCATTGCAGGTGGTCCGATGCGTGCGGTTTTTGAAGTTGTGGGGATCACCGACATTGTGGCGAAGAGCCATGGATCGACCAACCCCTACAACATGGTGCGTGCTACCTTGGATGCGTTGTCGGTTTCGACAACGCCTTCAGAGGTGGCTGCCAAGCGCGGTAAAACGGTTGAAGAACTGTTTGCCTGAAAGCGAGCTGCAATATGACGACACAACAAACCGTAAAAATCCAACTGGTACGTAGCCCGATTGGATGCAAGGAGTCCCATCGCGCAACGGTGCGTGGCTTGGGACTGCGCAAATTGAATAGCGTTAGCGAACTCGTCGACACACCGGCTGTGCGCGGCATGATTAACAAGATCAGCTACCTGGTACGGGTGCTGTAAGAGGTGGGTATGGAACTCAATAGCATTAAACCTGCTGCCGGTGCTAAGCATGCCAAGCGCCGTGTGGGACGTGGCATCGGTTCGGGTCTAGGTAAAACAGCCGGCCGTGGCCACAAAGGTCAAAAATCCCGCGCGGGTGGTTACCACAAGGTCGGTTTCGAGGGTGGCCAGATGCCGATGCACCGTCGACTTCCCAAGCGTGGCTTCAAGTCGGCTCAATTGCAGTTCAATGCCGAAGTGACCTTGTCGGACTTGGAAGCTCTGGGGTTGCCGGAAGTAGACTTGCTCACGCTTAAGCAAGAAAAGCTGGTGGGTCAATTGGCCAAGGTCGCCAAAGTTGTGAAGACCGGTGCGATCACCAAAGCCGTTAAGCTTACCGGCGTTGGTGCAACAGCTGGTGCCAAGGCCGCCATTGAAGCTGCAGGCGGCAGCGTAGCCTGATTTGGATTCGGAAAGAGACGCAAGTGGCAACCAACGCAGCCCAAATGGCAAAAACAGACAAGTTCGGCGATCTGCGTCGTCGGCTTGTGTTTTTGTTGCTCGCGCTAATTGTGTATCGCATCGGTGCACACATTCCGGTGCCCGGTATCGATCCCGCTCAGCTGCAACAGTTGTTTAAGGGTCAGCAAGGGGGCATTCTCAGCCTCTTTAATATGTTCTCGGGCGGGGCACTTTCGCGGTTCACGATCTTCGCGTTGGGCATCATGCCCTACATTTCCGCTTCCATCATCATGCAGTTGCTAACCTACGTGTTGCCTGCATTTGAGCAGCTGAAGAAAGAGGGCGAGGGCGGAAGACGAAAAATTACCCAGTACACCCGGTATGCGACCTTGGGTTTGGCTCTGTTTCAGTCTCTGGGAATTGCTTTGGCTCTGGAGTCGTCGCAAGGCTTGGTCATTGCTCCTGGTTTTGGTTTTCGTCTCACTTCAGTTGTGACGCTGACTGCTGGCACGATGTTCTTGATGTGGTTGGGTGAGCAAATTACCGAGCGTGGTCTTGGGAATGGCATTTCTATTTTGATTTTTGCCGGAATTGCAGCTGGACTACCAAGCGCTATTGGCGGCTTGCTTGAACTGGTTCGGACCGGTGCAATGAGCATCATTGTGTCAATGGTGATTGTCGTTTTGGTGGGCGCAGTAACATGGTTCGTCGTTTTCGTCGAGCGTGGCCAACGCAAGATACTGGTGAACTATGCGCGTCGTCAGGTTGGTAACAAGGTATACGGTGGTCAATCTTCCCACCTGCCTTTAAAGCTAAACATGGCAGGGGTTATTCCACCGATTTTCGCTTCGAGCATCATTTTGATGCCGGCAACGATCGCGGGTTGGTTTAGCTCGGGTGATTCGATGAGATGGCTAAAAGATATTGCTAGTTCTTTAAGTCCTGGTCAGCCGATCTACGTTTTGTTGTATGCAGCGGCAATAGTTTTTTTCTGCTTCTTTTATACGGCTCTTGTGTTCAACAGCAAAGAAACTGCTGATAACCTGAAGAAGAGTGGTGCGTTCATTCCCGGGATTCGTCCGGGTGATCACACGGCCAAGTTTATTGATAAAATATTGCTCCGCTTAACGTTGGCTGGGGCGATTTATATAACGTTCGTGTGTTTGCTGCCGGAATTTCTAATTTTGAAGTACAACGTTCCGTTCTATTTTGGCGGCACGTCTCTGATGATCATTGTGGTTGTGACCATGGATTTCATGGCTCAAGTTCAAAACTACATGATGTCCCAGCAATATGAATCACTGCTTAAGAAAGCTAATTTCAAGGCATCTTAAGTTTAGTGGCAACTAGTTATGGCAAAAGATGACGTAATTCAGATGCAGGGTGAAATTCTGGAGAACCTGCCGAATGCAACGTTTCGTGTCAAGTTGGAAAACGGACACGTGGTTTTGGGACATATTTCTGGGAAGATGCGGATGCATTACATCCGCATCCTCCCAGGTGACAAGGTAACAGTTGAGTTGACGCCGTACGACCTCACGCGTGCGCGTATTGTGTTTAGAGCAAAGTAAGTGGCACGGGTTCCGGACGGTATTGGGGTCGGAACGAAGCATAGCGTTTTAGGAGAAGAAAATGAAAGTTTCGGCTTCGGTCAAGAAAATTTGCCGTAACTGCAAAATCATCCGTCGCAAGGGTGTGGTGCGAGTGATCTGTACGGATCCCCGTCACAAACAGCGTCAGGGTTAACTGCAAAGGTTTTAGAGGACGAATATGGCACGTATTGCTGGCATTAACATTCCGCCGCATCAACACTCCGAGATTGGCTTAACGTCGATTTTCGGCATAGGCCGCTCGCGCGCTCGCAAGATTTGCGAGGCTTGTGGCATTGCATACTCCAAAAAGGTCAAAGACTTGACCGATGGCGATTTGGAAAAGATTCGTGAGCAGATCGCTCAGTTCACCATTGAAGGTGACCTGCGTCGCGAAACCACGATGAACATCAAGCGCTTGATGGACATCGGCTGCTACCGTGGCTTCCGTCACCGTCGCGGTTTGCCCGTGCGTGGCCAGCGTACCCGTACCAATGCTCGTACTCGCAAGGGTCCGCGTAAGGGTGCTGCCGCTCTGAAGAAATAATTGGGATTGAGAGACCAACATGGCAAAAGCCCCCGCAAATAACGCTGCTCAGCGCGTCCGCAAAAAAGTTCGCAAGAACGTGGCAGACGGCATTGCGCACGTGCACGCTTCGTTTAACAACACCATCATTACGATCACAGATCGCCAGGGCAATGCTTTGTCCTGGGCATCGTCAGGTGGTCAAGGCTTCAAGGGTTCGCGTAAATCTACTCCGTTTGCCGCGCAGGTGGCTTCCGAGGTGGCAGGTCGTGCGGCTTTGGAGCAAGGAATAAAGAATCTTGATGTCGAAATCAAGGGTCCTGGTCCGGGTCGTGAGTCGTCTGTTCGCGCACTTGCTGCTCTGGGAATTCGCATCAACATGATTGCAGACGTCACGCCGGTTCCCCATAACGGTTGCCGCCCGCAAAAGCGTCGGCGCATCTAATTTTTTAACCAAGCCCACCGCCGTCAGTTACCGCTGAAGGCTCCCGTGTTTTCACACGGAAGATGACATAAAGGAAGTTCAAGTGGCACGTTATCTCGGCCCCAAGGCCAAACTCTCCCGCCGCGAAGGCACCGACTTGTTCCTGAAAAGCGCCCGCCGCGCGATTGGGGACAAGGCGAAATTTGACTCGAAGCCCGGCCAACACGGCCGGACCTCCGGTGCCCGTACATCCGACTTCGGCCTGCAACTGCGTGAAAAGCAGAAAGTCAAGCGCATGTACGGCGTTCAGGAACGCCAGTTCCGCCGCTACTTTGAAGAAGCGGACCGCCGCAAAGGCAACACCGGCACAAACTTGTTGTTTCTCTTGGAGAGCCGGCTGGACAACGTTGTGTATCGGATGGGTTTTGGATCCACCCGCGCTGAAGCGCGTCAGATGGTGTCGCACAAGGCGATCACCGTGAACGGTGATTCGGTGAATATTCCGTCGTACTTGGTCAAGTCTGGCGATGTGATTGCGGTGCGTGAAAAGTCAAAAAAGCAAAACCGTGTGGTGGAAGCTCTTCAGCTAGCACAGCAGGTTGGGATGCCGTCATGGGTTGAGGTGAATTCCGATAAGGCAGAGGGCGTGTTCAAGGCCGTTCCCGATCGTGATCAATTTGGCGCTGACATTAACGAATCGTTGATCGTTGAATTGTATTCACGCTAATAACGTTGGAAATCAAGAGTCGGCCCCCTTGTCGCACGTGCGGCGACCAGGGTGCTACATCAGCCTTACCGGTGTAACGAGCCGGGGGTATTGAGAGGAAGATTGCATGCAGAATAGTTTGCTTAAGCCCAAGTCCATTAGCGTCGAACAACTCGCTCCCAATCGGGCGAAAGTAGCGCTCGAGCCATTCGAGCGGGGCTACGGCCATACATTGGGAAATGCCTTGCGCCGTGTTCTCTTATCTTCGATGCCGGGTTTTGCGCCGACGGAAGTCACGATCGCGGGTGTCTTGCACGAGTACTCGTCGCTAGATGGTGTTCAGGAAGACGTCGTGAACCTCTTGCTGAACCTCAAGGGTGTCGTGTTTAAGCTGCACAATCGCGATGAAGTCACGTTGAGCCTGCGGAAGGATACCGAGGGGGTTGTGACAGCGGCCGACATTCAGACGCCGCATGATGTCGAAATCATCAATCCTGGGCATGTCATTGCCACGTTGTCGCAAGGCGGCAAGTTGGACATGCAGATCAAGGTTGAGAAGGGGCGTGGATACGTTCCTGGAACGATGCGTCGACATGGAGATGAGCCGAACAAGTCCATTGGTCGCATCGTCCTAGATGCTTCTTATTCACCGGTCAAACGCGTTAGTTACACCGTTGAGAGTGCGCGCGTTGAGCAACGTACTGATCTCGACAAATTGGTTGTCGAAATCGAAACCAACGGAGCAATTACGGCGGAAGACGCGGTTCGCGCATCAGCCAAGATTTTGGTCGAGCAGCTTGCTGTGTTTGCCCAACTCGAAGGCAGCGAATTGGCCGCCTTCGATGCTCCGGCTCCTCGCGGAAACACCCAGTTTGACCCGATCTTGCTGCGCCCGGTGGACGAGTTGGAACTCACGGTTCGCTCTGCCAACTGCCTCAAGGCGGAAAACATTTACTACATTGGCGACCTCATTCAACGCACCGAGAACGAGTTACTCAAGACCCCCAACCTAGGTCGCAAGTCGCTCAATGAAATCAAGGAAGTGCTTGCCTCTCGTGGCTTGACCCTAGGTATGAAGCTGGAAAGCTGGCCACCCGCAGCACTTGAAAAGCGTTGATTCAGCTTTGCCAAGCGCTTCTCTTACCAATTGAACCCTGAAGGGTTTAGCGCCAACGGCAGTACCTGATACGGCTGCCTGTTTACAACATAAAGGAATACCACCATGCGCCACGGACACGGCCTTCGTAAACTTAATCGCACCACCTCGCACCGTTTGGCGATGCTGCGCAACATGATGAACTCCCTGATCGCCCACGAGGCTATCAAAACCACGGTTCCCAAAGCCAAAGAGCTGCGTCGCGTGGTGGAGCCCATGATCACTTTGGCAAAAGAGCCAACCGTTGCCAATCGCCGTTTGGCCTTTGATCGTCTGCGTGATCGCGACAGCGTGACCAAGTTGTTTAACGAGCTCGGCCCGCGCTTCAAGGCCCGCCCGGGTGGTTACACACGCATTTTGAAAATGGGCTTTCGTGTGGGCGACAATGCCCCCATGGCTTTGGTTGAGTTGGTGGATCGCGCCGATACAACCGAAACTCCTTCAGCCGCAGCCGAATAATCGTGTTATAATTAAAAGCTTGACGCGGAGTGGAGCAGCCTGGTAGCTCGTTGGGCTCATAACCCAAAGGTCGTTAGTTCAAATCTAGCCTCCGCAACCAATTCTTCATGCGGGTTTCCGTTTAATTTTAGGGCTCACTTAGGTGGGCCCTTCTTCTTTTGTGGCCACGCCGTGCCCAAAGTTTGCCCATTCTGTGCCAACGGAGATTGAAGGAAATTACTTCCGGTCACTGGGTTCGTGCCCAGCAAAGCAGCCTCAAAAATTAGCTGAGTCCGTGAGATCCGCGCAAAACATTGGATGACCATCTTCCCTTGATGATCCTAGACTTCATCAAATGAACCAAGAAACTACAGTAGAGCCTTTTTCCGAGGGCTATCTGCGCGCACTTGAAGCGCGCGTTGCACGCAGCGAACTCGTTGGCACTATCCTCCTTAAAGGCCGCAGTGTTGCTCTCTTTTATGACCGTAGCTCTAGCAAGTTCACCATGTTGGAGAAGACAGGTAAAGAAGACGTGGTATCGGTCTTCGACGCCATTCAGCGAGAACAGTGGGGACGCCAAGTCATGGTTTTTGGTCATGAAACCAACACCGGGGGCTACATTGCCTCAGGTCACGGTACTCTGACTGGGGATCAGTTCGCCATCCGCCTTGCGAACGGGCGCTATTACCGGCTGACCGTTGATCCCACGCTGCCGCACCTGGCCCCCTACTTTGTCGAACGCGTTGAGACGGCCAGGCCGGAAGGCCCACCCATGGCCAAAACGCCCCCCAAAGAGCGCGGCAACCGTAAAGGCCAGCCAGCAGAAGGTAAGGGCGGCAACCGCCCGCCACGCAGTGAGGGTAACCATCCAGCGCGAGATGAGCAGAAGTGCGGACAGAATGCCAGTGAAAACTCCTTTGTTGAGGAACATGAAGACTTTGACGATGACGATTTGGCTCGTTTGCGAGGCGAAATGCCCATGGTCTCAAGGAAAGCAAAGGGTAAACGAAAATACTAGTCCTACCGCAATGATTCTTTGGCTGTGTCGCACGGAATTGGCGGTGGTACGCAGGGCTGGAGACGCCAGTCCGGACAATAGTTTGTAAGCAAAAGCACGGACTGAAAAATATGCAAAAAAGCTGTTCGGGCCTTGACTTTTGAAAAAACCAGCAGCGACCATAGCTTACGCTGAGAACCTCTTTTCTTTGCTGAAATGGACAGCGTAAAGCATGTTGGAAAACCGTCGAATCAAATCGATAGCAGGATGCTTCTTGGGGCAAAATGCAACGTAGTCCATACGCTGTGTGCCTTGCTTTGACCCTACTTTTTCACACGCCTTTCGGGGTCGATAAGATGCGACGCGACCAAGGTTTGTAGTCACAAATATCCCGAATGCCGACAAAACGGCAACCCCAATGATCAGAGGAGACCAAGATGAAACGAGATCCCATTTCCCCTCAGGGCTTGATTGCGGTGCAGCCCATTAGCCAAGACGTATTGGTTGAAAAGTATCTTAAGACTGGCGAAGCCAGCGTTGATGATCTCTTTGCGCGCGTCGCCAGGGCGCTCGCTTCGGTCGAGCAAGAGCCATTGCGATCGAAATACGAAAGCATCTTTCTTGAGAATCTGTATGCCGGTGCCATTGGTGCAGGGCGGATCATGAGCGCGGCCGGAACAACTATTCAAGCCACGCTCATCAACTGCTTTGTCCAACCAGTTGGCGACTGCATCCAGGGCTTGGACGACAACGGATATCCTGGGATCTACGAGGCCTTACGCGAAGCGGCCGAAACCATGCGCCGAGGTGGCGGTGTTGGTTACGACTTCTCGCGTATTCGCCCGCGTGGTGCCGCGGTAAAGGGTACCGCATCCATGGCATCAGGCCCGTGCAGTTATATCAACGTCTTCGATCAGTCCTGTTCAACCGTAGAGAGTGCAGGTGCGCGCCGAGGCGCGCAAATGGGCGTATTGCGCATCGACCATCCGGACGTGCAAGAGTTCATTACAGCCAAGCGTACACCGGGCCGTTGGAATAATTTCAACGTGTCGGTAGGGGTAACGGATGCGTTCATGCAAGCCTTGACCGAAAACCGAGATTGGGAGTTGGTTCACACCGCGCCGCCTGGATCAACGCTGATGGAAAAAGGCGCGTACCAGCGTGAAGACGGTCAATGGGTTTATCAAAAACTACCAGCTCGTTCACTTTGGGACACCATCATGAAGTCAACCTATGACTTCGCGGAGCCGGGCATCTTGTTTCTGGATCAGATCAATCGGGACAACAATCTTCACTATTGCGAGAGTATCTCTGCTACCAACCCCTGCGGTGAACAGCCATTGCCTCCATATGGTTGCTGCGACTTAGGACCCATCATCCTGACCCGTTTTGTGCGCCATCCCTTCGGTTTTGCGGGCGTTCCGGCCTTCGACTTCGAAGCATTCGAAAAGACGGTCGCGATACAGGTGCGTGCGCTAGACAACGTACTGGACGTCACCTATTGGCCCCTCCAGCAACAGCGCGATGAGTCTGCGGCCAAGCGACGCATCGGCGTGGGTTTCACGGGTATGGGCAACACGCTTGCGATGTTGTGTCTTCAATACAACTCTGCAGAAGGCCGTGCAATGGCCAAACGCATCGCTACCAGCATGCGCGATGCTGCCTATTTGGCATCGGTGGAGTTGGCCAAGGAAAAAGGTGCCTTTCCGAAGTTCGATGCGAAAGGCTATCTTGCAGAAGGAACCTTTGCTAGCAGGTTGCCAGCACCGATCCAGGAGGCGATTCGAGAAAACGGCATTCGCAACAGCCACCTGTTGTCGATTGCACCGACTGGGACGGTAAGCTTGGCCTTTGCCGACAATGCATCCAACGGGATTGAACCCGCGTTCTCTTGGACGTACAAGCGTAAGAAACGCGAAGCCGATGGCAGTCATTCCGAGTATGACGTAGAAGATCATGCGTGGCGGATGTACCGAGAGTTGGGTGGCGATATGTCTCAACTTCCGAATTACTTCATTTCTGCCTTGGAAATGAGTGCCAGTGACCACATTGCCATGATGGAGACGGTCCAACCCTTCGTTGATACAGCCATTTCCAAGACGGTCAATATTCCTGCAGACTATCCTTACGACGATTTCAAAAACCTTTACCTCCAAGCGTGGCGCGCTGGATTGAAAGGGTTGGCAACGTACCGTCCCAATGCAATTTTGGGATCGGTCCTGCATGTTGATACACCCAAGCCTGAGGCATCCAAGCCAACACCGCAGCCGGTTATTGATCCGATGCGCAGCGTGATTGAACGCCGTCCGAAAGGGGCTTTGTCTGCCGTTGCCGAGAAGATCGATTACTGGACACAAGAAGGTCACAAGACCCTGTACTTGCTGGTTTCGTTTTTACCCGTTCCTGCTGGAGATGGAAAGGGGACGGTAGATCGGGCGATTGAGTTCTTCATGCCCGTGGGCCAAAGCGGGGAGTCACAGCAGTGGATCACTTCCAGTATGCGTCTCTTGTCACTGGCAGCGCGCGGAGGCTTTCTGGAACGTGCGCTGTCCGATATGCGAAAAGTCGCCTGGGATCGCGGCCCAGTGCGATTAGGTACCAAGCAGAAAGAGGATGGTACCGAAGTGCCGATGTGGCACGATTCCGAAGTTTCGGCAGTTGCATTTGCCGTGCAAAACATTTTGGCTGAACGCAATCGTGCCCGTACCAGTCACCACAACCGTCGTGCGACTGATTTGCAGAGTCAAGACGCCGATGCAGAGTCTGATGCGCTGCTACCCCGCCAGGATTTGGCGCTGGAGAGCGCGCCGCTACCCGTCATGGCCGGAAAGAAGTGTGGCGAGTGCGGCGCGCATGCCGTCATTCGGAAAGACGGGTGCGACTACTGTACGCAATGCGGCCATACCGGAAGTTGTGGGTGATTCTACGCATCCAAGGTAGGGGCGGTTGAAGCCCCCGATTGTGGGTGCAACCTCAAATCGGGATCACTGGCGACCTTCCCGGTTGTTGTGGGCACCTCATCGGCTGGGCTTCTTCCTGGCCCTGGTGGTTCTTATCTCCAGCAGCCTATGGTGGCTGCTGGTCCAAGTTGATCGATTGAGCGTCACTGTCTCGTTGACCTACTTGGTGTCACCGACCCTGGTGCATGCGGCGGCAATGGGACTTGGCTTCATGCCGCTGTTCTTTGCAGGATTCCTGTTCACGGCAGCTCCCAAGTGGCTGCACATCGAGTCTCTTGATACCCGAATCCTCGCAGCACCACTGTCGTTGCAGGCTTTGGGTTGGCTGCTGTGGCTAGTAGGCACCCATATTCACCTCGGATGGGCCCTAGGGGGGCTCGCTCTTGTATGGAGTGGTTTGGCGCGTACGACCTGGTTGTTTTGGCGCATGGTTTCGCGCAGTAACGAGCCTGACCGCTTGCATGCAAAGATGGTGGGGGGCGCGTGCATTTGGGGCTGCATTTGCATCGCTGGGTTGCTCACATCCATGGTCATTGACCAAGGACCGCTCGCATTAGCATGGGTGCACAGCGGACTCTGGGGGTTTGCGGTTGTGGTTTTTGTAACCGTTGCGCATCGGATGATCCCATTCTTCACATCCAACGCCATGCCCTTCATTCGCGCCGCACACCCATTCTGGGTATTGACACTGATGGTGGCCGCCGCCGTCATGGAGGTCGTGGCGGTTTGGGTTGAAGCGGCAACGCCCTATGCACTGCAATGGCAATCGCTGTGGCCAATGCTGCGCGCATCCTGGGAAATCGTTGCCGGTCTGGTCTTGCTTTGGCTGGCAATCGTTTGGGGACTGATGCAAAGCCTCAAAAATCGCCTGCTGGCCATGCTGCACATTGGCTTTTTATGGATGGGCCTGGCCTTGTTACTCGGGGGAATTGCACGAGTGCTGGGGTGGCTACAGTCGTCCCCCGTCCTGAGCCTAGGGGCCTTGCACGCGATGACCATGGGGTGCTTGGGATCGCTCATGCTGGCCATGGTAACGCGGGTGTCGTGTGGCCATAGTGGCCGGGCGCTGGTAGCCGATGCAACCGTGTGGGGGTTGTTCTGGGTTTTGCAGGCTGCGGTGCTGTTGCGGATTGCCGCAACCGTTCAGGGGAACTGGGCCGTAAGCTTGCTTCTGCCAACGGCACTATTGTGGTGTGCAGTCGTTCTCGTATGGGGGGGACGCATGCTGCCTTGGTATGGGCGCAAACGCCCTGATGGACGACCCGGATGACCCAGCCATACCCACCTGAAACCGATTGGCCCGCATTAGCCTCTGCGCTAATGGAGTCGCGCCAGACGGTCCTGCCCAAACGCCTGTTTGCTCCCGGGCCGTCCAACGAACAACGGCAAGATATTTTGCGCGCGGCGGCTTCTGCGCCCGACCACGGACGCATCGTTCCCTGGCGTTTTGTTGAAGTGACGCAAGTCCAGCGCAGTGATCTTGCGCAGGCTTTTGCTGCGGCCCTGTTCGAACGCGATCCGCAGGCAGCCCCGGAGCAGCTGGAGCAAGCCCGGGAGAAAGCCTACCGCGCACCGTGGTTGCTTTTGGCGGTGGTCGACGAAATCCGTGGAGATGCCGAGGTCGACCTACACGAGCGGATCGTTTCTGCCGGATGCGCCGTGCAAAACATGCTCTTGATGGCCACTGCGCAAGGGTTCGGATCAGCGCTGACCAGTGGCAAGGCCCTGAAATCTGTTGCCCTGCGCCGATTGTTTGGATTGGTGCCGGGTGAACACGCGCTGTGCTTCATGAGCATCGGAACGGTTCAAAAGAGCCAAAGTCCCCGCCTGCGGCCCAGTGTCCAAGCCTTCCACGGCACCCTGCATCCCCCGATACCATGAATCCTGAAGCGCACAAACTCTGGCAGGCACCCCAATGGGCGTTTGCCGTTCTCCTGGCCTTGCTGGGTATGCTGGGGCCATTCTCCATTGATACCTACCTGCCTGCATTTGCCGATATTGCGAAATCGCTGGATGCATCACCCGTGCAAATGCAGCAAACCCTCTCGGCATATTTGTTTGGGTTTGCCTTCATGAGCCTGTTTCACGGCTCCATCTCGGATAGTTTCGGAAGGCGTCCCGTGGTGTTGTGGGGGTTGATTGCCTTCACCCTGACATCGGCCGGTTGTGCCTTGTCCCAGAACATCGGCCAGTTGATTTTCTTTCGGGCATTGCAAGGATTGACGACTGGTGCGGGCATCGTTGTCTCGCGCGCCATCATTCGCGACATGTTCGCCCCCTCGCAAGCGCAAAAAGTCATGAGTCAGGTCACCATCTTTTTTGGCGTTGCACCGGCTATTGCCCCCATGGTTGGAGGATGGATGTTGGTGCATGTGAGCTGGCAAGGCATCTTCTGGTTCTTGGCCGTCTTGGGCGTCATCTTGGGGGTGGCCATCTATCGCTTGCTGCCAGAAACCTTGCACGCATCCCAGCGCCAGCATTTCCATCCCCGGCACTTGATGGCGGGCTATTGGCAGCTGGGATCTGATCCCCGGTTCTTGCTGTTGGCATTGGCCAGCGGCATTCCATTCAATGGCATGTTTCTCTATATCCTGAGTGCGCCGGTATTTTTGGGGGAGCATCTGGGCCTGGTACCCCAGCAGTTCTTCTGGTGCTTTCTGATCACCATTGCTGGCATCATGGGGGGTGCCATGGTTAGCGGTCGTCTTGCGGGCAAGATCGCACCCAAGCGCCAGGTGCGACACGGCTTTGTCATCATGCTGGCGATTGCCGTGCTGAATCTGGTGGCCAACCTGTTCCTTGCGGCACATCCCAGTTGGGCCATGTTGCCGCTGGGGATTTTCTCCTTTGGATGGGCGCTAATGGTGCCGGTCGTGACCTTGTTGGTACTGGACCTGCATCCCGAACGGCGTGGCATGGCGTC